>JAUSGZ010000023.1 GCA_030648715.1 bacterium | reverse complement strand
GGCATCTGGGAATTCGCCGTGCCCACACCGCTTTCCTACGGCTTCCATCACTTAGCCATTACCGCCGTCTCCCCGATCAACCCGACGCTGCGGGCGAGCGCTGGCTTCTGGTTCCAGGTGGTGCCAATTCCACTCGTTCCCATTCCTTCACCAACACCCACACCCAAGGCCTCGCCGCAGCCAATGTCATCTCCCCGGCCATCACCGGCGGGGTCACCCACACCAACGCCAAGCCCGGTACCGACGGCAACGCCGTTCCCAGTTCCGCCGCCAGCACCGCCACAGCCTCCCACCATCCTGCCGCCGCTGCCCCAGTTGCTGGATGTTGAACTGCTGGTGCAACCACCCAACATCCAGGTTAACCCGCCGCAGCCGCTGCCGCTGACGGTCCGGGTCGAACGTCTCCTGCCGGATATTGAGCGTCCCGTGGAGGTCCGGCTGAAAGTCATGGACGAGTCCGGGCGCGTGATCTTTGATCGCACTCGAGAGGTGCTTGTGTCCGATGTTTTCGAGCTGACTGAGGAGGTGGTCTTGCCGGCCCGTACTTTCGCCGGCCGCTATTGGGTGTCGGCGGAAGTGCAGTATGCTTCCACCACCGTGATATCCAGTCGGCCGTTCATCGTCGCTTCGACCACCGCGGGGCTGCTGCCGCTGATGGCTTGGCCGCAAACGCCCGATGCCTTGGTGCGGCTGGGAGCGCTGTTTGGGCTGCTGCTGGCGTTCCTGGCCTGGTGGGGGATCGAGTTTGCCCGCGCCCGCCGTCAGGGGAAGGTAGAACCTCAAGACTTGCAGGACGCCGGCATGGTACGATGAGGACAGCTGGCGACTTACATTTGACAAATTAACAATTGACCTTTGACCCTTTGTCAATGGACAATGTTAGAAGGTTATGACCCTCGAAGAGTTCTTCCATTACCTCCTACTGGCGCTGGCGTTGGGCAGCATCGTCCTGACGTCCGGCGTGGTTTGGCGCGTGGAGAAACGGTTGGATGTGGCCGCGAAGCTGTTGCTGGCCGCGAACGTCGCGTTCACCGTCGGTATCGGCCTGGACCTGCTGAGGTACTACGGCGTTATGCCGGGGTGGGATTGGGGAAAACTCGTCAAGGTGCTGTTCTTGATGTTCTTCACCCTGGGGATGTACGAGCTGCGGTCGTTGGTCATCGACCTGGAGCGGTCGGACCGTGAGCGGCGGGGAAGCGGGTTGTAAACCGTGATGACAAAAAATCGCCTGTCGAGGCAGGCGATTTTTTTTATAAATCGAGACGGTAGAAGAATACCTTTCGTCATTGCGAGCCCGGCGAAGCAATCTCTGCGTCAAGCCAAAAACGAGATTGCCACGTCGTCCCTCGACGGACTCGGGACTCCTCGCAATGACCGAATACCACACTTTTTCTACGGTCTCAAATTAAGACGGCAGAAACAGAGCTGCGCGGTGAGAAAATGCAGTCTTCGAGCCCGGTCGAGAAGTTACATTTATGCCTTTTTCTCGACTCGTCCCGCCGTTGGCGGGACTCGCTCGAAGTATAAAATTGGTTTTTTTCGAGTCTCAAATTCTTCGCCGCGGTTACAATTCAAGCGCGCTAAATTCTGAGGACAACACGGGGTTCAATTCAATGGCGCGCCGGGCCGCCGCCTGGGCTAGCTCCGGTTGATCGAGCTGCCGGTAGAGGTGGGAAAGCCGGCGAAACCACTCCGCATCGGTCGGCTGGCGGTCCGCCGCTTCCCGGTAGAGGGCGGCGGCGGGCTGCAGGTACCCTTGGTCGGCAAAGGCGCGGCCGAGTTTATCCAGATTGTCGCGGGAAAAATACAGGCTTGGGTCCAGCTGTTTGGCAACGGCAGCCGCACGGACCGCCGCGTCCGGTTGGTGGTCCAGCAGGTAGGCGATTCCCAGGTTCCAATGCGCCGCCGCCAGTTCCGGGTAGCGGATGACCGCTTGGCGGAAGGCGGCCACGCCTTCCTGCGGGTTGCCGGTGGTCATCGCGACGCGTCCCACCGCGAAGTAGCCGTGGTAGCGCGCCGGCGCACGGGCGACCACTTCTGCGGCCGCCTGGCGGGCCACCGGGACCAGCTCCGGGTTCCCCGGGGCCAGCAGCCGCGCCAGCTCCGAGAGGATGAGCTGGGTCTGCAGGTTGTCCGGGTCGGCGGCAACCGAACGCCGCAAATGGTCAAGAGCCAGGTCCACCAGCGGATCGAACTGCTCGTGCGGGGGGAGCGTATCCGTGCGCAGTTTTGCCAATACCAGGTTACCGAGCACTTGGCGGAATTCCTGCCGTTGCGGCGGGGTCATGCGCAGGGCGCGTTGGAAATCTGAAGTGACCGCGGTGAGCGGCAAATCGGGCTGCAGCGCCACGCGCGAGGCAAACCAGGTGCTGAACGTCGGCAAGACCACGCCGACCGCGAGCAGAACGCTCGCGATGCTGACAGCCGGCAGGAGTGAGAAGTGCGCGGTCCGCCGGGCGACGGCTGCCGGGGTCACGGCCACCGCTGCTGCCATGGTCGCCAGCAGCAGGTACCAGACGATCGCGGAACTGATGGTATCAAAGGTCGTCTGCAGCGTAAGAAAATGGGTCGCGATGAGCGCCGCGAGGAACGGCGTGGCCGGCCGCAGTGTTGGATCCTTTGACCAGCGGACAAGCAGCCACCCGGCGATGCCGTAGATGAAGAGATAGAAAGCCAACCCCACGGCGCCACTGCCGACCAGCGTTTCAATGATGGTGCTGTGTGCCCGGTCGTACCAGGAGAAGCTGCCGAAGTCACGCGAAATGAGCGGGTTGAAGTAGCGGTCAAAGGCGACGCTGAAATTTTCCGGCCCCCAGCCAAGGAACGGATGCTGGCGGAACGCCCGCAGCCCTGTACCCCAGGTTAGCAGGCGGTTTTGGACGGTGATGGCCGAGAGGGTCGTTTCACTGACGCGTTTGAGCGTGCGGTCCCAGGCCACCAGCGCCGTGTTACGGGACATCCAGGCGGCGGCAATGATGACCGAGAGCGCCGCGAGCGTGATGCCCGCCCGTCGTCGCAGGACGGGAGTGGCCGCACGGCGCGCGCCGTAGGCCAAAACCACGACCCCGACGATGAGCGTCGAAAGGATAGCGCCGCGGATCTGCGTCAGCCAGAGCGCCAGCGCGCACCCAACGGCAATGGCATACCATGCCAAACGGCGTCGGCGTTCCCAGAACCCCGGTGCAGCGGGCAAGGCCGCAAGTACCAGCGGCAACCAGACGCCAAATACCATCAGTGTGGCGTAGTAGGAAGGGTTGCCGGTTAGGCCGGTGGGCCGGTCGCTGCTAAACAGCGGTACCCCGGGGAGGTTTGCGGCCTGCGCCAGCCCGAGCAGCGCCTGGAGGGCGAGCATGCCGACCACGGCGGCGAGCAGCCGTTTCCGGCGTCGCTGGTCGCGCAGGAGGGCAGTTCCCACCAACCCGAACGCCACCAAATGGGCCAGGGTAACGATACCATCGCCCCGGCTGATGCTGGATGCGAAGCTCGCATAGGGGTTTACCCCGAGGATTCCGGCGATCGTTTGGACTCCGAGGAACGCCAGCCAGATCGAGGCCAGCGGGGAGCGGAAGTCAATGCGCAGCCTGGGGTCGCGGCGGGATGCCGCAAACCACGCCAGCACGGTCAGGACCGCGATCGCGCGGAACACCATGACCCGCGGGAACACCAGCGGGTACATGAAATGGCTGCTGAACGCCAGCGGCGTGAGCGCGCCGGCCAGCACGCCAAATTCGGCCAGGCGGAGCCATATGTTACTTTGAGACATTTGACCTGTAACCATTGACAATTGACCGCAGTTAAAGGTCAAATGTTAATTGTCAATGGTTCTCCTAGACCTGGATGATGACGGGCAGGACCATCGGGCGGCGCTGCGTCTTTTGGTAGAGGAATTCGCCGACCTCATTGCGGATCTTATCCCGGTAGAAATTTTCGTCCATTTCCTTGAGGTTGCCCGCGAATATCTGCTTGACTTTAGCGCGCGTCTGCTCGATCAGCTTGCGGTTCTCCTTCATGTGGACGAACCCGCGGGATATGAGGTCGGGGTTGTGCACCAGCCGGCCCCGGCGTCCGTCGATGGTGGCGATGACCACGATCATGCCGTCCTCCGCCATCATCTGGCGGTCGCGCAGCACGACGTGCGACACGTCGCCCACGCCCAACCCGTCGACAAAGACGTAGTCGGTCGGCACCTTTTCGGGCAGCACGCGCAGGCGGTTGCCGTGGATCTCCAGGATAGAGCCGTTATCCAGTAGGAAGATGTGTTCCTCGGGAAAACCGATACCCTTGGCGACCTTGGCCGCCTCGCGCAGCAGGTAGTGGTTGGCGTAGACGGGCGTCAGGTAGGTGGGGTTGACCTGCCGCAGCAGGAGCTTGATGTCCTCGATGAACGCATGGCCGCCGGCGTGCACGTCCATGATCTCCTTGTGGTAGACTTCGGCGCCCTGTCGGTAGAGGGTGTCCTTGAGGCGCTGGATGGTGCGTTCGTTGCCCGGGATGACGGAGGAGGAAAAAACGATGGTGTCCTGCGGTTCCACCTTGACGTACCGATGCTCGCCGGTCGCAATGCGCATCAGCACCGCCCGGTCCTCACCCTGGGCGCCCGTGCAGAGCACGACCACCCGGTTCTTCGGGTAGTCGTGGACGCGGGAAATGTCGATGAGGGTCTGCGGGCGGAAGCGCAGGTAGCCGATGCGCTTGCCGATCTCGACATTGGTCTTCATGGAAAAGCCGTCGATTGCGACTTTGCGGCCGGTTTCCTCCGCGATGCGGATGATCTGCCCCACGCGTTCCAGCATCGAGGAGAAGGTGCCGATAATGACGCGGCCCTTGGCGTTGGTGATGATGCGCCGGATGGTCTCAAAGACCTCGCGTTCGGAGCCCTGGTGGCCTTCCTTGGTCGAGCCGAGGCTTTCCATCATCAGGAGGCTGGGCCGTTGTTTCGTGTTCCAGCGGGCCAGAGCCGAGAAGTCCGTGGGACGGCCCTCCACGGGATCCAGATCGTAGCGCCAGTCGCCCATGTGGACGACCGACAGGTCGGGCGTGCTGACGACCACGCCCATGGCGTCCATGATGGAGTGGGTAACGTCGAAGAAATTCACGCGCAGTTTGCCGAACTGGAACTGCTCGCGGCTGGATTTGATCTCGTGGGCCTTGAGCTGCTGGGTCAGGTGGGATTCCTCGAGGCGCTTGCGCACCAGCGCCAGCGTCAGTTTACTGGCGTAGACCGGCGGCCAGCCCAGCTGGGGCATAAGGTGGGGTACGGCGCCGATGTGGTCGAGGTGCCCATGGCTGAGGATGACGGCGCGGATGTTGCGTTCTTTCCCTTTCAGTTAGTTAAGGTTGGGGATGATGTAGTCGATCCCCGGCATGTCCTCCTCGGGGAACTGCAGCCCCATGTCCAGCACGATGATGTCGTTGCCGTATTCGAACACGGTGCAGTTGCGGCCGACCTCTTCCTGGCCGCCGAGGGGAATGATGCGCAGCGTGTCGCTGGCAACGGGGGCGATACGCGATTGTGGCGCCGCGGCGACCGCCACGGGGCGGGGTGGACGGCGGTCGCGCCGCCGCGGAGGCCGCGACGACGATGGACGCGTTCCTGACGTTGCGTCAGGACGCGCGGGTGAATGTTTTACAACCATAACGGTTTGGCGAGGCGAAATCGCCTCGAAGTATTCGGATTGGTTAATTGTTGAGTGAGAGTGCCGGCGCCGAAACGCCGATGAAATATTGTGAGAGACGGCGGGACGGGAAGCCGCGCGGGTTGGCGTCGCCCCGGCGAAAGTGCGGGAAGGGTAGGTACGGCGGTATCCGCGGGTGTGGTCCCCGGCGGTTGAGCCGTGGATGCTGCTTGGTCGCGATTTCCTTTCAAATTTCTGCTTCAAAAGTCGGGATATGCCCAGGGAGACCCCGCCATCCGACGGGGCAGGTCCGACGGGGCAGGGACTCGCCCACCGCCGTTGGTCACCGCCTCTGGCAGGATCCCGCAGGATGCGGTGACGAAGTCCCGCCGTCCATTAATGTAGGGAATCTCGGTGGCGGGAAACTCTCACGACCTTGCGATCATCCCGCCGTTGGCGGGACGTGTCGCCCTATTTCACCTTTCAAAATTTGCCTCGGAAAAAGTTCTGCCCGGGGAGAGACTCGAACTCTCACGACCTTGCGATCACATGGCCCTGAACCATGCGTGTCTACCAATTCCACCACCCGGGCGAAGTCCGGTGTCCAGAGGCAAATTTTGAAAGGTGAAGATTCGACGGTCGTGGTCAAATGGATTGGCGATGAAGGACTAGCGAAGGCGCCGGCCGGTCGCCACGTACCATTCGGAAAGGTTGAGGAACCGGTCCTGCGGCAGCAGGATTTGTTTGATGGTGAATCCTTTGATCTTTCCGTGGAGCGCGTAGGTGGCGTTTGGAATGTAGAGGAAGACCGCTGGCGTTTCCGCGGCAATGAGATTCGCGAATTCGCGGTATTTGAGCGCCCGGCTTTCGCTATCGCTCGCGGCGCGCGCTTCCTCCAGCAGTTTATCGGCCTGGCGGTTGGAGAACAGCGCCAGGTTCAGTCCCGGGTCGGCCACTTGCGACGAATGCCAGAACGGGTACGGGTCAGGGTCGGCGCCGATCGCCTCTCCGTACAGCAGCGCCTGGTAAGCGCGCGGTTTAAGGACCTCGCGGGCGATCAGCCGGGCCGGCACGAGGTTGACTGCCACCTTGACGCCGATTTCCCGCCAGGCGGTTGCCACCAGCTCGGTCACCGCGGCATTCTCGGGGCGGTCGACGGTCGTGAGCGCCAACTCCAGGATGGTGCCGGCCTTGTTGCGGCGGTAGTAGGGTTGGGGGCCGGGATTTTCGGCAGCTTCGGGCGCTGCCGCCGTCGTGGTGGCGTCCTGCGGTGCCGTGGCAGATGTGGAGGTGGCGGTGCTGGTCGCCGTGAGCAGTTCCTGGTAGGCCGATGCTTCCAGGCGCGTCCAGCCGGCATCGTCTAAGAGCTGCGCGGCTGCAGCCGGGTCGTAGGCCGGCGCCTTGAGGTCCGGGTCGAACCCGGGAGCCGTAGGAAGAAGCGGCCCAACGGCTGGCTCTCCGCGCAGGTTCAGCGCTTCGCTCAGGATCTTTGCCCGGTCCACCGCGTGCGCCAGCGCCAGGCGGACGTTCTTTTCCCGCAGCGCGGGCTGTTCGTTCGGGTTGAAAAAGATCGCCGTGTACTGGGGCAGGGCCAAGGAGTAGCGCTTCACCTGCGGATCGGTGATCGCGCCCTCCTCTTTCACGGGGAGGAACGCGACGCCATCCACGGAACGGTTGTTCAACGCTGCGACCGCGTCGGCGTAGTCGGCGTAAAATTTGAACGTGATCTCCTGCAGGTAGGGCTTGGGCCCCGCGGCATCGGTGAACGGCACCAGCGTGTATGATTTGATGTTGCCGTGGCGGTCCTTGGTCAGCGATTTGAACCGCCAGGCGCCGGCGCCGATCGGATTGTTCAAGTTGTACTCGTTGAGGGTGGCGTGGATCGGCGGGATCTCTCCCCACAGGTGTTCGGGCAGGAGCCCGGTCGTGAGCAGATCCAGGAACCGTTCATGCCGTTCCGGCAGCTGGAACGTGACCTCGCGTTCGCCGGTTGTGCTCACCTTCACGCCGCTCAGCGAATGGCGCAGGGCGCTGTTGAATTCGGGAAGCTGCGCGCTCGTGAAGGTGAACACGACATCGTGGGCGGTGACGGGGCTGCCGTCATGCCAGCGGAGGTTGGGTTTGAGTTTGACGACGTAGCGGGTGCCGTCCTCGCTGGTCGTGTAGCTTTCGGCCAGGTCGGGTATGGGCGCGAGACGGCGGTCGTAGCGGAACAGGCCGGCAAACAGCAGACTCGCGATGTCGGCGTCGACGTCGTTGGTGGAGAGCAGGAGCGGGTTCAGGTACTGCGGCGCGCCCACCAGCGCTTCCGTGTAGCTGCCTTTATGGAGCGGAACGGCGACCACGTTGCGTCCATACCAGCGGTAGCCCAGGTATGCCACGCTGATGAGGGCGAGGATGAGCAAGCCGTTGACCTGACGGCGTTCCCGTGAGTTGAGCAGCCGCGGCAGGTTGCGGAGGTGGCTCAAGGTCAACCGTTGCGGCCGCGACAGTTTGGTCACCAGTCGCTGGTCCAGATCGACGCCAGATGGCGCCGTAGCGGCGTCCGCCACCGGCGGATTTCGCCGCGCGGCGGTCAGCCGGTGCCAGGCGGTTTTTATCCGCCAGCGGAGCGACGCGATCAGGGTACGCACGAACGGTGGGGCGGCACAGCCGGCAATGTACGGCCGCGCCAGCTTGGTTTATGGGGTCGGGGTAAGACTCGGATCAGGGGCTGCGGTCGGGGTCGGCGACGCGGCAACGTCCGTCACCTCCGGGGTAATGTTGGGCAGCGGATTGCCACCGCGCTTCGCCAGCGTATTGGCCAGCGCCGCACCCAGGAATACCACGGCCAGCGCCACGGTCGCCTTAAAGAGGGATTTTTCCAGTCCCCGTTTGGTGCGGTAGATATTCCCTTCGCCGCCGAATGCCGTGCCCAAACCCGTGCCGCGACTCTGCAGCAGAATGGCGGCAACCAGCAGGATAGCCGCTGTGAATTGGATGATAGGAATAATGCTCATACAAAAAATGCACTTGCGGT
>JAUSGZ010000013.1 GCA_030648715.1 bacterium | reverse complement strand
ACCAGGTCAACGGTTTTGCCGCGGAAGGACGAAATATCCAGCAGCGGCGAGAGCCGTTCAACCCCGATGTGGTTTGGCTCCGACGTCAGCGACAGGAGCGGCGTTTCAGCAACGCCATCAATGACGCTCACGTTGAGCGCGGCGGGGGCAGGTACAGCAACGAACTTATAGCCAAACTGCAGGAAGTCCCACGGTTCAGCCACGGTCAACGGTAGGGTGTAGGTAGCGGTCAGGTCATCGAGACCCGCACCGCCGCCCTGGAGAGCCTGGCGACGCCGCAGCTGCATCCGCAGATTTTTGAGGTCAGGGGTGACGGTGCAGTCGCACTCGGTGCTGCTCACGCCGGGTTCCAGCGCTACGGTAATGACGCTGACATTTTCGGCGTTTACCACGCAGTACTGGGCAAAGACCAGTTCGCTGTCGGGCGAGCAGTTTTGGTCGGCCGAATGGGCGACCAGCGAGACGTCAAGTTCGCCGGCCTGGCAGGGGGTAAACCGCAGCTGGCGGTCCGGCGGGGTATGGATCTGGGAGGCCCCAAACCCGATGGTGGCGGACAGTGCCGTATCGTCGCAGTTGACGCGGCGGTGCAGAGTGGGCTCCTCGGTGAGAATCTTCACGTGGCGTTGGTACCACGCGTAGGACTCCCCGTGGCCGGGGCCCGCCGAGGCGTACCAGACGTTGGAGAAGTACGACTTGGCGTTCAGCTCGCTGCGGTAGCAATCCACGAGGGTGGGATAGTTTCTCCGCAGGTAGGGCACCGTGGAGGTCAAGCTGGTTTCAATGGCGCGTTCAACGAACGGCGAGCGGTCAGGTGGGTCCCAGAGGGTAACGTTGGCCACGGGGTAGGTGGGGTTGGAGACAGCGGGATCCTGGAGGTTGATGGCCGTATACGCGCCCAGCGGTGCCCCCAGGCTGTGGCCCATCAGGTGGACGGGCTGGGCAAAGCCGCGGGCGGCAAACAGTTGCGACAGCGCTTTGGCGAGACGCAGGGACTGGTCATGGACCAGGCTGGCTGCCACGCGGAAGCGGCCGCCGTCGACGGGGTTGTCGCCGCCTTGCGCCTCTAGTTGCCAATCCCAGGCCAGGATGTTGACGTACGGCGTGAGCTTGCGGCTGGCGAAGGACTGGGCGACCTCCAGTGTCCAGGAGGGGAGCTGGGGCGTCAGGAAGAAGTTGAAGCCGTGGACGATGACGATGGCGGGCAGCGCGGGGTCGAAGTCTGCTCTGGCTGCATCGGTGAGGGGGACAAACTGGTTGTCGCGAAACAGGTGTAGCTGGTGGCGGGTGGGGGGAGCAGGGCGCTCGGGGCCGAGTTTGACGAGGTAGACGTCGTAACCGCCCGCGCCAAATTTATTTGTGTACCCTGCTGCAATATATCCACTATCAGATGTCTGTTCTATCGAGAGCGTAATGCCCCCCCTTATTCCTTCCAGTGCAACTTGCCAGCCAGGATTGATTAAACCGCTCGCATCGGTTTTGATTAATATCCCTGTCGCACCAGCGACAACTGGATTAATCAGGCCAGCCACTATGTATCCGTCATCAATGGTCTGATGGACCGCATAAGCTATTTCTTCTTCGGGGCCGCCGAAGGTTTTCGGCCAGCCGGGAGAAATTGTTCCGTCCGCCTCTGTTTTGATGAGGTAGACGTCACCCCCTCCAGCACCGAACGAGTAGGTCTGCCCAGCCACTATGTACCCACCATCGTCAGTTTGCTGTACGGAAGAAGCTTCATCCCAACCTGTACCGCCGAAGATTTTCGGCCAGCCGGGAGAAATTGTTCCGTCCGCCTCTGTTTTGATGAGGTAGACGTCGCGGTCGCCTAGACCGAACGATTCTGTGAACCCAGCTGCTATGTATCCTCCGTCGTCAGTTTGCTGTACGGAGGAAGCTTCATCCCAACCTGTACCGCCGAAGGTTTTTGGCCAACCAGGAGCAACAATTCCATCCGCATCGGTCTTAATGAGGTAGACGTCGCCCCTACCAGCACCGAGTGAGTGGGTAACACCCGCTACTATGTATCCTCCGTCGTTAGTCTGATGGATTTCTCTTGCGCTATCAAAATCGCTGCCGCCGAAGGTTTTTGGCCAACCAGGAGCAACAATTCCATCCGCATCGGTCTTAATGAGGTAGACGTCAACTCCACCTGCGCCGAAAGAGGTTGTCATGCCGCCCACAATATACCCACCATCACTGGTTTGTTGGGTTGAGTGTGCCTCATCCCAGAGTTTTCCACCAAAGGTCTTTGGCCAACCCGATGATATATCACCATTAGCGTCAGATTTAACGATGTAGACATCGGCCTCACCTGCCCCGAATGATTTTGTCAATCCGACAACAATATATCCTCCGTCAGTAGTCTGCCCCACTGAATTTGCCTGGTCGAAATTTGTGCCCCCAAACGTCCGTTCCCACTCCACCTCCGGGGGTTGGACTTGGGCGTGGGCGGGGGAGGACAGGACGACGACCGTGGCGACGGTCAGGACGGGAGTCGCCACAGGAGCCAGTGAGACGACCAGGGCGACGACGATGCCGACGAGCGTCGCCGACGCGCTCCGTCGCTGAAGCTTTGGAGCGTAGGCGACAGAGCTTTGGCGACCGAAGACGACCAGAACATTCTGAATCCGAGGCATGAGAGACCTTTCTCCTGCGCGAAGCAGGAAGAAGGGAGTAGGAAGCAAGGGTTTCGGCCCTCACCCAACCCTCTCCCGCAGGGAGAGGGGGCTACTCCGGGTTTGGTTGTCGGACAATACCATTGGTGTTCCACTGCGGAGCACAAGGTTATCCGCTTTCTGGATCCCGGCTCAGGGGCCGGGATGACATTTGTCAGTTGTCAACGAACAACTGGTGATACTAGCCGATTTTTGTTGCTTAGTCAAGCCATAAACGGAGTATCGAGTATAAAGTATTTAGTATGGAGTATCCTTCGAGCGAGACCGCCGCAGGCGGACGAGTCGAGAAGCCTGCCCCAGGAAGTTCTCGACCGGGCTCGAACAGTAATATACTTCAATCCAGCGAAGTGCGGAGAACGGCGAGTTCTCGACCGGGCTTCAACAATAATATCCTTCGACCAAGCGGAGCGCGTGGAGAAGTCACCTTAGCTGGTTCTCGACCGGGCTCGAACGATATACTTTTTGTTGTTGACAAATAATAACTTTTATGGCCCTGTAGGATTTGCTTTTATGTGAATTTTATATTAGAGTTATCAACATCACGCCCCAAATGCGCTGGCAAAAACAGCGCGAAATTAAGCATTAATGCAGGGGCGTCATTGTTGTTCGGAATTTTTCCGGACACGGAAAGTGAGGTGACGAACGTGGCTGAGATTAAACGCAAGAAAGGCGAATCCTTTGAGAGTTTAATCCGACGCTTCAACCGCAAGGTGCAGCAGAGCGGCAAGCAGATCCAGACCCGAAAAATCCGCTTCCATAAGCCGGATAAGAGCCGCAATTTGCAGCGCGACTCCGCGTTGCGCCGGATGGAAATCCGCAAGATGCGCGAGTACTTGAAGAAGATCGGGCGCCTGGAAGAGGATACGCGCCGCCGCTAGATGGCCGAGTATTAAGTAGCAAGTATTTAGGATTTTTACGCATCCGGCTTCGCGGGTGGCCCTAGATACTTCATACAAGATACTGCATTGCTGTGAGCTTGCTTGAACGAGTAGAAACAGACCTTCAAAGTGCGATGAAAAAGCGCAATGAAGTAGTTTTGCGCACCCTGCGGATGGTGAAATCTTCCCTGATGCAGGTGGTCATCGCCAAGCGCCCCCAACCGCTGGCGGAAGCCGACGAGATAAAAGTCCTGCGTACGGAGGTGAAGCGCCGCGAGGAAGCGATCGTGGAGTACCAGCGCGGCAACCGGCAGGACCTGGCGGAGAAAGAAGCTGCGGAAGTGCAGGTATTGAAAATCTACCTGCCCGCCGGTCCCGACGTTTCGGCGCTGAAAAAGATCGTGCAAGAAACAGTCACAAAAATGGCCGCCACCACCGCCAAGGATTTTGGCAAAGTGATGGGCGCGGTGATGAAGCAGGCGGGGTCCAATGCGGATGGCAATGTCGTGAGCAAGCTCGTACGGGAAGTGCTCAATAACAACGAAAAAGCATGAAGCAGGGGATGCGAAGCGGGGCACGGTAACGCTGCCAACTTCATACTCCATACTTCCTACTTCACCACATCATGCAGTCGAGCGGGCATCGAAAACAAAACGCAGTAGCGTCGTGGCTGAAATATTCGGCTACCATCGGCGTGGTCGCGCTGACCCTGATGGTAGCCGTTTTTGTTGTCGCGCCCGCATCCGCGCAGCTGGGCGCCTCGGTCAACGAAGGGTTGAGTTTCGGTACCATCGTGGGTTGGGGCACGCAGGACTTGCGCGTGACCATCATGCGCATCATCCAGGTGTTGTTCGGGTTCCTGGGGGTTGTTGCGGTGCTCATCATCCTGTATGCCGGCTGGCGCTGGATGACCTCGGGCGGCGACCCGCAAAAGATAGACGAAGCCAAGCGTACGCTCATCAACGCGGCGCTCGGCCTATTGGTCATTTTCATGGCGTTCGCCATTGTCAGCTTCATCATCCGCGCGCTGTCGGACGCCACGGGCCCGCAGACCAGGTCGCGCCGCCCGCCGCCAACATTGCCGTGCACGAATTGCGACACGCTGGGCGCGGGCATCATTGAAAGCGTGTATCCTGCGCCGGGTGCCAAGGACGTACCGAGGAATACGTTGATATTCGTGACGTTCAAGGAGCTGATGAACCGTTCAACACTCCTGCAGAATATCGGCGGCGTGGACAAGATCAGCGGCCAGATCCTCATCCGAGCGTACGATGAGAATGACACTTTGTTGCCAGCGATGGCAGCCGCCGACGTCAATGCCGCCAGCGGTGACAACCTGACGTTCACGTTTGATCCGTTGCCATATCTTGGCGACGGCGTGCGCGACGTTCGCTACGAGGTAAGCCTTGGATGTGGCATTGAAAAAATTGATAATACTGCCGCCTTCAACCCAGGAAAGTGTCCTTACGTTTGGCGATTCACCGTCGGTACGCGGTTGGATCTCACGCCGCCGACGTTGGATATCGTATTCCCGCAGCCGGACGACACCAAAGATACGTACGCTGACCTGCCGGCGGTACGCGCAGCCGGTTCATTAAAGGTGAATAGCCGGCCAAATACGCTCCAGGTGGCCAGGACAACGGATCTTGATTTTGCCCCCGGCTCACCCACGCCGAGCTTTGCTACTGGCAATTACACTTGTACTGCGGACGTCTTTGTTTGTGTTTCGCGGACTGCCGCAAATTTTCAAATTGATGTAAAGCCAGTAACGGTGGCGTCCTGTGCTGACCCCGCAACTGTGCCTTCCCGACAAGGTTGGTTAAATACAGGAGTAGAGAATGGGCCAAGGGCGATCGTGTTGGGGTGCGGGATTGCGTTGAATTTTGATGCCGACCCCGCAGTGGGGAATCAGTGGTTTTTCCGAGCCTTTGGGGTCCGCACTGCCGACACGTTGCGCATCGGGCAGAGCCCGACGTACACGTTCGTGGATGCGGGCGGGAGTGCAACAGAAATCGTGGTCGGCCCGCCAGCAACGCCGCTCACGCAGGCGCAGATCGCGGATAACATCGCTGCCAAACTCACGGCCGAGGTGCAGAGTCCAGACGTGTCCGGCGACGCTCCAGGCGCGACGGACAGCGTAACGCTGACGGCTGTTGTGGCTGGAGCCGCCGGCAACCGAATTCGGATATCGCCATCAGGAAGTTGGGCAACCGTCACGGCATTTAGCGGCGGCAGCGACCCCGGGTTTCAGCAGACGCAGGGCGCGGGAGGCCCGGTGGAGGCGTTGGACGTCGCCCGCAACGCCGTGCCGCGATTTGATTATTCGGAAGCAATGCTGCCTTGGGTGGTCAGCGGCCCTGTGCTGGTGCCGGCGGCCGTCAACGACGGCGCGGATGCCATCAACGGCAACGGTGTTGGAAGCTTGGTAGACCCGACGGTCCCGCCGTTCGTGACCATCCAAGCCGACTTGGATGAGAGCAACTCGTTCGATGTTGACGAGTTCGTCGCCGGCACGTTCATCATTTCCAATCAGTATCAGACCGTGGAATTCCAGTCCGCGACCCTGTGCGGCCTGTGCAGTAATACCGACGCGCCGTGTGTGAGCGACCTTGACTGCGGTGGCGGCACCTGCAACGCGGTGCGCAACTCCTGCGGCGACCAGATCTACTGCTTGCCGACAGTCCAGCCGGTCGCCGGTAATATCGCGGGAGTCACCAAATATCTGATCCAGGTGAAGGCCGCGCGGTTGTATCAGTGCGATGAAACCGACGCTTCTACGGCCAACGACTGCTATGATTCCTCATTTCCGGACTGTAATGCCGCGGGCGTCTGCGTGAATTCCGGCGGTCAAAATTTCCCAACGTCGCGCACGCCGCCCGACGGCGCGATGGATGCCGCGCAAAATTCGCTGGACGGCAACAAGGTGAACGGCGCGCAAGGCCGGCTGGCTGTGCCGTATTTCAATTTGAACACTTCCAATAATGCCGAAGGCGACGGCGTGCAGTGGTCGTTCTGGGCCAGCAACCGGTTGGAGCTGAAGCCACCCTTTATCAAGCCCGACGAGCGGCCGGCCGGCGCAGGGGTTCCCAGTCCGGATTTTGACGGCGTAACGCCGAATATGGACGTGTCGGGCACCAACCCCGGCGTCGGGATGCCCATCACCGTCATGCCCACCGCGCAGTTCGATAAACTTCTTTTGTCATCCAGTCTGAAACCCGACAACCGCTACCGTGACGGGCGATGCGGGTGCGCGGTAGACAACGATTGCCGGAGCGACGAGATCTGCGACAATGGCGCGCACCTGGGCGATAGCCCGGCGCCAGGAAGCCGTACGTGCCGCAAGCAGTCGGGTAAGGACAACTACTGCCAGCTCACCAGCGAGTGTAAGAACCGCGCGGGCGCAGCGAGTGGTTTTGCTTGCCAGGCACGCCAGCACGTGACGCTGGTGGATTACGCGTGCGGCAGCGGCGGCCGCTGCTCGGGGTGGTGGATAACCAACGTCGGCCGCGACGAGGCAGCATCGAGCGATGGCTACCCGGACTTCACTGAGGTGCAGATCAACCACACGCCGCTGGCCGAGTACAGCCGCTACGGCGTGGATATGGGTTCGGGCATCAAGGACCTGTACCAGAATTGCTACCTGCCGTCGGAGGGGCCCAACACTGCCGGCGGCGCCTGCAACACCGACCGCACCAACAAGTACTGCTGCAACGGCGTGGCCCAGGCAACGCCGTGCCAGCCGTAGAAAGCGCAAAGCGTAAAGCGAAAAATGCAAAACTACACCGCAAAAGCAAAAATGGATTTGAAACACCGGGCGTACCTTTTTGCCCTACGGGTTATCAAATTCATTGCTACGCTCGACCAACGTGATTCCGTCGTGCAGGTAATCGCCAAACAGCTCCTGCGCAGCGCGACGAGCATTGGGGCAAATATCATCGAAGCCCAAGCCGGGAGTTCCAAAAAAGATTTTACCAATTTCTTCACCCACGCCCTGAAGTCCGCGAACGAGAGCAAGTTCTGGCTTGGACTGTTGCGCGATTCGGGCAAAGCCAGCGCGGAATCCGCCGACGCTCTGCTCCAGGAAACCAATGAATTGGCTAACATTCTTGGCTCAAGCATTCTGACCTTGAAGGGGAAAAGATAGTTTTGAATTTTTCGTTGCAATTTTTCGTTTTGCGCTTTACGTTTTACGCTTGTGCAGTCCCGTTGGAATAGCATTTTCCGAATATCAATAGTCGCCCTTACGTTGGTCGGCGCGTTCGCCGTGTCCGCGCCGGCATTCGCGCAACTGGGCGCATCGGTGAACGAAGGGCTGGGATTCGGCACTATCGTGGGATGGGGCACGCAGGACTTGCGCGTGACCATCATGCGCGTCATCCAGATCCTGTTCGGGTTCCTCGGGGTCGTGGCGGTGCTCATCATCATCTACGCCGGATGGCTGTGGATGACGGCGGCTGGCGACCCGCAGAAGGTGGACCGAGCCAAGCGTATCCTGGTGGAAGCCGTCATCGGGCTGTTCCTCATTTTTGGCGCGTTTGCCATCGTCAGCTTCGTCATCCGGTCGTTGGTCGGCGCCACGGGGCCGATTGCCGGCGGCGGGGGTCCGGGGCCCGGACCTGGTCCGGGGCCAGTGCCGGGCGGCGGCGTATGCCGGGTGACGAGCGTCAGTCCCGACCGTGCCGACCGCGTGAAAAATTCGGTGGTGCGGGTGAATTTTAACCAAGGCCCGGTGCAGGGCGCAGATCTAGAGACGAATTTTTTGGTGCAACTGGAGGAACCGGGTGCTACCGGCAGTAATGGCGATGTTTGCCTGTCAGATTTCGCTTGTCTATCGGGCGAATGCGGTGCTGCGTGTGAGGGTAACAGTGTACCGGGGACCATCACCACCAATGGCCGGCGCGCGGAATTCAAACCGGTGGATGACCGATTCTGCGTCGGCACCGGCGCGAAATGTTTCCGTTCTGACCAGAAATATAAGGTGACACTCCAGCCACCGCTGCAGTGCGGCGGGCAGGCAGTGAGCTGCGACCCGGCGGTATTTTGCAGCGACTCGGTAGGGGTCTGCGGGGCGCTTGGCGCTGCTTGCGGTACTGGCGGTTTCTGCCGGTCGCAATGCGTGTGGTTCTTTGAAACTAACGATATTGTTGACCTCCAGGCCCCATCAGTGAACCTGCTGCCCGGCAACATTTGCGCCGACGCCAACCAGCATTTGCGCGCCAGTTATTCCGACCCCGATTCCGGCGTTGACCTGGTAACGTACGATAACCTGACCAACCCCGCAATCGTCTGGCCGGACTATGATACGCCGGCTGGCAGCGAGGCCGCGGGTACCGCCGATATCTCGGTGGATTTGACGGGTTATCCGCTCGGGTCGCTGCGGGTGCGCGCCGAGGCCTTTGATTTTGATGACCACAAGGCGCGCAGCGAGCGGACCTACCAGGTGCGGGCGGGGCATTGCTGTAACGGCGTCCAGGATGCGGCCGCCGGCGAACTGGGGGTGGACTGTGGCGGGCCAGAGTGCGGCGCATGTTCCGGCGCGGCGTGCGACATCGACACCGCGACACCCGCGTGTCAACCCAACGACAGCGTGTGTGCATTCGGTTGCAGCACGACCAGCTGTCTGTGTGTGGAACCGCCGTTCATTGACTACATTTCGCCGGCGCGGGATGGTCCACCGGCCGACAATCCGCCGAATCCTCCCCTTGATGCCGATCCTTACGATAATGATGTGCCGTTCGGCGCGGTTGGCAACCTCGTAACCATCATCGGCCGCAATTTTGGGACGTATGCTGCGGGTCTGTCAAAAGTTGAATTCACTTGCGCGGGGGCGCTGTGTTGGGCGGAAGCCCGCTTAGCAAACGCGGTTAATGCGGCTTGTGGGCTCACATGGTCTGACACTCAAATCATCGTTGAGGTACCGCCTGGTCCGCCCGACACGCCACAAGTGGCAGTTGATGGGCCGATCCGCGTCACGACCGGCGATGGACAGCAGGATACGACCGACAACGCCCCACGGAGCAGTGAACGTGGAATCCCGGATTTTGATGTCAATGCGACCGCCCTGCCCGGCATCTGTCGGCTTGACCCGACGTCGGGTGAGTTCAAGGACCCGGTTCACATTCATGGTATTCGTCTGCAGCGGACCGATGCCGACTTGACCAATGACCGCATCCTGTTTGGCGGCCATCTTGCGGCATTTGGTGTACCTTCGGTCTGGAACAATATCGAAGTCAACAGCGGCGTGGTGCCGAGCTTGGTGCCAGGCCTTGTGCGGGTGTGGCTAGAAGTGGACGGCTCGCAGCCCAGCAACAATCTTGGTTTTCGCGTGCAGCCGGGTGCCGACCATCCAGTCATTTTGGAATTCAGCGGGCCGAATGCTGCTCCGCACAGCGCGGCAATTGATGACTACCTCACCATCATCGGCGCCAACTTTGGTGGGCGGCAAGGCAGTGGGGCAGTGAAGTTTTGCGGCGATGCTGGTTGTACCGAAGCGGCGAAGAAGAACGGCAATTTTACCTTCCCGGCACAATGCGGTTCAGATATCTGGTCCAGCAGCCGAATTCTGGTAAAAGTGCCGACCGGCGCCGTTACCGGTCCCATCGAAATCGTGACCGATGCGGGTTTGCGCGATACAAGCGCCGACACCAACGGTCCGATCCTTGGGAATTTGACGGTCGGTGGCACTGCGGGCCCCGGGATTTGTAAACTTCAGCCGGACAACGGGCCAGCAGGAACGGCGCGCATCACCATTTACGGCGAGCGATTTGTAAAAAATCCACCTGCGGACTCTCAAGTGGTATTCACTGCATCAGCAGGAACGGTAATCGCGCCGCCTTCATCGGTTTCATTATCGGGTGATCCCAGCAACGCCGATCAATTAACGGTCACGGTCCCAGGTGGCGCGGTGACCGGCGATGTGCGCGTGCAAAACCCCGGTCCGGTCAGCAGCAATCCGTTGCTCTTCACGGTCAGCGATTGCCGTTCGCAGGCCGCATGCAGCGGCGGGCAGGAGTGCTGCGCGGTGGGGCCCTACAGCGGGTCGTGCGCACCGGCCGGTTCTTGCGGCGGTGTCACTTTGCAGAGCTCCTATCGCTGGCACTTCGTCACCGGCAAGGTCGGTCCCCGGGTACTGCAGCAGTGCACGCGGTCCTTCGATTGCGCTGCCGACGGTTACTCCAGTCCGACGCCGCTGGAAGGGCGCGATGGCGCAGTCCCGGTCAACACCAGCATTTCGGCCAGCATCGACCGGCTCATTGACCCCAGCACCGTGACCACCGCAACCGTTATCGTGGAAGACTGCGGCGTGGCAACTGTTGCGCCGGCATGCGCGGGCGTGCCCGTGAACTTGGTGAGCACACTCAGTACCCCCGTGTGGACGTACCATGGCACTCCGGCGCATAAGATCGAAGTAACCGTGAGCCCGTTCGCTCCCGGGCAGCCATTCCAGCAGAACCGGTGGTTCCGGGTCACCCTGCGCAGGGATATCCGTTCGCCCAGCGGCGAGCAGCTGGTGGGCAACGACACGGCGACCGGTCATTTTGTATGGTATTTCCGTACGCGCGACAACACCACGCCCGCCAGCATCGGATGCTTGGCCTGTGACCCTGAACAATGGGCGCTGTATTCAAGATACGATGGCACCTGCAATGCCGGTGATAACGATTGTGTGCCCTTGCTCGGGAGCGCGTACAGCGACGAACAGGCGTGCGTGTTACTGGATCCAGGGACGTATACGTGGTCGTTCACGTCTGACGACCCGGCTCGTGTCGGCGCAACATCAGTGCCGCTCGGCGGGCCTATCGGCGCTGCGACCGCTCTGGGGCAGACTTCTGGCACGCCGGTGCGAGTGAGGATCACGGGGCAGCCGGGGAAAGAAGCGGTGTGCAAAATTTCCGTGGACCTGGCAACCCCGGTGGTGGTGCAGCGCTGGCCGGACTGCCAATCGGCGTGTCCCAATGCGCAGATGGGCGTGCGGTTCTCGCTGCCGATGGAAAATGACGCCGCCGACGCCAATCGGCTTTCCAACACTAATCACACCAAACTGTACGTCTGCGGCCTGGATTACACCTGTGCTTTGGCCAGCGCTTTGCAGGTCAGCCTAGTGAGCCCGTTGACGGTATCAGCAGGCGACACGATCGCAACATTCCAGCCCGTTATCAGCCATAATGGCGGCCGTCTTATTCCCGGCGTGTACTACCGCGTGGTGTTGGACTCCGATACGGATGCCGCCGGCGCGGATACCGGCCTTACCAGCACCGAAGGCAAGGGACTGGGTAAACTGAATTTTGACGCTGATGGTAATGGGACCCTGGACTCCTACTCCTGGGTGTTCAAGGTGCAGGAGAATTTCTCCCTGTGTGCGGTCAGCAAAGTGGATGTGTCGCCGCCGACCGTGACGGCGTATCCACCCCAGCGGGTGCCGTACACGGCCATCCCCAGAAAGACCCCGGATGCCTGCGACCCGCTCGGCCAGCGTCTGGACCCGTTCAGCATCGATTGGCTATGGGCGTCGTCCGCCGCAGGTGTTGCGGCAATCCTTGGGCCGGCAGGCGGCACGAACGGCTGCGGCAACGCGGTGATGGAAGCGGGGGAGGAATGCGACAACGGGCCGGACGTTGCGACCGACAACTGCGACGCGACCTGCGTGGTCAACCCCGATACCGATACCGGCAATACCGTGCGACCGGGGAGCGTAGCTTCGTGGGCGTGTGGTAATGGCATCGTGGAAAATGACGGTGATGGTATCCCCGAGAACGGCGAGGAGCAATGTGATGATGGCAAC
This sequence comes from bacterium, assembly GCA_030648715.1. Classification (GTDB taxonomy): domain Bacteria; phylum Patescibacteriota; class Patescibacteriia; order Buchananbacterales; family GWA2-38-13; genus VMFR01. The sequence continues at coordinate 12,688 of JAUSGZ010000013.1, read as the reverse complement.
CTGCTGTCCGGCGACGGTTGCGGCGTTAATTGCCAACTGGAAGGACCGCGATTTGGCCGTTCGGTCTGCGGCGACGGTATCGTCGGGCCAGGCGAGGCCTGTGAGGTGTGCGGGGCGGGTGCAGGCATGGCGCCCATCTGGTATGGGTCCTGTGCGTCCAGCGATTTTGCCAACAACCGGCGGCCGCGGGGCGCGGCGGTGGGGAATTGTGCCACAAATTGTACAACCACCGGCATTGCCGGCAACGCGCAACCGGCACCCATCTCGGTCTGCGGCAATCGCACCATTGAATCCGGCGAGGAGTGTGACACCGGCGAATACGGCGGCGACAACACCGACGGGTGTACCGACAGCTGTTTGCTGACCGGGACGGTGAGCACCATTACCAGCCCACACCAGTTGGTGGAGGCGGTGGCGGCCGGGACTGCGAATATAACCGCTGCCGACGGCTCGGTGGTCGGCCGCGGCACCTTCATCGTGCCGACCGACGGTACGGGCGGCGCGGGCGGGCCGTTCCGCATTGTCGGCAAGCAGCCAGAAGGGACCACCCCGGCGTGCTTGAACGAGGTCATCGTGGTGCGTTTCAGCGCTCCGCCGGATATTGCGAGCGTCCGGACGAACGTCCGGCTCGAGGAGAACGGCGCGGCCTATACTATCACGGCGCCAGGGACCCAGATATTGCTCAATGGAACGACGGTGACCATCACCCCGAACGGTTCGCGCTGGGCGCAGAACGCGACCTACGAAGTGGATCTTGAAACCAACGCTGCGGCTATCGTTGACTCAAGCGCCCGGTCGTTGGTGTGCCGTCCGGGGGAGTGCCGCTGGACGTTCCAAACCGGCACGCAGGTGTGTCGCGCCACGGACGTGGAGGTGGACCCGGCGTTCGCCCTGGTACGGCCGAATGCTGCGCAGGACTATCTTGCGTCGTTGGTCGGGCCGTTGCGTTCGGCAACCGTCGTTGGGGGTTTGGTAACGCGTAATGGCGCCGGGGTCGGGGTCCCGACGCTTGGAGGAGCGTTGGGGTGCAGCGCGAACGCCTTCATCTGCACGGCGAGCACCGACAGCGTGAATTACAGTATTTCTGCTCACTCGGCCAATGACTGCGCAGCCGCAAGCCGCGTGTCCCTGCCCGGTGGTTTCCTTTCCGCTTCTCGGATGGATAGCAGCGGGACGGTGGTACTGGGCTGTGGGATATGGCTAAGCTTCAGCGACGCGGCCGTGACCCGCACCGGTACGTTCTGGATGGACGTAGACCCGGCCCAGCGGGTGCAGCTGGCGCCAACGGTGAATTATCGATGGAAGTGGACGGAGATCGCGAGCGATCCCGCAATTGCCGGTGCGCCGGCAGCTGCCGGTGCGAATAACAGTTCGTTGACGGTCACCGCCGTTGCGCAGTGGACGCCGTTCGTCGGCGCGCGGCAAGCCGACATTGAAGCGTTCTATGACCCCGACGGGGTGTCGGGTCTGGCACGGTTCGCGGTCGGCAACCTGTGCCAGCTCCCGTACCGTTCCGGCACGCGCTACCACATCTACCCGTTGCAGCCCGGCGTGGATACCACGGTAATCGGCCATTTTGACGGTGTGCCGCGGCTGGACTTGGGCAATGGCCGGACGCTGGAGCCCGTGGCAGGCTCGGGCGGGTATGAATTCGTTGACGGATTGACGGATGGCGGAACGGCGCGGCTCGGCCAGGGTATCAAACTGGACAATCTCCCTGCGCCGGAGGACCTGCTGACGTTCCCGGCGCAAGGACTTGTGAATCCTCGGCAGGGTTCCATTGCCGTCTGGTTCAACTCCCTGGAAAATCTGGCCGTGACCCGCGCACTGGTGACGATCGGCCCCGTCGCGGACGATCTGATGAGTTTGGTGATGGCAAATATCGGTGCCGCAAGTTCGCTCCAGATGATCTACAATGGCGTGATGGCGCGGGTTGATGTATTGGGGTTTATTTCTGGCGGAGATGAATGGCATCTGGCCGTGGGTACCTGGGAGATCCAGGGAAGCGATGTCGTGGTCCGTATCAGCGTCGACGGACTGCCCGCCGTGGTGGCGCGGGGAGCGGCGACGGAAGTAGCGATCGACGCGGCCACCCAGGTTCGAATTGGCCGGTCAATAGATATCGGGAGTGCGGATGCCCGGTCCGTTTTGGATGAACTGGAGATCAGCCAGGGGGTGATGGACGAGCAGGAGATAGAGGCGCGCTATCAGGCGGTGGCCGCGCAGTGTATCTCCGGCGCGTCGGTGGCGGGCGCCCCGCAGGTGGACCGCTGTACGCCCAGCGGCACGCTGGACGCCTGCACGGATGCCGGGATTATCAATTGCTCCAGTCCGCTCATCTCGGTCACCTTTGACGGGCCGATGGATCGCGAGTCGCTGCTGCGCCGCGACGGCAGCGGGTACTACGATAACGTGCTGCTGTGCAACGACACCGACTACACGGACGGCAGCGGCTGCATGCCGGATGAAAACCTCATCCAGGAGTTGGCCTACAATCCCATTTCCGAGCGCTTGAGTGTGGTGCGCCCGACCAATTTGCCAACCAGCGACACGGCCGACCTCGGCTATCACATGGTGCTGAAGGTCGGCGCGGACCGGATCGTCGGTGTTTCTGGGCTGCCGCTCAACGGCGGTATCGGCGGTGATGGGCACTGGACCTTTGCCATCGCCCGCGGAGCGCGGCAGTGCCGGTGCGACGCCGTGCGCGTCTGGCTGATGCCCAAGGGCGTGTATGGTTTCCAGGATGAGTTTGCCTGCGCCGGCAACACTTGCCAGGGCGACTTGGACCTCGCAGTAACCGGCAACCAGCATGCCTACGATGCGGAATGCTACGACCGCAGCGCGGGACAGCCGGCGGCGTCGGTCACCTATCAGTGGCGCGAGGCCTACGACGTGAATGGCGCGGTCAACCTGTCGTGTGCGGCGCCCCCATGCACATCGGCGACCGCGCTGGATGACTCCACGCTCATCACGACCAACACGTTCGTGAACGGGGAAGCGCGCGCGGCGGTGGTGGCGACCGGTGCTGGTGCCACGCAGGGCCGCGCCGAGCAGCTCGTGGACATCACCAACTTCGTGTGCGCCAACCCCTGGCCCGACCCGTGGGTATTCCCGTGGAAAGATACGTCGGCGTTCCCCATCGGCGCGGGAGCAACGGACAACAAGGCCCCGTACACCAATTTTGAACTCTTCTACTGTCGCGACCTGAACAGTACGCCGTCGGCCAACGACGATTTGCCGCCGGTGCAGGAGCCGCCGACGGTGCGCGCATCCAGCCTGCCCAAGCAGTTCCTTTTCCCGCTCAACTACTTCCAAGAAACCCAGCCGATCCAGGTGCTGCCGGGGTTGTCGCTGGTCGCGTTCAATGGTTATTACGGTCCATTGAGTGTGCGGACTGGCAATGAGGCGGATGCTACTTGCGCGGGGTTCACGATGAACCTTGACGCGGACGGTACCTACTCTTTGGCAATTCCTGAAACCGGTCATTACCAGGTGGCGTTCGAGATCTTGCACGTGGACAATGATTTTGAGCCGCCGTCAACCATTTCCATCAGTTTGGATGGCGGTGCAACCTGGGGGCAGACGAAGCCCGGCGTTTCCTTGGAAGGGCGGCAGATCCTAACGTTTGACTTGGGGCAGCAGTCGGCCGGGGCTTTCTCGGTCAGCCTCAGCTACGACGGTACGGACGCAAGCCAAGGCGGCGACCAATACTTTGGCATCTGCCGCATCGGATTCGGCAAGGCCAATATCAAGCACGACGTCATCGGCGTGCAGGTGTTGAGTAACCCCTGGCGCGTGTCGCCGGGCACCTGGTACGCGAGCGGCATTTGCTCCACCACCGCGTTCCGCTGTAGCGATAACCCCGGGAGTCTGACCGAATGTGCCGGTCGGGCACTCGGGGCGACCTGCGCGGACGGAAGCGGAACCTGTTCGGAGCCCGAAGATATTGCGTCGCTCAAGGGGTTGTGTTTTGGCGACGCCGATTGCGTCAGCGGCCGCTGCCTGTTCAATGTGCCCAACCGCGGCAAATCGCCACAGTCGGCGGCGGTGGACGGGTATCCGGCTATCCGCGATGGCCGTACGGTCTATGCGGGCGCGACCAATTTGGTGACCTTAGCGGCCGGCGACAGCAGCGTGTGCGAGAATAACGGAGCAGTGTGCGCGGTTGGTAACAATGCTCCGTGCGCGGGCGGCGTGTGCCAGGCCCAGAAGCTGTTCGCGAATATCTACCTGATGTCGTACAACGACGGCGCGGGTGAGCAGGCACTGTCGGTTTTTGACGAGCTGTCGCGGAACTGGAAGTTCAATACCGACCTGACGTCGGTGGGCGCATGCGCCGCGTTGTCCTGCAGCGAGGCGGGCGGGAACTGTGTCGCCCTGCGGTGCAGCGATACCGGTGACGTGTTTGCCGGCTGTGCCGCTGCCGGCAACCCCTGTGACGGCGATGGCGACGCCGGCACTGCCGGCATGTGCATCCAGCCGGGCGTGGGCAGTGCCTGCGGCGCGGCAGGCACCTGCGGCAATGTGGCGTGTTCCAACGACCTGGATTGCCCGGGCCAGGCGGACAATTCCTGCCTGAATCCGCAGTCCAAGATCCGCCGCGACGCCATTCGGTTCGGCCAGCTGCAGGACTTGCAATTAGCGCTTCGCGCATCGTCCCGTAAGCGCGGCGGCGGTTTCCCACTCTGGGACGCGGTGCGGCGCGAGTTCACGGGCGGCACCTACGTGCCGGGCCACAGTTTCTCGGTCTGGCCGTCGTGGACGCAGACGTTCGCCCAGCAGCTGGGCGGCACACCGCCGACCGACCCGCTCAACCAGTTTGTCGGCTGCATCCCGCCGTACGACAGCAAAACCTGTTGGGACGAGCAGGGCTTGCGGTTCGGCTGCCCGCTGCGGGCGTACGTGTATGGCTACAGCGTCGACGCGGCACGTAACGGCCAGGGCTACCGGCTGTACACGCGGCTGGAATTCCCCAAGGAGAAAGGCGGTTGGCGTGAAACGACGACTGATATTTCTGGCATGGGTGCGGCATGTTTCAACTTCCTGGCGCTGGGCGAAAGCGACGCGGACCGCGACGGCGTGCGCGATGACCAGGACAGCTGTCTAAACTCTGCTAACCCCTATGTATGCCGCACCGGGCCCCAACAAGGTGAACTATGCCCCCGCGGTCCGGCAGGCACCGAGTGTGGTGTGGGCAACGAGTGCTGGCAGCCGGATTCTGATAATATTTCCGGCGTCAACCTGGCCCAGACCTACGGTATCATCCCGGCGCAGTTTGCGGCTGATGCCGGCTGGAGTAATCAGCCCTGCGTCGGCGACGGTGATGGTGACGGGTTCAACGACTCCAGTCCAGATTTTACGATTGACGGCGATCGGTACGACCTCAACCAGACGTACTGCACAATATTTACTGGGGCCGCAGCGAATAACCCATTCTGGCTGGGACAACTCAATATACCCTTCACATATGACACCATCACGGTGTACGTCTATAATTTCACTGGCCCCGTAGAGGTGTGGGGCGCGGATGTGGTGGACGTGGACCCTACGGTCGGGACTCAACTCGGGATGATCGCCTTCGCCGACGATCCGGGCCACGCCGACCCCCGTTTTCAAGTGGGTACGCTCGTGCTGCCGGACCCGGTACGCTACCCGTTCATCCACCTTAATCGGACGGTGAATGATGTCGCGTTCGACTACGACCGCATCCAGGAAGTTGAGGTCTATAACAACAGCGGCGGCGACGGGGTAGGCGATTCGTGCGACCCCTGCCCGCACTCCGTGGAAAATGATCTGGACCACGATGGCGTGTGCGAGAATGGGTTGGATAACCCCCAGTACGGCTACCGTCCCGACAACTGCGTGGACGTGCCCAACCCCGACCAACGCGACGCGGACAACGACAACACGGGCGACGCCTGCGACACCAATTGCGCTCAGGACCTGGACCGTGACGGCATCTGCGACGCTATCGACAACTGCCCGACCGTCTACAACCCAACACAGGCCAACGGCGACGGCGCGGCCACGGTGCCGCCCGCAGAGCAGCGCTCGTACTGCGTGGCGCAGGTAGATATCGGCGGCGGTGTCATCTACACGGCGCGCCAGGGAGAGGTCGGACGTGATTGCACCAATCCGCCGAGTATCTGCTTGGACGCGGCGGGTGTAGCGCGCGCGCAACTGTGCCAGCTGCAGTCGCCCGATGTGCATGCCGGCCAGGTGTGGCCCAACGGCCGCGAGTGGGGCGACGCGTGCGACCTGTGTACGGACCCGGAAAGCGACGGCTGGGGGTCGGGCTTGCCGGCGGAAACCTGCCGGCGCGATAACTGCCAACTGCCGACCACACCTTTGGACCAGTGGTTCAACCCCGGCCAGGAGGACTACGATAACGACGGCATCGGGTACCGTTGCGACTCATGCATTGATACGGACAACGACCAGATCACCGACCAGCTGATCGGGAACTCCAGTTTCGAGGATGGACTCAATGGCTGGCAGATGTTCGCTTCTGCCGGGGCGGACGCGCACCTGCGGCAGGCGACCGATTACCGGCGTCTGAGCGATTTTCATCCGAGCAACAACCACGACCGCGCGTACCGCGGCGTCCACAGCGCCGAGATCCTCATCCAGAACCTCGCGCCGGGGCAGTACCTGGCGTTGCGCAGCCTGCGTAACCCGCAGTTCCTGCAGACCTCGCCGGATTACCCGGTGCGCTACGTCATGCAGGCGCGCGTTCGGCCGTCGGATGAGCAGATGGTGGGGCGGCTGCGGTTCCGGCCCATCCGCGCGTGTACTCATTTCCAGGTCAAAGCCGCTCCGCACGGTTTGGAGTACCGGGTCAGCTGCCAGGACCCGCCCGACCTCGCGTTGCCTGGCGACGGACTTGGCTTCCGCGTCCCGTTGCGGCAGCCCGTCCAGGTGCAGGACCTTGGCAGCGGGTGGTACACGCTCCGCTCGGAGTTCGCGGTTGACCGCTTGCTGGCCAACGACCCCATCGCTTTTGAGCTGGCATTGGAGAACGGGGTTGGCAGTCCGGTCACGTTCGGCAACAACGCTGCCTTGGATGTGGATGATTTCACGGTCGGGTACCGAAGGGATAACGAAGGCGAGAGCTGCCTGCGGCCCGGCTGGCCGGTGCTGGGCTGGGACCCCGGCCAGGAGCTGTTCCGGCAAATGGATAACTGCGGTGTCTTGAACAACCCCACCCGCTGCGTGGGCGGCCGTTTCCACGGCGCTATCTGCAACAATTCGGCCGACTGCGTCAACCCGCCGCGCGGCAATGTCAAGGCGTTGACCTTGTTTGAACAGTCCGGCGAGATAAAATCTTTCGCCTTTGACGTGAGCGGTACCCAGCTCACGACCGATATCAACGAGCAGAACGCGGCGGGCGGAACCGGCCCGACCGGCAACCCGGCGCAGGATTGTGACCTGTGGACCAGCGAAGGGGAGTGCTACGACCTGTTCTGGAGTAATGACGCCGGTGGGGCCGACCCGACCGGGCTATTCCTGTCTATTGAAGCCTATCGGACCCCCGCGGCTGCAGCCGGCCACAACGTGGATGCGGTGCGGCTGGACCTGGTGACCAACGCGGTCGTCTACGCGCAGCGCATTTCCGGCGCGCCGGTGGTTGAGGCCGGGAGCACACCCAACACCGCGGCGGCGCTGGGGAGTCCCAACAGCGTCGTGACGGCGCTCGGCGATGGCGCGACCAAAATGGTCCTGGATTTCGGTCTGGCCGGCTCACAGCCGTTCTTTGCCTCGTGTCTTGAGATCTTGAGGTCCGGGATGTCCGCCGACGGGGTCGCGCCGGATGGCAACAATTGGTACCAGATCGACGTCAATCGCGACGGCACCGCCGACGAGCAGGTGTACTGCGATATGACCACGGACGGCGGCGGCTGGACCATGGTTGCGCGATTTGATGACAGCGACGTCAAGCACTGGACGCATCGTTTGAACAGCGAAATGGGGGCAAGCTATTGGTTCGATGGGAATCCCCACAATGCGGTGCGCGGCGGTACCGACGACTATAAAGCGCGCGCATTCGAGACCATCCCGGTAGCGGACGTCCTGGTGACCATTCACCCGGATACCTACAGTTTCCCCGCGGGCGGCGGGTACACGCCGGGTGCAGCCGGGCAGGAGGTCTACGCGGTCTGGCGCAACGGTATTGCCGACGGGCTCAAGACCTTTGCCGACCAGTCGGTCTGGAAAGCCGCCTACTGCCCGCAGTATGACCCGGATACCGTCGTCAAGTCCGGTAGTCGTGGTACGGGTTCGCTCGTGTCCAGCCCGTTCCAGTGTGGCAACCGGCCGACCCTGAAAGCCTCCACCGACACCTCCGCGAGCGGCGATTTCATCGCCATCGTGGAACGGTTCCGCGGCGACGATGTCGCACTGCCGACGCTCTATCGCGACTCCAATGCCCCCCCGACGGTCGCGCCGAGCACGCGCAACCAGGTCCATTCGATCTTGTTGCGGAACTGGCATGACCTGCCCGATTCCACCAACTCGGCGTTCGTGCGCGGCCGCATCACCTTTAGCACCCCCGCCGTGAATATCCTCGGGTGGGCGATCGATAACGGCACGCCCGAGAGCGAAGCGGCCCTGAATGAGTTGGACCGCGCGTTCTCGGTGACCGGCGGCCTGCTGACAGTGCCGGAGTCCAGCACGAACCGGCGGTTTGAGATCCCGCCGTTGCCGGCGGGGTGTTGGCCGGACCCCGGTTGCGCGGTTTGGAATAACAACGACTTCGTGAGCGTGACGGGCGCACTGACCGCCGAGTTCGGGATGGCCGCCAATACCGGGGCCGACGATGCGCGGCTGCTGTTCACGTACGACCCCGCCGCGGCCGGCGGCCCGATCACCGCGACCGTTGAATTGGACGCTTCGCCGCAGCCGGCCGTCCATGGGTACCTGCAGGACCTGGTGGTGTGCGACCGCGAGGCGCTCGGAACCGCGGCCGGCGGCGCACAGCGGTACACGATCACCATCAACGAGATGGTGGACCCGGTGCGCGGCATCGTGTTCGGCCCGCGCGACAGCGACCGCGGCGCCAATGTGTGCGTGAAAAAAATTGACGTGCCGGGTATTAATAACGACCTGTCGGACCCGACCGCCGAGGGTGACGAGGTGGAAATTTCAGTGCTCGGGCTGATGAGTTACACCGACATACTCAATCCGGGTCCGCAAGGTTTGGGCAACTGGTATGACGGCGGCGCGGGAGGAGGGGCCGGTAGCGGCACGTTCAACGATTTTACGAGCATTAACGCCGGTACGGGGTTCCCGCTGCTGGATGCCGCTAACTACGGCCAGCTGTGGTTCCGCGAGCGGCCGGTCTTCACGGGAGCATCGGCGGGCAGCAGTGCGGTGCCGGGGGCGACGATCTCGGGCGGGGTGGGCGTCTGCATGCAGCCGGACTACGATGAGGACAACGTCGGTGACCTCTGCGACCGCTGCACTGACCGCGATAACGACCGGTTCGGCGACGCCGGGTTCAATGTTTCCAGCTGTGCCGGCTCGTTCTTCAAGTCCGACAACTGCCCGGCGACCTACAACCCGGACCAGGCAGACTACGACCAGGACGCCGCCGCCTGCCGCTATGATACCCTGCAGCCGTACGTGTCGGTCAGTTCCGACGTCAGTGTCTGTAATGATTCATTGGGGTTCGCCTTGGGCGGCACCTGCCAGTTCTGCGGCGGCGACGCCTGCGACCTGGATGCCGATGGCGACGCCTGCTACAACTGGGAACAACTCAAGCGCCAGCCCGGTCACGATGTGAACAGCCGCCTTTACCCGGGCCGGACCATCGCGGAATTGCCACCGCCCAACTACCGCGTCTTCCGCGAAGAAGGGTACGCCCGCACGCTGGCGCACGACGAAGTCTCGTGGCGGTCGTTCGCGCGCGATGCGGACGTGGACGGCATCGCGGACGATTGCGACGCGCAGGCCTGCGGCAACCGCGAAGTGGAGAACGTCCGGCAGGCCGCGCCGCTGACCTCGCTCACCGACGTGTTGAGGATAACCGTGTATGAGATCAGCAGCGCCGTTACACCGGCAAGCCAGTATCCGTTCGCGGCGACCGACAGCAAACTCCGGCAGCAGGTTTCGGACGCGGACGGCCGATTGGCCGTTAGCGGTGACGCCGCGGCCCAGGGACGGTGCGATGCCTGGACGGGGGCCAATGAGTGCTATGATTTCTTCTTTAGCAACGCCGATGGCACGCTCAACCCTGACGGCGGCTATTTCACGAGCGTCGCTTGGCGCGACCCGGCCTTGGCCACCGATGGTAATAATCTTGACGCGGTCAAGCTGGAATTCACTGCTGGCTCCGGACGTTCACCCATCTATGCGAGCCGCTGGACCGCGCTCTTCACGGGGGTCTGCGACGGCGGCACCTGCGATATCGCCCGCCCTGACGCTGCGCTGGGGCCGCCGGACTGTCCGAATCCGTTCCCGGCCGGCCCACCACACCCCTGCTTTACTCGGGTCGGCGACGACCGTTCCAGTATCACACTTGGTTTTGACACGGAAGATATTGTTAACCAGTGCTTTGACCCGGTGCGGGGCGTGCAGACCTGCGAGGAGTGTGACAGCAACAACTTCAACGTCGGCTCTAACTGCGACAAGCCGTATGCGACGGGTTCCAGCGCGACTTACCGGCAGATCTACCCGCTGCAACGGGTCGCGTCCGACTTGTTCCTGGCGCACTTCGACGGCGTGCTGCCGGGGGCGTTGGACGCGCGGCGCGGCGATGGCAGCGTCGTTCGTCCGATGGCGGGCGCGACCGTTTCCAGCCTGGCCGACGGGCTGACCGACGGCAGCCTGGATGCGGCCGGCAATCCCGTGAAGCTCGGCCAATCGCTGGTGTTCAACCCCGGTGATATCTTGGTCTATGACATGCCGGCCGGAGCGAACAACGTGTATAGTCTCGGAAATCGTTCCGTCACCATGTGGGTCAACGTCCGCGATCGCGTGGATGAGTTGACACTCGCGGATATCTCGGCCGCGCGGATCGAACTGGGGACGGCCTGGCAGGCTGGCTCTTGGCATCACGTTGCGGTGACCTGGAATTCGACGGATACCGACTCGGACGGGACGCCTGAATTCGACAATGTCCGGCTGTTTCTGGACGGTTTGCCGCGGAACATCGCGCTCCCTTCCGCCGAGGTCGCTCCGCCGCCCAACCTGGATATCAGCTGGTGGCTGTGGGTGCTTGGCCTGCACACCTCGCAGGTCTGGTTGGACGAGCTGGAATTCCGTTCGGAAATTTTGACCGACGCTATCATTTCCGCGCGGGTTTCGGCCATCCGCAACCAGTGTCTCGGCCCGGTCGGCGAGAGTTTGACGCCGTACATGGTGGACAATTTCTGCGCATCGTGCAACAACCTGCGTTGCCAGATCGAGACCCTGCGCACCTGTATGCCTATCAAGGTAGATGTGTTGACCGTGCCCCCGACCATCGTCCATACGCCCTATCTGTGGGCGGCGCAGAGCGTGTCTGGGCGCATCACCCAGATGATCGCCGTTGACGGCGTGCTGGACCCGGTTACCGGTAACCCTGTGGGCATCGGTACCGTAGTTCATGAGTACCGTATCTGCGACAATGGCGGCGACGTCCTTTCCTGTACCGGGACGGGGAACTGTAACGCTGATTTCAAGTCGGCGGGAGATACGTGTGATGGCGGTACAGGAAATTGTCAGCGCCAGTATTGCGTGCTGGATTTCCTCCCGACGGGCGGCGGGGACCCATGTTTTGACGGCAACACCACGATGGGCGACGGTTGCAACACGACGTGCGCCGCAGGGACGAATCGCGATTGCGGTTCCGAAATCGGTAACCCCTCTCGCACCGCGGTGAACGTTGAGGCTGGCCAGGCGTGGGTGGTTGATCGTGCGTCGCAGAAGGTGGTGATGCTCGATGAGGTCGAAGGCGTAAAGAAGGTATGCAAGGGCGTGGTTGGCAACGGGTCCAATGGCAAGGGCGTAACCATTGACAGCGAGGGGTTCGCGTGGGTCGGTGAATTCGATGGTCCCGGACGGCTGTTCCGTTTCGACAATTCGGACGACGAGTGCACTCCGGAACGGGCAACTGACGGCGGGCTGTGGACCTACGGGCTGGTGGCGGACCAGCAGGATAACGTCTGGATCTCCGGCCGTTCTCAGAATGCCATTTGGAGGATACGCGGGTTGCTGGACCCGGGCAATGCCGGCAGAACCGGTTTGACGTGCGGCACCGATATTACCTGTGACCGGGTGGATCGAGGAGGAATATACGGTATCGCGGTCGATCTGGATGGCCGTGCCTGGGTTGGTAATTGGGAGGGCGGCGGCGCGGATCGGGTGAATAGCGATCTGTCGCTGAGCCGGTTCAGTAACGGCGCTACCCGTGGCGTCGGCATCACCACGAAGGGCAATATGCTCCTTGCGCAGCCGGGTGGCCGTCGCGTACGGGAGCTCACTACGGATGGCACCCTCGTTCAGGATTATGTGCTCCCGGCCGGCAATGGCGCCGCCTATGGCACATCCGGCGACAGTATGGGCTGCATTTGGGCGATATCGGAAAGCGGCGGCAGTGCCTGCCGGGTCGTTCCGGTCGATACGCCAACCTGCGGCGCCAACCCATCGGGAGCGCAGTCACAGTGCTTCCCCTTAAGCAACCGCAACCCGGGTGGGGGAGCGCCGTACA
>JAUSGZ010000010.1 GCA_030648715.1 bacterium | reverse complement strand
TGTAGACAGTGAACGAAGCATAATAAAACGGCTTCCACCAAATGAAGCCGTATCACCGTACGAAACTCCGCCGATCCTTTCTGGGCGCAAACATGCGCAGCAGACGCGGCTCATTTGGTTTTTATTTTTGCCTATTCCCCTGTCAAAGATGCGGATATATTGCCTATAGGTATTATATCGCAAATATGAACAACAGTCAATGGAAAAGCATGGATATTCCAGACTCAACTATAGCCTTTTTTTATCTCAACGAAGACAAGAAATGAAGTTATACACAGGAACCATATTTACTCCATAAAAAGCCCTTGACACTGTTCCCCGGCTTCATTATTATTTATTTTACACCTTAAAAATCACAACACCGATGCGCTGGTCCTCCGACGTACGTCGGAGGGTTGGGCCAGACGCAGTCCGCCTCAGGCGGACACGGTGGCTCCTGCCTGCCCCGCCAACGGCGGTGGCTTGCCCCGCCAAGGCGGTAGCAAATGATGTGGGGGGCCCGGCAGCCTCCGTAACCACGGGCTAACTGGTGTCGCTCCGGTATCCATCGGAGGACAGCGCCAGTAAGGTCCCGCCAACGGCGGGACGCAGTGGGGTGGTACCGCGGCAAGCCTAGCTTCCCGTCCCCTTCCGGCAGAATTTTTTGTCGGCAGAGGACGGGGAGTTTTTTAATTTGTTTCCCCAAATTTTGCCGCAAAATTTGGTTGGAAACGATTAACCCACCGAACGCCAACCACGCATCTTTGTTTATTGGCTGATAAGCCGCAGGCGGTAGACCGCGCCCGCTTCCCCCCGCGTATGGTTGGTCTTGGTCGCGGGCGGTAGGCGGGTTGATACTTCTATTTTCGCAGTCTCCCTGGAGCAAAATTGGTGCCGGGGTTAATCGTAAAATTACCGTGCTCTTCATGGAACTCTTTTGGAGGTTACGCAGATGACTGGATGGGCTGGTTCAGCCGCCCCGACCGTCCGCCTCAACGGCGGCGACGTCTGCCCGACGTGCGGGAAAAGCACGCTGTGCATGAACGGCTCCGTCGCGCTCTTTGGCCACCGGATCGTCACCTGCCACGGGTGCACTGCGGTGCGGTGCGCTCGCTGCGGAAATCCAGCGTGCAAAACGGATACCCCGCAAGGGGAGCGCTTCAGCTGCACCAGCTGCAAGCCCTAGGGCGCGCGGCGCCACACCTCGGGGGAGGACTCGCACCCCTCCCCCTCTTTTTATAGACAACCATACCGAAAACGCCGTACAATACCCTTAGCTATGCCCGCCACCACCATTCTTTCTGGTATCCGACCGACCGGCAACCTGCATGTCGGCAACTATTTGGGCGCGCTGCAAAATTTCGTGCAGCTGCAGAACCGGCATGAATGCTTTTTTTTCATCGCCGACCTGCATGCCCTCAACGAGCAGTTCGACGCGAAGGAAAAGTACGCCCAGGTGCTGGATACGGCGGCCTCTTTCATTGCGGCGGGACTGGACCCCGAGCGCAGCACCATCTTTGTCCAGTCGCGCCTGCCGGCGCACGCGCAGTTGGCCGTTACCCTGGCGAATTTCATCCCCGTCGGCTACCTGTTCCGCATGACCCAGTATAAGGAAAAAGCAGGCAAACAAGCAGAGGGGAACGCGAACGCCGGGCTGCTCTACTATCCCGTGCTGATGGCTGCCGACATCCTGCTCTACCAGCCGACGTTCGTGCCGGTCGGCGATGACCAGGACCAGCATGTAGAGTTGAGCCGCGACATTGCCGGCTTTTTCAATAAACGGTTCGGCCCGACTTTCGGTCTCCCCAAAACGCTGCACACGGAAACGCCGCGGGTGATGAGCCTGCTGGACCCGACCAAAAAGATGTCCAAGACCTTGGGGGGCAACCACTGCCTGAATCTCGACGACTCACCCGCGGTCATCGCCAAAAAACTTTCCCGCGCGGTCACCGATACCGGTGACGGGACCGGTGCGGGAGCCAAGAACCTGCTGCTATTGCTGGAACACTTTGCCGATCACGCCACCGCACAACGTTTCCAGCGGGCAGCGCAAGAGAAGACCATCCGCTACGCCGACCTCAAACAGACCCTGGCGGGCGCCATTTCCGACTATCTCAAGCCGATGCAGGAGAAAAAGGCGGCGCTGCTTGCAAACCCCGACCACCTCGAGGAGCTGCTGGCGGCGGGCGCGGCGCGAGCGGATAGCGTTGCCCAAAGAACGCTATCCACGGTATTCCAAAAGATCGGACTGCGCCCGGGGGGCTAGCCGAGGTTTGCTGAACCAGTTCAACCCAACACTATGGAGGACGCTTTTGCCAACGCGCTCACCCACCTGGATGCGGCCGCCGCGAAGCTCAAACTCAAGCCCGAAACGGTCGCGCTGCTCCAGCAACCAAACCGCATCGTTCAGGCGGTTTTGTCGTTCACCCGCGATGACGGCCGCCGTACGATCGTTCCCGCCTACCGCGTGCAGTACTCCAACGCGCGCGGCCCCTACAAGGGCGGTATCCGGTTCCATCCGAACGTCGAACTGGGCGAGATCATGGCGCTGGCGTTCTGGATGGCACTCAAATGCGCCCTGGTGGAACTGCCGTTCGGCGGGGGCAAGGGCGGCGTGGCTATTGACCCCAAGCTCTTGTCCGAAACGGAAAAAGAGCGCCTCAGCCGCGCGTATCTGCGCGCCTTTGCCGACGTGCTGGGGCCCGAACGCGACGTACCGGCGCCGGACGTCGGCACCGACGAACAGGTTATGGATTGGATGGCCGACGAATACGCCAAGGTGACGGGCCGCCGCGAAGGAGCCATCATCACCGGCAAATCGCTGCATAACGGCGGTTCGCGCGGACGGGAAACGGCCACCGGGCGCGGGGGTTTCTACGTGTTGCAGCAGGTACTGGAAAAAATGAAGCGCAAACCGGAATCGCTGTCCTTCATCGTTCAAGGGTTCGGCAACGCGGGATTCCACTTCACGCGGCTCGCCAGCCGCATCGGCTGCAAACTGGTCGGGGTCGCAGACTCCAAACTCGCCGTACTGGCGAGCAAGGGCAGGGTGCTGGACTTCGCGGCCATCAGCAACGCAAAACTCGAGCGCGGCACCGTGGACCCCTGCCGCTGTTCCAAGGGCAAATGCCGCTGCACCGACCATCAGCACGCCTCTCCCCAGGAGCTGCTTGCGGCCGACGGCGATCTGCTCGTACTGGCAGCGCTGGAAAACCAGATCACCGCCGCCAATGCCAAGTCCGTGAACGCCAAACTCATCCTGGAGCTCGCCAATGCCCCGACTTCTCCTCAGGCCGACCCGATGCTGGCGCAGCAAGGCATCACGGTCATTCCCGACATTCTGGCCAACGCCGGCGGCGTTATTGTCTCCACCTTTGAATGGCAACAAAATCGAGCCAACGAGAGCTGGACGGAAGCCGACGTAAAACAGAAACTGCAGACGACGCTGGAACGCGCATTCGCGACGGTGTGGGAACTGGCCAAAGTGCAGCGGGTTACCTTGCGGACGGCAGCCATCACCTTGGCGATCAAGCGACTGGCGGACGCCACGACCAAACGCGCCTAACTGAAAAATATCGCCGGCCGCGCCGGCGATATTTTTATGTCCAAAAATTACTTGCGGAGGTCGACGCTCTCAAGCGTCAGGGGGTGGCCAAGCCACTCGCCGGCCAGCTGTGTAAAACGGTCGGTGCGCTCCGTCACGAGATATCGGTGGTTGGCCCCGCGCGAAAGCTGCAGCTCCCGCTCCGGATGGCGGGCGAGGTAGTCGGCCAGTTTTTCGGCGACGACCGCCGCTGGGTCGGGGATAAAGCAGTGCTCCCCCATTGCGGCGGCAAACTCCGCCCGCAACATCGGGTAGTGGGTACAGCCCAGCACTAAGGTATCAACGCGTGCCGCCTGCAGCGGCCGGACGTAATCGCGCACCAGCTTGGCCGTTTCCGGCCGGCGGCCCCAGCCCTCCTCGATGAACGGCACCAACAACGGGCAGGCCTGCTGCACGACCGAAATGCGCGGGTTGCGGCCGGAAATCTCCCGCACGAACGCGCCGGAGCCGACCGTGCTGGCGGTGCCGACCACGCCGACGCGGCCGCCACGCGAAGCGTCCGCGACGTACTCGGAAATCGGGCGAATGACCCCCAGCACCCGGCGGTCCGGAAAATGGACGGGCAGCCATTCGCGCTGCAGCCGTCGCAGCGCCAGCGCCGATGCCGTATTGCAGGCGACCACCACCAACGGGCAGCCCTGCGACAGCAGATACCCGACGGCTTCGGTCGTGAAACGGTACACGAGGTCGGCCGACCGGTTGCCGTAGGGAAGCCGCGCGGTGTCGCCAAGATACGCCAACTGGTACTCCGGCAAGCGCTGACGAATGGCCTTGGCCACCGTCAAGCCGCCCAATCCTGAATCAAAGACCCCTAGCATGCCCGGAAAGAGTACACTCATGGGGGGACCTGCAAAGCTCGCCCGCATACTATGCCGCGCGGCGGATGAATTCGGCGACCTCGGCCAGCGCGCGGAGCAAACGCTCGGCGCTCGCCGCCTCAAGATTCAATCGCAGCAGCGGTTCGGTATTGCTCTTGCGAACATTGAACCAAAAGTCGTCCCGCTCGATGGTCAGCCCATCGAGGTGAGAAACGCGCCGCGCGCCCACGCCGTAATGCGCCTCGAGCCTGGCCAGGATTTCATCGGGATCAGCCACGGTGTAGTTGTGCTCGCCGCTGATATGGTAGTGCGCCGCCAGCTCGGAAAACAGCTCGCTCAATGGCTTGCCCCGGCGCGAGCGCAAGGCCAGCATCTGGAGCGCCGGGATCCACCCGTTATCCAGGTACGCGCCGCTGAAACGGTAGTAGTAGTGCCCGGTGATCTCGCCGCCGAAAACCCCGTCCAGCTCGCGCATCTTGGCTTTGATGAACGAATGGCCGACGCGGCACACGATGGGGGTGCCGCCGTGCGCGCGCACCGTGTCGGGCACGCACCGCGACGCCCGCAGGTCGTACACGACATGCCCGCCGCCGGTTTTATCCAATGTTTCGCCCGCCAGGAGCGCCGTCACGAAATCCCCCGGGATGAACCGCGCCTGCTCGTCCAGGAAGAATACGCGGTCGGTATCCGCATCCCAGGCGATGCCAAGGTCGGCGTGCTGCTCGCGGACGGCCGCCTCCCAATGCACGCGGTTCTCCGGCAGCAAAGGGTTGGCCTGGTGGTTGGGGAAACGCCCATCGGGCGCAAAACACAGGGGGGTGATGCGCAACGGGAGTCCGTCGAACACCGATGGCGCGATCAGGCCGCCCGAACCGTTGCCGGTGTCCATCACCACCTTGAGCGGCGCAATATCGGCGACCTTCACGGTAGCCCGAACCGCAGCCGCGAAATCGCTGATCACGCCGGGCTGTTCCCGCACCGTACCGCGCTGGCGGACCGCGGGAAAACGGTTGGCGGCGACCAGTTGTTTGAGCTCGGGGATCCCGGCGTCTCCGGACAGGGCGGCGGCGCGGGCCCCGACGATCTTGAACCCGTTGTACTGGGCTGGATTGTGGGACGCCGACACCATCACGCCGGCCGTATACCCATAGCGCGTGACGGCGAAGTAGAACGAATCGGTGCTGCAGACGCCCAAGAGGATGGCATCGGCGCCTTGCGCAGTGATGCCCGACACCAGCGCGTCACGGAGTTTGGGACCGCTCTCCCGCACGTCCCAGCCGACGGCGACGGTTGGCACGCGCAAGTGCGTGACAATGGCCCGGCCGAGCCGTTGTGCCAGGTCCTCATCAAGCTCGGTCGGGTACACCCCGCGAATATCGTAGGCCTTGAAGATGGACGGATTAAAGGGCATGGATGTGAAGTAGGGAATACCTAAAATCAATTTGAGTCTCGCCCCGCACTAAGTCATATATACACCGTTGGGAAGTAACGTCCTGAGCCGCAGGCGACTCCGCGCCAGCACAACACCGGTAGCTATCGACCGTGGCCGCGGACTTTAGTGCGGGGTCGTAGGCTTTGAAGATACTCGGGTGATACGGCATATTCGTCGTTCAACAGGGAGAGCGCGCTATTCTCCACTCTCGCCCCGTACCAATTTTACCGTTCATGTCCTGAATTACACGACTCACGGCACCTCGTGCGACAATCGAGCAGCCCGCGCGTACCGAATAGGTACACCCCGCTGCTGGCGAAGCGGGCTGCCACCGCTGAACGTGTAAAATTGGTGCGGGGTCGTACGCTTTAAAAATGTTTGGGTGGTACGACATTGATCAGGTGCGGGAAGAAAAAGGCGAACCGCCAGAAAAAAAGTTCCAAGCTTCATGTTCCACGTTCCAGGTGGTTACCGCCACTGCGCTAGCTGCTGGGTTTTGAAGCGCCAGAGCGCGCCCACGCCCCACAACACGGCAAAAATTTTGACCAGTATCCCGAGCGGCCCAAGGAACGCGGTCAGGAAAAAGAGCAGGGTCATCCCCAGCACCATCGGCAGCACCAGCGACCCACGGGAGCGATTGGCGGGCAACCGAGAAAAGGCGAATATGCCCAACGCGATGCCGGCGACCACCTGGGCCAGATACAATGCCATCAGATACGCACCCAGGCTTAAGAGTGCCAGCGGCAGACCAATGATGGTGAACGCCAGCACCAGCGCGGCCGCCGGAGTTGCCACGGTAATGACCAACCCCCAGGCAAACGCGGGTAACGGCTGCCGCGTCCAAGACTGCTGGGTGATCCCAACCATCGCTTTCGGCGCGAACGTCACGAGCACCAGCCCGACGACAAACATCCCGAACAGCCCGATAATGCGGAAGAAAAGGAAGTGCGGCCAGCCGCTCCCCGACTCCGGCTCCGCCCACGGCAGGTGGCGCACCTCGCCGCCGACCTTGGCGCTTTCGTCGCGGGTGAGCTGCGTGGCAGCCGTTGCTTCGTAAGTAAAGGAACTCTTGATATCCGTGCCGGACTGCAGCGCGATCGTGCCGCGGTCGCCGACATGGACCTGCGCGGCGCCGCCGATGCTGCCGCGGATGGCGACGTTCAATGCTCGTACCGCCAAGTTCCTTCCGACCGTGCCCTGCAGCGTGAGCTGCTCCCCGACGGCGTACAAATTCCGTCCCACGCTCGCCGTATCGGTCATGGTGACCTGCTGCCCCCAAAGGTTGGCGTTCCTGCCGATAATACCGCTGATATCCACCTGCATCGCCGCCACGCGCACATCTCCTTCCACGTCCCCGCTGATCTCGACGCTGGATGCTGCCGCGATAACGTCGCCGCTGACCGCGCCGCTGACCACCAATCGTTGCGCCGCGACGATCACGTCGCCATCCACGTTGCCGGCCAATTCAACCACCTCGCCCACGGCGATGTAGTCGCCCTGAAAGATCTGGTCGCGGCGCAACTGCGCCGGCACGCCGGGTCGGTCAACGGTTAAAAATGCCCCTGCGGCCAAGGGCACCGCCAGCACGCCCGCCGCCAGTACCGCCAGCGCCCAACGACGCCCAAAGTTTTTCTGCATAGAAAAATGAGATACCAAGTCCCTCCCAGCCTATCAAATCCGCTTGGTTTTGCCAAGAAATGGACGGCGTTGCCAGTAAACTGACTGCCTGCTACGCTGCCGTTATGACTGGCGACTTCGTCAAATTCCTGGCCGAAATCTACATGCTCAAGCGCAACACGCGCGAGGGTTGGCGCGTGGCGGGGGTAGCACCTGATTCGTTGGCCGACCACGTCGCCATCACCGCGCAGCTGGCATTCCTGCTGGGTGAACTTGAGGGATTGTCCGGGGAACGGTGCGCCGCCATTGCCCTGTTCCACGACAACGGCGAAGCGAGAATTGGCGACCACCACAAGATCGCCAAGCACTACCTGGACAAAACCGACGGGGAACTGGCTGCGCTCACCGACCAGCTGCGTACATTGCCAAAAAACCTGGCGGAAAAGATCGGCGAGCTCGTGCACCAACACGAACAGGGCAGCACGCCGGAGGGCCAAATCGCCAAGGACGCCGATACCCTGGAGTTCGCGTTGCAGGCAAAGATCCATGCCGAAGCCGGCAACGTCCAGGCTGCGCGAATGTTCGCGCGCCAAGCCAAATATTTCAAAACGAAAGCCGCTAAGGACATTTACGACCGCGTCGCTGCCATGGATGACTTCGCCAACTGCTGGAATTGGGAGCTGTTTAATAATTGAAATAGGATTTTTCCAAAAAAATGAAGCTGCTAAGAAGTAAACTGGGATGGGCTTTAATTGGCATTTATCTTGCAGTTATTATTTTAGTATATGCGTATCTGACCATTAATTGTGGTGGCGGAGGGTTCGGATATATCGGCTGTGGGTTGACATTTTACCGTGCTTCATTTCCTTCAGGGTATTTTTTTAACTGGCTCAGCGCTGTTTTACATGAACGTTCTGTTTTCTTTAATATAGTTTCCCCTTTCATCTTGAATACCGTCATACTTTACTTCATTGGTTCGGGTATTGGAAAACTCACCAAACAAAGAAAGCCATGATTTTTTCGTGCCTCGAACTGCGCGAGTGAACATAGGGCAAGGGAACCGCCAGTGGTTTTTTTTGATTTGCCAGGCGGTTTTTCCATGCTAAGGTGGGTTTGCTCGATAATCCACACGTCATTGCGAGCGCAAGCGAAGCAATCCCACAATATAAATTAGATTGCTTCGTCGGCTCCACCTCCTCGCAATGACAGCCACATCTATGAACTACCACAATCTCAAGCGTTCCGACCCTGACGTCATGGCAATCGTCAACAAAGAAATTGCCCGCCAGCAAAACAGCCTGGCGATGATCCCCTCGGAAAACTATGCGTCGCTTGCCGTGCTGGAGGCCATGGGCACGGTGCTGTCCAACAAGTACGCCGAGGGCTACCCGCACAAGCGCTACTACACCGGCAACCAGTTCATCGATGAGATCGAAGACCTCGCCATCGCCCGCGGAAAAAAGCTGTTTGGCTGCGACCACATCAACGTCCAGCCCAACGCCGGTAGCGGCGCCAATCTTGCCGTGTACCTGGGACTGCTGAAACCCGGCGACACGGTGCTGGGGATGAAACTCGACCAGGGCGGCCACCTCACACACGGGCACCCGGTCAACGTCTCGGGGCAGCTGTACCATTTCGTCCAGTACGGCGTGCGCAAAGATACCGAGCGCATTGATTACGACGAGGTGCTCGCACTGGCAAAAAAGGAAAAACCGAAAATGATCGTCACGGGAGCGACGGCCTACCCGCGCGCGTTCGATTTCGCTAAATTCCGCGCTATCTGCGACGAGGTCGGCGCGCTGCTGCTGTGCGACGTGTCCCACATCGTGGGGCTCTGCCTGTCGGGCGACCATCAAAACCCGTGGCCGTACGCCGACGTGGTGATGACCACGACTCACAAGACGCTCCGCGGCCCGCGCAGCGCGGCCATCTACTGCAGAAATCAGCACGCCAAGGCCATTGACCGCGCGGTATTTCCCGGCACACAGGGCGGCCCGATGGAACATATCATTGCCGCCAAGGCGGTCTGCTTTGCCGAAGCGCTCCAACCCGAATTCAAAACCTACGGCCACCAGATCGCGGTGAACGCGAAAACGCTCTCCGCTACCCTACAGGCCGAGGGGTTGCGGCTGGTGTCGGGCGGCACGGACAACCACCTGCTGCTGGTCGACTGCGGGCCGCTGCACATCACCGGCCGTCTGGGTTCCGACGCGCTAGCGGACTGCGGCATCTATGGGAACCGCAATACCATTCCCTACGACCCGGGTACCGCGTTCGAGCCGACCGGCATCCGGCTGGGCACCCCGGCGCTGACCACCCGCGGGATGAAAGAGCGAGAAATGAAACTCGTCGGAAAAACCATCGCCAGCGTGCTGAAAGCGCCGACCGACGCGGCGGTCCTCGCCAGCGCTAAAACGACCGTCGCCGAGCTGACCGCGCACTTCCCGATCTACCCTGAACTGACGGCATAAGCCGTCATTGTGAGGAACGAAGTGACGAAGCGATCTTCTGACGAGATTGCTTCGCGTGGCGCTCGCAATGACCAAAGACGATATGACCACTGCTCAACGCCTCGACGGTAAAGCCCTGGCCGAAAAAATTTTGGCCGATGTGGCGGTGCGCGTGGGCAAGCTCCCTCGCCCACCAGGGCTGGCGGTCATCCTCATCGGGAACGACCCGGCCTCCACGCTCTACGTCAGGAACAAAGAAAAAGCCTGCCTCAAGGTCGGCATCGCCTTCCATAAATACCTCAGCAACGACCAATTCATGCCGAGCGCTGATGAAGCCCAACTGCTGGGAGCGATAAACTTCCTCAACCGCGACCCCGGCGTTTCCGGCATCATCGTGCAGCTGCCACCCCCGAAAGGATTCCATGCCGACGTTTTGGTCGCCGCCGTGGACCCCGCCAAGGACGTAGACGGTTTTCACCCGCGCAACATTGCTGCGTTCCTCGCGGGTCGTGCAACGCTCACCCCGCCGCTGATCGCGGCCGTATTGCGGCTGCTGCGGGAGGCCGATGCACCGCTGGCGGGCGCCAGCATCGCAATCGTTGCCAAGGACGGGGTGCTGCGGAAAACCTTGGGCAAGGTGCTCGTGGACGGCGGCGCGCACGTAACTGCGACCACCAGCGACGCCAAAAATTTCGCAGCGACGCTGAAATCCGCCGACATCGTCATCACGGCGGTCGGCAAGCCCGGGGTTATTACGGGCGCGCTGCTACAACCCGGCGTCGTGGTCATTGATATCGGCATCACGCGGCAGCCGGACGGCACGTTCGCCGGAGATGTGGATGCAGCATCGGTGGAAAAGGTCGCCGCCGCTTTCACCCCGACCCCCGGCGGGGTTGGCCCGTTGACCGTCGCCATGCTGCTGGAGAACGTTACACAACTGGAGGAATTAAGTACTCAACGAACCGGACAAATTGTGCTATAATGCGAGTGGATAACTTTTAACCAAGGAGGGTATGCCAAAAGCGAAACCGAAGAGCTGGGCCGGCTCTTTTATTTTTTGGATGACGGCCGTCGGTATCGGCATGGCGACATTCTTCGCCCTGCTGGGGGTGACGACGTTCATTCTCGGTACCACATCCACAAGGATCTTGACCACCTGGTACTGGCCCGCCCCTTCTCCAGCGCCGCTCAACCCGGAACCGATTCCCGTAGCAGCGCCAGGAAATAATTTTTAAGCAAGGAGGGGTATGCCAAAAACGAAACCGAAGAGCTGGGCCGGCTCTTTTATTTTTTGGATGACGGCCGTCGGTATCGGCATGGCGACGTTCTTCGCCCTGCTGGCGGTAACGACCCTAAGCATCAGTCTAAGCGCAAGGAAGGTCCTTATTTCCTGGCAAACGCCCTCGTGGCCGACGTGGCAGGGAAGCAGCGTCGCGGCAACGGTTCCGCCGCAACTGTTCACCACTTTCCAATTCAACGGCGTGAGTTTTGAGAACCCCGGTGACTGGCGGGCAACCAGCGAACGAAGAACGGACCTGGTGCAATTCGTGCGAGGCGAGGACGGCGGTTCGGTGACGGCTATTGCCAACCAGCAAGTAGTGTTCGTGAACGGTGCGGGGGCTGCCCAGGCGGTGATGCTTTGCCCGGTACTGGAGACCGGCTATGAGGCTTGGAACTTCACGACCGAAAAGCGGACCTTTGAACGGGATGGGGAAACCTACACTGCGACGTACCATTTCGGCGAACCCACTGCTGAATTTCCGACCGCGGGCCAAATGGCGTTGATCCTGGTCCACCCGGGTACCGACCTGTGGGAGAACAACGACAGTGCCAATTGGTACCGCTCTTGCCAGTTGCATTCAACGGCGTCCGGAACCGTTGACCGCGAAAGTTTCCAGCGCGTTTTCGAGACGTTGCAATAGCGAACACGGCGACGAATAAAAAAATCGGGCCGCTGGCCCGGTTTTTTTATTTCAACGACGGCTAAGAAACCGGCTGCACAATGGTCACCACGGCGGCTGCGATCGCGGCCACCGCCGTCACGATCGTCACCGCCAAAAACACCGTCGTCATGGTGGCGCGCACCCGTACCTTGGTGTCAACGGCGGCTAGCGTATGCTCGTCCAAAGGAGAAACGTAGGACATAGAGGAGAGAGTGCCTTCATTCTAACGTGTTTTGATAACATTGCAATCCTGACCGACCTCGACGAAATGTTTGGCGCTGCCGCTTCGGAATGCCGCACACTGATTCGCGGGGTCATTGTCCACGGCTTGCCGCGGCAGGTGTGCAACATCGCAAACCCAATTCTCAAGGCCGGGGATGGGATTACCGAGGCACGGGCCGGCCGCCAGATCGGCGCCGAGGGTAACCTGCTGCCGGCAGAGTTGCTGGCACTGGATCGCAGCCATTTGCGGGTCCACCCGTTCCAGCTTGGCCCGGGCAGCGCCAACCCCCATCGCGGTGTCCACGACGCCGCTGCCGCGCGCGCACCCGACGGCCAGAACCGCTGCGGCCAGTGTAAAAATGCGTACGAGTTTCATGCCTACTTGACGGTGGGCTTCGGCGTCGGCAAAACGACCGTCACCTGGGTGCCGGTGCCCTCAATGCTTTCGAGGGCGATCGTGCCGCGCATCAGGGAAACCAGCTGACGGGTGATCCACAGACCCAAACCGGTTCCGGAAATGGCCCGGGTCTGGTCACTCGCTACGCGATAGAATTTCGTGAACAAGCGCGCCTGGTCGGCCGCCGAGATCCCCAACCCCGTATCTTTGACCCGCACGCAGCCGCCGTGCTCCAGCAGGCTGACGGTGACCGTCACGCTGCCCTTGGGCGTATACTTGATGGCATTGCCGACCAGATTGAACAACACCTGCTTGAGCCGGTCGGGATCGGCCAGCACCTTGACCGGAGACGCCGGCGCGACATACTCGCACGTCAATTGTTTCTGCACGGCGGTCGCCCGCAGCTCTTCGATGACGCCACCAGTCACCTCACCCAGATCCAGCGGCTGGAACGACACGCTGAGGCGTCCCTGCTCGATGCGCGAGACATTCAGAAGGTCCTCGACCAGGTCGCCGAGACGTTTGCCGGCGCCGTTGATGCGCTCCAATCCCGTCCGGAGTTTCTCGGGGACCGAACCGAAATCACCGTCGATGGCCATCGACACATAGCCGCGGATGGCGGTAATGGGCGTGCGCAGCTCGTGGCTGGCGATGGAAATGAACTCGTCCTTCATCTGGTCGACCTCCTTGATCTTGCGGTACAGGGTGGCGTAGCTCCACAGCCGCGTGGCCGCTGCGAGAAACAGCACGGTCAGCAGGACCGTGAACGTCAGGCCGATGACCGCCGACCGCCAGCTGGCCGCCGCTTGCTCGTCGACGATGCCCGACGACAGCTGCAATGATAGCAGCGCGACGCGCTCGCGGTGGCCGTCCCCCTCGACGTCGGCGAACAGCGGCAGCGTTACCAGCCAGTAACGATCCCCGGTGCTGGCGCCGGCACGGCTGCCCAACAACGGCTCGCCGAGGTAATCGGTGGCCAAACCTTCGCGCTCCGCTTGCTGCCAGGCGTAGGTATAGTAGGCCGACGCCGCCACAGTCCCGACCTGCTCGGGCACGACACTCGCGATGATCT
>JAUSGZ010000001.1 GCA_030648715.1 bacterium | reverse complement strand
GACCAGGTACAGCAGGGAGCCGCCGATACCCTCGATGCAGGGGATATTCAGCTCACGACTGACGATGGCAGCATGACAGGTCATTCCACCTTCATCCGTGACCACCGCACTGGCCCGCCTCATCACTAGCACAAATTCAGGGTGGGTCATGGTGGTCACCAATACCTCCCCAGATTTAAATTTTTTGAATTCACCTCGATGGAAAATAACCTTCACCCGGCCGTTCGCCCGGCCTGAACACGCCGGGACACCTCGCACCACAGCGCCAGTCGATGGGGAGGCCACCAGGCGCATCAGCTGGCCTGCCCGCGCCCCGCTATATACGTGCAGACGACCTTGTCGCAAGCTGATGGCGTATCGTCGCTGACGGGCAGCAATACGTTTTTGATCGGGCACACGTCCGGTCGTTAAAATGTCGAGGAGCTCATCCGTAGTTAGATAGTTAGTCTGGATGAATGGCAGACCAACTCGTCGGGCCAGCTCATGCCAGAAAGGAATAAGCAAATAGTAGGCGTGACGCCGGTAGTCGTCGCGCATTTCTTTCAAGTATGCCCAGGAATGCATAATTTGTACCAACCGCCGTACCCTTGGTTTACGAATGCTGGCGAGGAGCTTGCGGTAACGGTGCAAATTCTCCCGACGTTGGCGGCGGTAACGACGGAGCTCCGGCATAGGATCATTCATCTGGCGAATCTGATCCTGGATATCGGCGACCCTCAAGGGTAAGTCAATAAACTCGTATACTGGTAGCCAGGCATAGCGCTGGACGTACGCCGAAAGTCGGCGCGAGGTCGGACGGCCAGCAGCCGCGAGTCTCATGAGCTCGGTTCTCGCTCGGGTAATTTTCGTCTCGCGGTATGGCGTCGCGACCACCTGCAAGAGATCCTGGCCATCCGGCTGGTGAGACATGAGCTCCTCAAGCTCACGTCCCGGCCCTTCCAGGACGACGAAGGCCAAAAATTGCAGTTCGGCGAAGTCAACCAGCCGTCGCGAGAGCTCCGAGAACAGCCGAGCGAAATCGTCTCGCGACAGTGCCCGGAGATTGCGACGATGAACAGATCGCGACCATCGTAAAAACTTCCGGAACTCGCTTTCGTAGCGGCGCGCGTAGGCCGCGAGGTCGCACCGAAAGAGGAAGCGTCGAAAATTTGCGATCAGGCGCTGAAACTCATCGCGCGCAAAGTAGATCGCATACAGATTACCCTCCGGCACGAACAATTTGTTTGGGCAACGTCCAAATCCTCGCGGCCCCAGAAAGACGCGCTGAAATCGCTCCCCAAGGTAGGGAGAATACTTCCTGGCCCAAAGGCGCTGCCATTGGACCCTTCTCATAGTTTCCTCACAATTCCCTTGTACGCGTCCACTTCCACCTCATCTCCATCTTTGAGCACCTGGGTGGCAATTTTGGTGCCTACCACGCAGGGTATTTGCAATTCACGAGCAACAATCGCCGCGTGGCACGTAATGCCGCCATCATCCGTCAGGATTGCGCTGGCCTTTTTCATCGCCGGTACCAGTGCGGGGAACGTGGTGTGGGCTACCATGATGTCGCCGCGGCGCATCTTCCCCATCTGTTCGGGCTGATTGACGACCCTGACTGTACCGCGGGCACGACCGGGGCATGCGCAGGTTCCTTCCAGACGACCGCTGCGGGTCCGCGGCTCGCGTTCGATCTTTTGACGAGCGAGGAACCGCCGTGCGGACATACCGACGTGCACTCGATACTGGCGCCCAAACTGGTAATAGACGCAAAATTTCATCCGTGCATTGGGTACCGCCGGAGGGCAACGGCCGGACTTCAATGCCCGCACAATCTCATCATCAATGAGGAAACGGACCTGGTTGACCGTCAAATGCAACCGTCGCGCGATTTCAGTATGCAGGCGCTCCAGCACGTACATGCCATGGAACAACGCATCCTTCCGATACGCCTTTAGCCAGATGATCTCTGCGGCCAGGGCGTACAAGCGACGATCCGCCGGACCGACCTTGAGCGTGCGCAGCAGCCGCCGTTGCGCGATCCGTACGCGAGGTAATTGTTCCCGGAGGTTGGCCAGATGCCGCGTCGTCGTCACATCCTCACGCAGCAGGTTCGACCATGTCGTAAGATAAAAATCCAGACCGTACGCCGGCCCAAGATACGTGAACGGCACCCACCGCCACTTCCGCCAGTGGCGGTAAATCGACCTCCGCAATATTTGTGGCAGGCGCTTCAACCCACGGGCAATGGTTCCGGCATCCCCGTTTCGAAAAAGGCGCCGTGCCGCTAAGTTGGCCTCGATCTTCTGCAGGATACGAAATGAGGCGAGTTCCTCGCGCAATGCCATACTCGGCCGCGTCGGGGTCGTCAATAGGCTGAAGACTTCGGCGGGGTTCCGCTCGTCGCCGACTTTCTGAAGAATAGACCGCGTACGCTGTAAAAGCAGCTTGGAAAAGTCTTCGCTGTCAGAATCCACGAACCAGGTGGTTGCGATCGCGTACCCATGGCTGATCTCCTGGAAATAATTCAAACGCTGGTAATATTGGATTAGTTTTATGGTACTCGCGTGGGAAAAATCGACCGAGGCCAGTTTGCGGGCGTAGCGAAAGTACTCCGTGTTGTAGCCGACAGTGCGTCGGTGGATGTGAGAAACTTTTTCCGGGTTTTGCTGCAACGCACGCAGCGTCGCGGCGACCAAGTCCCGCAGTTGGTTCACCGGGACGTAGGCACCGCTTACCTCGAAGCCATGCTGGACAAAAAACAACTCACGCAGCAGTTGGCGCCCGACCGTCAACCGCTGGTAGGGCATCAGGTCCTGGATCGCCGGGGCCATCATGTGGAGCGCTACCCGGCTGACCGAAAAATTTTTCCTCCAAATCTTTCGTTTCATATTTTTCTCACAACTCCCCTCTCCGTATCGACCTCGACCCGGTCTCCGTCACGGAATACAGACGTTGCGACTTTTGTCCCAACAACACATGGGATCCCGA
Source organism: bacterium (assembly GCA_030648715.1). Classification (GTDB taxonomy): domain Bacteria; phylum Patescibacteriota; class Patescibacteriia; order Buchananbacterales; family GWA2-38-13; genus VMFR01. Next base: position 22,389 of record JAUSGZ010000001.1, on the reverse strand, counting down.
GCTCGCGCGAAACAATTGCCGCATGGCAGGTCAAACCGCCTTCGTCGGTGACAATCGCTGACGCCTTGCGAATTGCCGGCATCAGATTAGGGCTGGTCGCCCGTGACACGAGAATATCACCCGGCCGCATTTTCACCATATCGCGCGGAGCATTCACGACCCTGACCACACCCACGGCTTTCCCGGTGCAGGCAACCGTCCCCGTAACATGACGGGAGCGCTTGGCAACCGGCTCTAATTTCACCTGACGCATGAACCGCTGCGCAGCGGAACCCGTGCTACAAAATCGTCGTGCCCCTTCCCAACCATAGACCACATGCTCCACCCGCCGGGTAAGCGCAGATGCTTCCAATGAACCGCCGACAAGGGCACGACCCACCTCGGCCGGAAGCAGCATCCGAACCTGCGCGAGAGAAAGTCCGATCCGCCGCGCGATCTCACACAGCAGCGGCTCAACGTTGTAGTACGACCACGATTGCAGCTCGCGGCGATACGCCTTGTGGAAGACCGCATCGCGGCAAAGCTGCACGATGGCGGCTGCGTAGCGATCCAGCCGCAAACGGCGCTGCAACGCGCGCTGCCGTGCAGCGATTGAACGCTGTTCCGATCGAAGCCGACGCACCTGCGCCACTGGGTCAACGCCGCTCATTACGGAATCTTTGAGTAGGCGAACGACGTATGCCGGGTCGGCCGCTGGCCCTTCGTAGACATACGGTACCCACGCGTACCGCCGGACGTGGGCAGCGATGCTTCGCCAAATCGCAGGAAAACGTCGCGCGAGTATGCGTGGCAGTTGGTTCGCAGGAGTTGCGCGCACGCAATGGTACGCCGCACGGTGGCGGACGATGCGAACAAGTATGCCGAGCACGTCAAGCTCCTGCCGTTTTGCGAACGTCTCGCGTCGCGGTGCGGTCAGCACGCCGAGGTCATGTGCCGTGCTTCGGCCGCCGAGCAGCCGGCTGAGCTCGTCGGCTAAAAATGTGCGCTCCTGGAAATCGAGGAGCGGTAGGAACGCGCTCCACCGGTAGACGTCGGTGTTGCGTTCGACGTATCGCTGGTAGAGTAAATTCAGCCGCCCCGAAGGCAGCCCCGAAAGATCGGCGCGACGGAAACGCAAACTGAAAGTGACCAGCTTTTTGCTCTGGGTCTCGTTACGACGTATCGCCTGCCGGAGAAAGGACGGCTGGCGGCGCGCGTGAGCGGCCAGCTCGCGATGGCCAGTTTCCCAATTTTTCGGCTGACAGTACCAGGTCAGGTCACCGTGTTGAATGGCAACGGCAACATTGACCCCTCGCCGCAGCAGTCTTGTTGCCGGCAGCGTCCGGTAGGCATCCGGCAGCATGAAGACCGGAAAGAGCGAAGCGACGTACTCTTTGGCAATGACTGACCAAGTCGCTTGTTTTTCCATACTCATCAACGAGACAACCTGCGCACTATCCCTTTCTCGGCATCCACCTCCACCCGATCGCCGTCCTTGAGCACCTGGGTGGCGATCTTGGTGCCCATCACACATGGAATTTTATATTCTCTCGCCACGATGGCCACATGCGCGGTAATGCCACCTTCATCGGTGACAATGGCCTTCACCTTCCTTAAAAACGGCACAATTTCGGGTGTTGTCATTCCCGTCACAATAATATCGCCGCGCCGGATACGGTCGTAGGTGTACGGATTGACCTTGCGGACGCGACCGCGAACGTTGCCAGGGTAGGCCGCCCAGCCACGCAAGAGTTTCTCCCGCTGTCCCCCGCCCTCTTTCGCCATAGCGCGCAGCCAATGGCCGGTAAAGAGATACCCCTGGCCACCCAGCACGACGTAGCCCATACCGCGCTGACGCCGACGAATGACGGCACGCGAAATGCGCTGCTGCAATATTTCGTCTGCGGTCAGCTGGATGATCTCGTTGAAGGCCAGCCCATACCGCCGCGCCAGCTCGCTCATGAACGGCTGCTGGGCATAAAAAAATTTCGTCACGGCCAGCAGGCGCGTATCGCGAAATGCTACCAAGCGCTGCGCAACGTAAAATAATTTCCGATGACGCCGCAACGACGCTGGCAGGATTTTATGGCGAGACGGGGTTGATGTGCGCGCCTCGCTCATTTCGCGCCGCAGCACCGCCGGAGTGTAACGGCGAAAATGGAAAAGATAGGAATTCGACCAACCGTAACGTTCAATAAAATCGGTAGCTACCTTGGCCGGCAAGCGTATGCCATACCGGCGGCGCAACGTCACCAACACCTGCTGTTTCCGTTGCAGTTCCGTCAACCCATGAGGTGCTGAATAGCGTACAATGGTATCAGCATCTACGCCTCGAGCCGTCAACCAGTCTTTCACGACCTGGTCGGCAAACATCGGAAAATAGGCCGACGCCCATACCCGGTCGCAATGCTTGACAAATTTCAAAAAATGGCGCTGCAACTCCTGCAGGGTCCAGGTGTGAAACGGCACATGGCGCTGACCCTCGCCCCAGCGTATGGCCCGATCGAGAATCCGTTGGAGGGCGTCGACGCGTTGGATGACGAGGTCCGGACGACGCGTGAGCCAGCCGCGGATGGTCCGGTGGACCGCGGCCAGTTCGCGCCGATGGAAAAAGGACGCCTCGCCGTAGCGTTTCCAGTATTGAAGATTCGGTAAACCTAAAATCGGCCGCAGCTGCGACCGATTGCATCGTCGGATGGTATCTAAAACGAGAACGGGATGGCCTCCGCGGGCGATGAAACGCTCCCAAGGAATTTGCCGCTGTTGCCGCAACGCGCTTGCCAAGGACAGCCGTTTCGCCATAACACCATGTTTTTCACCGGCCCAAGATCCGTCGCGTTTCCACCTTGTAGGCTTCCACGTTGGGCTGGTCAAATGCGTTCACGCGCACCAGTTTACCCAGGTACATCATCTCCATCATTTTGAATTGCAGAAATTCGCCGAGGCTCCGCTCGGACTGATCGCCGAGTATGACCTCCATGAACGGCAGCCCGCGCTTGCCGTAGGCGATCTTCACGCCGGAACGTATCGCCGCCATAACGTCCGCCACGGTTTTCCCCGCAATGCCGGGAACCAAGCCCGTCAGCTGCAAGTTGGATGGAATTTTTACGCTTGCGCTTTTCGCGCTGGCTACGAACGTCGTCACCACCGCCTTGGGTCCGCCCAAGTACAGCTGCCCGACCGAATGCAGGTCGGTGGAACCGACCGACACGGTCGGGAACATCCCGGCATTGACGGTTTTTCCTTCCGCATCCTGCTCCTTGCCGATACTTTCGCCCATCAACTGCCGGTACCACTTCCCCAACGACTCCAGCTCTGGGTGAAATACGAACGTGTCATGGATGAGAAATCCTCGCTGGCGCTGCTGGTACAGGATGCTTGCCGACAGCATCGCCGGATTGTCCTCCAACCGTTCGGCGAGACAGCGTTCGCGCATTGCCGATGCGCCCGCGCGCAGCGCCTTCACGTTGTATCCGGCCGCAGCCAGCGGAAAAAGGCCGACTGCCGACAGAACCGAGTACCGCCCGCCCACGGGCTTCGGAACAGACAAACGGCGCAGTCCCAGCGTTTCGGCGAGCTGCCACAGTTTCGAGCCTTCGTCGGTGGTCACCACCACGCGGCGGGCGGCGGCCTTAAAGCGACGGGAAAGCTGCCGGTACAAAATTTCGAAATTGACGACCGTTTCCGTCGTACTCCCGGATTTGCTGATGAGGCTGACCAGCACTTCACCGGATCTTTTTACTTCGGTGTCCAGAAGCGTCTTGAACCGCTGCAACCACTCCGGGTCAACGGTATCCGCGAACAGTAATTTCGGAAAACGGCGCGGTTCCAGCGTTTCAAATCCTCCGGCCAGTGCGTCATAGACGGCCTTGGTGCCCAAGTTGGAACCGCCGATGCCGACTACCACGACGTACTTGAGCGACGCGTTCACCATCGCTTTCACTGCCGCCGACACCTGGGCAAACAACGCAGCATCTGACGGCAGGCACAGCGAACTTTCCACAGCTTCATAGCCGCCGCGGGTCGCGACCGCGCGCAGTTGCTGCCGGTACGCGACTAACTCGTGTCCGCACTGCTGCAGTTCAATTGGCGTCAAACGGCAGGTCTCGCGATAGCGCAGCTCCATAGCGTCAGGACGCCTGCAATATTTTTTTTACGGTCGCGACGATGGCCGGTGCCGAGATCTCCTCGTAGTCCAAGAGCTCCTGCGGCGTGCCGGACTTCGGCTGCTTGCGAACCGCCAACGTGTACACGCGTACCGGGACCTCGGCCACGGCTTCCAACACCGCGTCGCCAATCCCGCCCTCCGCCACATGGTCTTCCACCGTCACGATGGCCTTCGTTTCGCGCGCCGCCTGCTGCAGCGTCGCGCGGTCCACCGGTTTGACGCTGTAGCAGTCAATAACCCGCGCGGCAATCCCCTGCTCCTGGAGCTGGTCGGCGGCTTTGAGCGCTTCAAACACCGTTACGCCCGCACCGACGATCGTGACCTGGTCGGCAGCGGCCGTGCGCACCACCTTGCTGCCGCCGATGACGAGCTTCTCACCCGGGCCGTACAGCAGCGGCGTTGCCATGCGGGCCGTGCGCACATAGACCATCCCGCGGTGCTTGACCGCTTCCTCCACCAGCGCTTCGGCGCTCCACGCGTCGCACGGGTACAGCACGACGCACTGTTGCACCGCGCGAAACATCGCCAGGTCTTCCAGCGCCATCTGCGACGGCCCGTCCTGCCCGATGGACACCCCGGCGTGCGAACCGCAGAATTTGATGTTGGCGGCCGAGTACTGGCTCATGCGGATCTGGTCAAAGGCGCGGGTGAAGAATGCCGCGAAGGTGGACACGAACGGGATCTTGCCGCGTCGCGCCATCCCCAAAGCCGCGCCGACCATGTTCTGCTCGGCGATGTACATTTCCACGTAGCGTTCCGGGTATACCTGCCGCATCTTCTCGGCAAACGTGGAGTTGGAAGTTTCCCCGTCCAGAGCGACGAGCTGTGGGAACAGCGGCGCCAATCGTACCAGCGCGTTACCGTAGGCTTCGCGGGTCGCCACCGGCTTTCCTGCCGGGTAGGCCGGCGCTTTGCTCACCCCGACCACGAATGACCGCGGCCGCCGCTCCTCCGGCATGGCCAGTTCCCCGCGCACCGTCGCATCCACGGGTCCCAGTTCCGCCAGCGCGGTCTTCAGTTCATCCTGGCTCAACGCCTTGCCGTGCCAGCCCGGTTTATTCTCGAGTATTGCCACTCCCTTGCCCTTCAGCGTTTTAGCCACAAGCATCACCGGCTTGCCTTTGATCCGCGCGGCCGCGCGGTAGGCGGCGATGACCTTGGGCAGGCTGTGGCCGTTCACGACGATGCACTTCCACCCGAAAGACTCGATGCGCTTGGCGTATGCCTTGACGTCGTGACCGTACATCGTCGGACCGGTCTGGCCCAGACGGTTGACGTCCACGATGCCGACCAAGTTGTCCAATTGGTAGTGGGCGGCCAGCTGGATGGCCTCCCAGACCGAACCTTCGGCCATCTCGCTGTCGCCGAGCAGCACGTACGTGCGATAGGGCAGCTGGTCGAAGTACTTGGCGTTGTAGGCCATGCCCACGCCGACGGACAACCCCTGGCCCAGCGACCCGGTCGCCGCCTCCGCGTAGGGAAACGCCGGCACCGGATGGCCTTCCAGCACGCTGCCGAATTTCCGCAGGGTCATGAGTTCGTCCTCGCTCACCCGGCCGGCCGCCGCCCAGAGTGCATACAACAGCGGCGCCGCGTGCCCTTTGGAAAAAATGAGACGGTCGTTGTTGGGCCGCGCAGGATGGTCGGCGTCAAAACGGAACACGCCGGAAAACAGCAAGCCGACCGTGAGCTCCACCGCCGACAGCGACGAGCTCGGATGCCCCGACCCGGCCGCGGTCGTGGATCTCAAAATGTAATACCGGACCAATTGGGTAAGTTGTCGCAAAACGTCCTTCGCCATGGCAGTGTTCCTAAATTCTTATGAGCAGTGCGGCGATCAGATTCAGCAGCCCGCCAACGAACAACCCGACCCCTAGGCCAATATTCTTTTCCATCACCCGCAGCGCGGCCAGCAGCGCTATCCCGCCGACGACCAGCGTGAACGGCGCGACCAGAAAAAAGAAAAAGGCGTAGTAGGCGGCGCCGACCTCAACGTCCGGCTGCCGCATGCCCAGGTAGCCGACCGCGACCGAAACGACGCCCGGCATCAGGCCCAGGATGAACGGCAGGCTTTTTTGCAGCCGGTTGGGCACGACCGGCATCGGCGGCGTAGGTACGGGTACATTTTCCATAGAAGACGTGTTATTTCTTTCTCCTCTTCACTTTTACCTTTTGCATTTTATCTTTAACATTTTTCAAATCGTGTCCGCCGAACTGGTTGCGCAGCGCCGACAGAACCTTCCCCGTGTAGCTGGGGCTGCGTTTCGACTTCAGACGGAAATCGTACGACCCCTTGATGATGGGTACCGGTACCTTGAGTTTCTTCGCGGTCTTTACCGTCCACTCACCTTCACCCGTATGCGCAACGCTCCCCGATACGTGCGCCAAATCCTGCCCGTAGGTGCGGTAGGCCGATTGCAGCCACGACACCAGCCGCGACTCCACGACGCTGCCATGACTGTACACATCGGCAACGTCCTCTAAATCCAGCTTAAAGCGCGACTTTTTCATCGCCGCGAACCCTTCGGCAATCGCCTGCATCATCCCGTACTCGATGCCGTTGTGCACCATTTTCACGAAATGACCCGCGCCGACGACCCCGAAATGCCCGTAGCCGCTGGAAACGGCCAGGTCGCGCCAGAGCGGCAACAGTTGCCGGTAGGTCTCGCGCGGCCCGCCGATCATCAGGCAGGCGCCAAGCCTTGCCCCGCGCGGCCCGCCTGAGGTGCCGACGTCCAGGAAACGGATACCGCGCCGGGAAAGCAATTTGCCGCGCCGCACCGTATCCTCAAAGAAGGAGTTGCCGCCGTCAATCACGATATCGCCGCGCGTCAGCTGCCCTGCCAAGCCGCCCTCCCCGAACAACAGCTCGTCCACGGCCTCGCCCGCGGACACCATCAGCCAGACCACCCGCGGGGCACGCAACCGCGCGACCAGCTCCGGAATGGTGGTCACGCCGCGCACGCCAGCCGTTGTGACGGCCGCCAATTTTTCCGGCGTGCGGTTGTAGGCGGTCACCTGCCAGCCCTTCTCCTGAAGCCGCAGGGCAATGCCCTGCCCCATCTTGCCCAGCCCGATGATCCCCAACTCGCGCTTAGCGGGTTGCTCATCCACGGGCAGCAAGCGTTCGCGCAAAATCTCGCCGCCAGGACGGTAGTTGACCAGCGGCGGCTTTCCCGCCATCCACGTGCGCGTGATGGGGTCGGTGAAACGCCAGCTGGCCATGATCTCACCGGTGGACACGAACAGCGTCTGGTCGCCGGCGAACGCGTCCAACAATAATTTCTCGTAGGCATCGATGAACTCCTCTTTGCCAAAAGCCGCGTGGTAGTCAAAGGCGAAATCCTTTTCCTCCAGCACCATCCCCGGACCCGGCTTTTTGACCCAGAACGACGCGGCAATACCCTCGCGCGGCTGCAGCTGGTAGCGCAGGACGTTACGGTAATGACGTCCCGCCTGCCCCGCCGTGGCGGTGGCCGACGGCGGGCAGAGGCACGGCATCGGGTGCTTGAACGTCACGGAAATGACGGCCTTGTCCTCGGCCATTTTCTTGCCCGAGGCCAGGTAGATGGGTACACCTTCCCAACGGGGCAACTGCAAACTGGTCTTGACGCGGAAATAGGTTTCCGTGGAAGAATCGGCAACGACGCCCTCCTCCTGCCGGTAACCCTCGTACTGGCCGCGCAGGGTGTGGGTTTCCACCTCCTCGGGGGTCATGATGGACAGCGCTTCCAGCACGTGCTGACGCTGGCGGCGGATGGCATTGGCGTCGAATGTGCCGGGGTTATCCATCAGGAACAGGGAGAGTAACTGCAGCAGGTGGTTTTGGCCGACGTCGCGCAGCGCCCCGATGCCGTCGTAGAATTCTCCGCGGCCCTGGATGCCGGCAGTTTCCCACAGCCGGATGGTGACGCGCTCGACGTTGTCGCGGTTCCAAGACGGCTCAAAGAACGCGTTGGAAAAACGGAACGCCAGAATGTTGCGGACAGTGTCTTTGCCCAGGTAGTGGTCCAGCCGATAGACCTGCGCTTCTTTGAAGAGCTTACCCAGCAGCGCATCCAGCTCTTCGGCGGTGGCCAAGTCCTTGCCGAACGGCTTTTCCACCATCACGCGGGTCCATCCTTCCTCCGGACTGCACGGGGCCGTCAATTTGGAAGTGGCGAGATTGGTCAGGACGGTTTTATAAAAGGTCGGAGGCACGGCCAGGTAGAACAGCTTGTTGGCGCACGTCTTCCAGGACTGGTCCTGCATCCCCAGCACCTTGCCCAGCTGTGCATAGCCGGCCGCTTGGTCCAAAAACCCCTGCTGGTAGGTGAAGCGCTTGACAAACTGCTGCACCGCGCTCGCCCCCCCCTTACCCGCCAGGATCTGGGCAACGCGCTCCTGGAACTGCGCGGAGGTCAGGTCGCGCCGCGAATAGCCGACCACGTGAAAGAGCGGCGGCAGCAGGTTTTTCGTGTGCAATCGGAACAACGACGGCACCAGCTTCCGTTCCATCAGGTCGCCAGTGGCGCCGAAAACCACCAGGATCGTCGGGGTTTTACTGTACATTTGGTTAGCGCCCGGATGCTCCATAGAACCGAAATTATCGCCGGAAAGCAGTTCCGGCAGACACCTTTATTTTAGCATTGCCGGCCCAGGACTGCGAATGTGAAAATCGGCTCCTGAATTCAGGGAAAAGCAAGGTAAAAAGAAGACCCCCGCAAGCGCGTAGCTCGCGGGGGCACAAGGACCGGTCAGCTAAGCGACCGGCTTCAGCCATCCGGTGCGTCGCTTCGTCGTGAAGAAGCACCGAACGGGAACGCCGGCCTTGAACATGCCGGTCGGGTCGCTATTGAGGTAGCCATGGATGTTCCAATTCTCTCCGGAACCGTCCTCGCGGCCGACCTCGTTGATGGTGACGGCCACCGAGTACTCGAACCCGTTGGCTCGCCGAACCTTGAAGGCCACCGGACGACGGTGGTCGCAGTCGCCATCAAACAGCGAGAGCATCAGGTCCCACTTAGAGGGACCATCCACGATCGCGTGCTGCTGCGACTCGGCACGGGATTGCAGGCCATGAGCGCGGAGAGCGGCGATTTCCTCTGGTGATGCCATACGGCACCTCCTGAAAAGAACCTGATCCCTATTTTGGTGTAGGAATCCGACACCCTTAGCCCGATAAACATCGGACCGTATTGACCATACGATCAACATTGTAATAATACCACATATTTTATAAAAAGTCAAGTAAAATACAAAATAAATGGCTAATTTCAGCCATTTATATGTGAATAATCAAATTTTACCTCACCCGCCAGGTTGAAAATCCGCCGAAAGAAAGCTCGGAAATTAGCTGGAAATACGGTTCGGCAATCAAAATCTTTGGCCAGCGGATGACCTCTTCCCTGCCCCCGTTGGGGTAATCGTCGAGCCACAGGTATAGCAGGTAGTCGTCCCCGTCGCCGTACAAGATGAGCTGCTGAATGGGGTCAAAAACGTTCTTGCGCGAGAACCACTCGGCAAACTGCGCGGGAGTTTTTGCCAGGGAAAGTACCCGGAGGTAGCGCAGGCGCTCGGAGAACCGTGCTGCCGGATGCGAGTAGTGCTGGTTGTGGGAAATGAACTGCGGTAGCGCAACGGACGCCTGCAGGGTTGGGAAAAAACTTAACGTCGTGAGTTTGGCGTCCACGGGGTGCGCCCGGAAGTAGCTAGCAAAACGGGAGGCAACCGCGCTCCCCTGCCGCAACGATTCCAAACGGGCGGCAGTAGACTCCTGATCCAGCCAGAGGCCGAACGGCAACGACACGGAGATTGCGAGCCACGCGAGCAGAAATTTCGTCGCCCCGGCCTGCGGAGTAACGGCGGAAAAACGTTCCCGCAGGACCGCGGCAACGTGGGCAAACCCATGGGCCGGCGTAACCCCGGAGATCCACGCGGTCAAACCATACGCTGCCCCATACGCCAGGATAATCTCCCCCAAAAAAGTAAACCCGCGCGCGGCCTGGAACGGCGCATCACCCGACAGCGTCGCGACCAGGCTAACGACCTGCCAGACATAACAGCCGAACAGCAGCCGCAGCGCCGGGGAAACCTTTGGCCGCCGGCGGTACGCGATCAAGGCGATAAGCCCAGCCCAAAGCCACGCGCTTCTGGGGGTGAACTCCACGGGCGGGAAAAAATTAAGATCCGACGCGATGAAGAACGCCGGCTGCCAATTCTCCATCCCGTACCTGACGTAGCTTTGCGCCAACGGCCACCAGTACCAGACGGAGCCAAGGACAATAGCGCCTCCGATCGCCCCCCACGCAACCAGCTCGCGCGCCAATGCCCGCGGATTGCGCCAGGGCAGGAACGTCAGCGCCGCGATGCCGACCATCACGAACCACAGGTAGTACGTCGTGAAGAGCACTGCTCCCAGCACGCCCAGGTCAACGACGCGCAGCCAACGCCGCCCCGTGGCCGCCAACCACCGCCGCACGATCAGAAACCACAGCAGTACGCCCAGGGCGGAAGCGAATTCATACGGCTTGGCGAGCACCGACGGGAAATCCACCGCGAGAAACGGGGTCAGCGTCAGCAGCAATGGGAAGAGCGGACTGGCGACGGTCCCGTCATCGTCGCGCCGCACCGCGCGCCAAAACCACCAGGCGAGTACCGGGATGACGAGACTCGCGAGCACGCCGGCAAGTTTTGCCGCCCCCACCCCCGTTAAGCCGAACGCGCGAGCAATGCTGCCGACCGAAAAAAACCATAGCGGCGGATAGAACGCCGGCAAGTTGGCGTAGGTGAAATCATGCCCGATGCCGTCGGCAATGACCCGCTGGTAGAACGCCGTAGTCAACGCCTCATCCCCCCGCAAGCCCTGCAGCGGCACGGGAGTCTGCCACAGCATTGCCGTCTGCAGGGCAACGATGGCGGCGACCACCGCGCCGGCCGCAAGCCACCAACGCTGTGTGAGCTTGCGCCCGGTCCAAACGCCGACCCCAAGAACGGCAAACAGCAGCACCTTGCCGAACGCGAGGATATGGACGGTGGATGGCTGAAGTGGTGGGAGCATGAGACGGTAGAAAAATAGCTAAAGAGTGGAAAATATTAGCCTTCGAGCTGGTCGAGAAGCTACCTTTTAACTCTCTTCTCGACTCGCGCGGCTCGCTCGAAGTATAAAAATACTTTTTCTATAGTCTCAATATAACCATTTTCCTGCGGTAAAGAGGCGTGACTGGTTCGCGTAGAGCCAGCTGAAACACGGCTGCAGCTGCGGGTGAACGAGCCGGCCGCCTTCCACCAGGGTGCGCGCTGATTCTAGACCAAAGAACTCCCCGTGCGCAACCTCGCCGTCCACAAAATAAAACCCCGTACCGGCGTACGCCACGAACAGCTGGATGAACCGCAGATGGTCGTCCGCCAAATACGGAAAGGCATACGGCGCCGACAACGGGACTGCCAGGCCCAATTCCTCGCGCAGCTCCCTCGCCGCGGCCGCAGGATACGACTCGCCGCTGCGCACATGGCCGCCGGCGGACGTGCACCAGTAGCCGGGGAGGTAGGATTTCGTTTCGGCGCGGCGCTGCAGGTACACCGCGGGGTATTCAGGATGCAGCACGAGCACATGCACGACGCGGTGCGGCAGCTTGCGACGGTAAATCTCCCCCATCTCGGCCTGGCCGATGACGGCGTCGTGCGCATCCACGATATCCAACACTTCCGGCATACGGCCCTGGTTCAGCGGGTAGCATCGTACACCGACAGCGGCGGCAGATTGCGCCACACGCGCCGGGCAGCGACCCGAGGGAACACCGCTTTCAGGTGCGCGCCCACCTGCGGCGAAAATTGATAGACTATGAACACACCGCCCGGCTTGAGGGCCTCCGCAACTTGCCGCATGATCCCCTCCTGCCGCTCGCCGGGGAAAAAACTGAACGGGATACCCGAGATGGCCGCATCCGCCGGAGGAAAACCGCGGGCGGCGAGCAACGCGGACAAATTTTCGGCGGAATCTTGCACCACGGCAAGGCGCGGGTCATGCCACGCGTTGAGCGTCGCAACAAAGGTCGAATTGAGCTCCACGGCAAGCAGCCGGCTGTCGGCAGTCATTCTGGATAGCAGGTAGCGGGTGAAGGCGCCGTTGCCGGGCCCAAGCTCGATGATGGTCAAGGGACTAGAAAAATCGAACGTTTGGCAGATACGAGCAACGGCCGCCGGTGACGTGGGGCTGACCGACGCCACTCTTGGGTCACGAAAAAATGTTTTTAGAAACTCCCACCGCTGCGGTCCCGGCATACGTTGGCAATCATAATACGTTCACCGTAAAAAAACGAGGACGCTCCGGGAGAAGCGTCCTGAACGAAACGGTGCGGCGATGCCACTCACCGGAGATATTCATCCCCGAGTTGCTCAAGCGTGATGAGCAGCTCACCCGGCTGGCCGCTCTGCAGCCATACCCGCTTACCCTGGTGCATCCCGGCCGAGCGTAAAAATCGGACGGTCATATGCACGTTGCCCTGCGTGCTCACCGTACGGATGTAGGGGTCATCGGAGGAGGTCTGGCCGACACCGATCACGTGAGCGGCAATAAACCCACGGTCGATCACTCTGCACAGCAGCGTATCCCCAGGTCCAACCTGGCATTTCTCACGCGCCACTACCGTGAGATGGAACGATCCTTCGGGGGAAATGAGCGCGGTTCCCTGATACAACCAGGATTTCGGGGCAGACGCATCCGGTTTCTTCTTCGCCATGAGCATCCTCCATGAGGTAAAGGACAGTTCAACCAGTACATCAAGTGAGCAACTCTACTACAGCATGCGGCAACTGTCAAGGATTGGAGGCAAACTCATAGAGCACATCCTGCCCAAAAAACTGCGGCTTACCGCGAGCGATACTACGTTTCAGCGGCTCAAGGTTGGTCAAGGCGTCCACGCCGGTATGCCCGAGCGGACGCGAGGCGACAAAGACGTACCAGCGTCGGATAAGACCGGCGCGGCTGAAGCTATCCAGCACTTCCCTGCCCCCTTCCACCAGGAGGCTGGATATCTCGTGCTCGGCGCACCACGCCAGGACTTCCGCGACGTTGACGCGCCCCTCCTGGCGGTCGGTGACCAGGACCGGAATGCCGGACTGGCGCAGGCTGGAAAGTACGGCCGGGTCGGCATCCTGGGTGGTGGCAACGAGCACGTTATCGTCAGCCAAGACCTTGGAGCCCAGCGGCAGCTTGAGCATACTGTCCAAAATGATGCGGCGCGGATCGCGCGGGCGTTCCGGGTAGCGGCGCACCGTCAGTGCGGGGTCGTCGGTGATGACCGTGCCGGCGCCGACTAGGATGGCATCGTAGGTCTGGCGCAATTCGTGCGCCTTGCGCTGCGCTTCCTCACCCGTGATGTGCGTGCGCACGCCCGGCGCGGCGGCGATCTTCCAGTCGCTGCCGATGGCGATCTTGGCGGCGATGTAGGGCGTGCCCGTGGTTATCCAATGGATAAAGATACGGTTGAGGGACCGGCATTCGGCCTCGCGCACGCCGACCGTGACGCGAATGCCGGCTTTCCGCAGCGTGGCAATGCCGCGGCCCGACACCTTGGGGTTCGGGTCCACCATGCCGACCACGACCCGCTTGATGCCGGCGGCAATGATTGCCTCCGTGCAGGGCGGCGTTCTGCCCTGGTGGTCGCACGGTTCAAGATTGACGTACAGGGTCGCTCCGCGCACCGGAGTTTTTGCGCGGGCCAGCGCCGATGCTTCCGCGTGCTTGCCGCCCAGCTTTTCGTGGAAACCATCGGCGATAACCGTACGGCCGCGCATGATCACCGCCCCCACCAGGGGGTTGGGCGACACCCAGCCCAAACCGCGGCGCGCCAAGAGCAGGCAGCGGTCCATCATTCGATTGGCTTGTGTACGGTGGAACAACATTCTAGGATGCTGGTATGCGAATATTCCCTCCGGCGCGTGCGGTGCTGTTCGACTGGAACGGCACGCTGCTTGCCGACCTGTCTGCGGCCTACCGCGCCTGGATGGCATGCTTTGCGCTGGTGGGGAGGCCACGGATCACGCTCGCGGAATTCCGCTGCACCTACGCGCTGCCCTGGCAGGCATTCTACCGCCGCCATGGGGTCTCCGCCAGGCAATTGCGGCGCGAAGGAAAGCGGCTTGCCGACCGCCACCGACGCACCTACGGCCGGCCTCCGTTCTCTCCCGGCGCGCGCCAAACGTTGCGGGCATTGCATCGGCGCGGAATTACTTTGGGTATCCTCTCGGACGAGCCGCGGCACATCATTGTTCGGCGCCTGAAGACATCCGGGCTGCGGCCGCTTTTTTCGTTCATCGGCACGAGTGAACAGTACCCGCCCAAGCCCAGTCCGGCCGGGGTCAGGGTATTTGTGGCCCGCGCGCGCTGTGTACCCCGCGCGTGCCTGCTGGTGGGCGACCTGCGCGACGACCTGCGGGCGGGCAAGGCCGCGAAGGTGCGGACGGTCGCGTACCTGCGCGGCTGGCAGACGCCAGCGCTCCTGCGAAAAATGAAGCCGGACTATGCGATAAAAAACCTGAATGAAATTCTGAGATTACCGCAACTGCAAAAACCGTGAACCAATAAATTTTCAAGTCTCAATTTCCATTGAATTTTCAACGTCACAAGCTCTCACCGCCTCCCCTTCCTTGTCCTGCCGGAATTAAAAATTGAGACATTGCTGCATTGATTGAAAATTGGAAATTAGCAATTGAAAATTTTTCCAGCATTTGCATTTTTCACCCCTAGGGCGCCCGGCGGTACCAGGAAACAAAAACAGCGGCAGCTGATGCTCCACTGTTTTTTGTATGCGAACCCCACGCGGAATGGTGGAATCTTCTGACGTTGGTCAGATGGCCGGCCGAATACCGACGGTCCGAGCGGGTATCGCGAGACGCCCGCGGGGCCAGGCATGGGGCCTTGGGCCGTTGGCGGCGCAGGGCAAGCCGCTCGCGGCTGCCCGATTTACCGCCTACTGTAAAGGTTTGTCCAGAATTGCCACCACCTCCGTGCGGAGTCCATACTCATTGTACCGCCGCGATACTGCACGTCAAGTCGGCGGGGCGAAGGGGTCGAACGGAGGCGTCTGCGCTGATCGTAGGGTCGCCAACTGCGGCGTCGCCACGAGGACCAACCCGACCAGAATGTCGGATGGCAAAATATTCCAACGTGCGTTCAACGTCAGCACCGCCCCGGTCGTGACCGCGATGACCAGCGCGTACCGGGGCCGCAGCTGTGCCCCATGTTGCCGGCCGGCGAGGAACCGCAAGTACTCGCGAACGCGCGCCAACTGCCACCGGTAGGTCGAGCCGCCGGCCCGAACGGGAATGAGGAGCACCAGGTAGGTTAACTGCACAATGAGATACACCGTCAGCATCCCCAGCATGAGCAGCCGGGTCAGGCCCCACCACGGGCCAGCCGGTGCTGCCATCATCCCCGCGAAGAACTGGAACAGTGTCAGTAGTACCCCCATGATAATGAACCATACGTACGAACCGGCATCCCACAGGATCCCAAGCCTGACCGGGATGAACGCTGCCAGGAACGTCAGCAGCATCGGGAGCGACAGCGCGAACAGTAATCCGTGCAGAACCGTGAACGTATCGGTCCGCACCGCGACGAATATCTTCAACAGCACGAACAGCGCCAGCACATTGTAGATGAGCAGCACGACCTCGTTGATCTGTGGCAGGATTTCGCTGCGGAAACGCCAGGCGACCAGCGCCGCCAAGGTCACCAGGTAGAGCCACACCACGCCGATGGCTTCGCCCGAATAGATATCGTCGAAGGCGGGACCGGAGCGAAGGGAACCCTGTCCCAACCCCATGCCATAGATAGCCCCAAAGAGTACTGCAGGCAGGGCGGCGAGCAGCGCTAGGTCGCGAACCACGCGGCGGGTCAACGCGTGGCGCAAGAGCAGCCAGATCTGCAGCAGCGCACCGGCGAGTAGTACGCCCGTGATCACCGACGTGGCATAACCCCACGCAGCCATATGTCACTCAGTATACGGGATAAAAAGAAGCCCAACCATGGTGGCTGGGCTTGCGGAAGGTGCGGGAACGAAAAGGGGCGGCGCGAGGGCGCGCTAGACGGTACGGCCAACAGCGGCGGCCACGGCCTTGACGCCCTGCATCAGGGCGCCGAACTGTTCGAAGGTGAGCTGCTGCTCGTTGTCGGAGATGGCGTTGGCCGGATCGGGATGGACCTCAATGATGAGGCCGTCGGCGCCAGCAGCAATAGCCGCCAGGCTCAACGGAGCGACCAGATCGGCGCGGCCGGCCGCGTGGGAAGGGTCGAAGATGACCGGCAGGTGGGTTTTTTGCTTGAGCAAAGGGATCGCGTCCAGGTCGGCCTGGGCGCGCGTCTCCAGTCCCTGGATACCGAGGATGCCGCGCAGGCACAGGATGATGTGGGGGTTGCCGCGCGCGACGTACTCGGCGGCGTGGAGGAACTGGTCGGTCGTGGCCGCGACGTTGCGCTTGAGCAGTACGGGCTTGCGGATGCGCGAAAGTGCGCGCAGCAGCTCGTAGTTGTCCATGTTGCGCATGCCCACCTGCAGCACGTCGGCCTTGTCCAGCAGCAAGGGGAGCTGGTCGATACGCGTCACTTCGGTGACGATGGGCAGCCCGCACCTCCTGCGTAAGTCGCCCAGGAGGATGAGACCGGCTTCGCCCAGGCCTTGGTGGCTGTAGGGAGAGGTGCGGGGCTTGTACGCCCCGGCGCGCAGGGCTTTGGCGCCGTACTCCTTGACCGCCAACGCGGTCCGCTCGAGCTGCTCGGTCGACTCCACCGCGCATGGGCCGGCGATGACCAGCAGCTGTGCGCTGCCGACCGAGACCCCGTTGACGGGGATAGTCGTGGTTTCGCTGCGGTACTCGCGCGAGACGAGTTTGTACGGGGTGGACACCCGCTTGACGGACTCGACGCCGGGCATGGTTGCGATGTGGTGGGTCAGGCGCTCAGCCTGGTCGGGCTCGAGTTTGCCCAATACGCCGATGACGGCCAGCTCGGCTCCTTCGCTCACATCAGGGTTGAGGCCTTCGGCGGACAGGACCTGAGCGACGGCCTGAATGTTTTTGAGCACGATATCGCGCTCCTTGGGTTTGCGGGGGCGCTTCATGATGATGATCACGACGTGGTGCTCCTTTCGGGAGAAAACGGTGGTTGGGTTGTCAAAGGGCGCATGCCCTTTCGGTGATGCCGCGGCGGCACAAAGAACAAAAAACTGACCTCTTGCGAGATCAGTCAATTTTCGTGCTGGTCTGGGGTTTACCCGTTCACATAACGAAAACTCACTGATCTCGCGGTCAGCCCGTACCAAAAGCTAAAATAAGTGGAACGATGCATACGTACCCACAGTCTAGCAGCTGCGGACGGATAGGTCAAGGCTGATACAGGAGATGTCGAAAAGATAAACCCCAGCACCAATGGCGCAAAACTGCAAAGGGCGGCGCGCCCGCCCCGAACTATGACCGCTGCACGTCAAGTATAGGGCAAGCACCCTCTACGGCCACCCAGGGCTACCTGTCCCGCACCGTGCCGCAGGCTCTGGTGCGGGATTCGCCCACGCGCACCGCAGGCTGGAGAAACGATAGCCGTCCGACAAAAGGTAACTCCACCAGACGCGGCGCCATTGGTGCGGGGTTATTTCCGTACCCATAATCTTTTTGGTTCGACAATTGTCGAACCAAATGCAGAGGGACGGAAATAAAAAGGCCCGGGGCGAAGGTCACCCCGGACCGAACGAACGGTGGCGGCGGCCGCGAACGCGAGCAGCGCGCCAAAGTACAGGACGGCACACACCGCCGAGGGCACGCCGAGCGCCGCGGCGAATTGGTCGATGTCCGAACCGCGCGTTCGCGCATCGGAAAGGAAATCGAACAACGCATGCAGACACAGGAACGTGCCCACCGCCCGCAGCAGCAGCGCCCCCAGCGCCGACCACAGCCAGGCCCCCAACAGCACCGCCGCCGATAGCACGACCATCAACACCGCGCACGTGGCGGCGCCGTGGTCCAGCGGCAGGAAACACGCGCCAACGGAAGCCAAGAACGTTACCAGCGCGGCAATCACGCCGGTCATGCGGCGCGTACTGCCCACGAGCCACAGGCATCCAACCGCCATGCTACCGAGGTACCCGGCCAATCCCACGATCAGCCCGGTCGGTTCTGTGCTCTCGAAGGAACCGCCCTCATTCGGCAGCGCGACGGTGACGGCCATCACGCCCTTGTCGGTGGCCAGCGCCAGTGCGGCGTGCGAAAGCTCATGGTGGTAGACACCCAGCAGTCGGAACGGCTTGGTCTGCGGGGCGGACAGCACGTAGAGCGACGTGCACACGAGCATGGTCTGCAGCACGATACGGCGGCCGTCGTAACGCACGATAGTAACCATCGGAAACTCCTTTCAAAGAGCCGAAATGACCTGGAACGACAAAAACAACAAGTTTCTACATATACCATAGAATTAATAAAATGTCAATATTTTCCACCAAAAAGAAAGCCCCGGCGGTGTGCCAGGGCTTGCGGGAAAGGGCGGAACGACCGTCCATTGGCGGTCAAATGTTGGAAACGGCGGGAGCCTTAGACGGGTTGAGCAGGTTGTTGGTCGCGACAACCAGCGCGTTGATGCTGGCGACAAGAATGTCGCGGCCAGTGGCCTCGCCGTCGGCTTGATGGCCGTTGTACTGCAGCCGGACGCGGATCATGGCCGGCGACTTGGAGCCGTTCTCCCCCATATTGGCGTGCAGCACGTAGTCGGTCAGCTGCAGGCCGTCCGGGAGAAGATTTCGCGCCAGGGCGTGCTGCTTGACGCAGGAAAACATCACGTCGATCGGCCCCACGCCGTGGGCCTGCTGCATCGTCGGCGCCTCGCCGGCAAAGGACAGCCGCAGCTGCCCGACGTGGGTCGGCTCGTTGGGGCCGTTACCGACGGTGTAGTACATGAACCCGTCCAGACTGAACTGCCGCGACGCCGCGACCATGAGGCCTTCAGAATCTCCAGACATGAGGGGAACTCCTTTCCGAAAGAGCGATTACGGTTGATTGCCAAAGGACGGTAAGGCGCGAAGGTCGATATCCACACACCAATTTTGCGGTCTATCAACGGCGAAGCGCTGCGCCTGCAGCGGGGTAGCCTATTCGGCTACGCACTTCGCCAGTGCTGGCAGAGAATCTACCAGGTCACGCAGATTGGATTGATAAACGGCAAAATTGGTGCGGGATTCATTTCTTGCTCGCCATTTCCCCCTTCGGGGATCACCCGTAGGGTGACACCCACCTTGGAATAATGCGCCACGGTGGGACTACGGGATTTGGCGGCAACAAATGAAAAAACGCCTTCCGGGGGAAGGCGCTGGACTGACGTTCGAGAGTACCTAGCGGGCCATGGCCAAACCTTCCACCCGGGGGGCGGCAAGCAACAGGGACAGCAGCAGGGCTTGGCGGAAGGATGTTCGCATAGGTTGTCCGCATCCTACGGCATATGGGCGTGAATGTCAAGAATGCCGTGTGGTCTCTTACCCCAGCACCAATGTTGCGGGGGAAAAACTTTAGCGGAGCGCTGCGCCGACAGCGGGGTGGGGCTATTCGCCCCGCGCGCTCCGCGAGTGTTCGCCACGTTCGGTGGTATCGCGACGGTATTGGCACAAAAGCGACGGCAACATTAGTGCGGGGTTATTCCCAGCTCACCATTTCCCGCCGATGGCGGGACCCCGCCAACGGCGGTGGCACCCTCGTATCGAGGGCCTCGGGATCTGGTGGCTGGAAATAAAAAGCCCGACGCAGAGGATGCGCCGGGCTCGGGTCTGGAGGGTGCCACACTCGAAGAGGGTGGCGTCGAAAGGGCGGTGTCAGAAGGAACGAGCGGTGGCAGCGTCGGCTGCTCGGCAGTTGGAGACCGGGAATCCGGCCTGCTGGGAAAGTTCGTAGATGAGGCGCGGCAGCTTCTGCAGCCGCCGCTCGAGCAGCGGTTTTGACTTCGGGGTGAAGTCGCCGGTCTTGAGGCGGCGCTGGATGTGCGCCATCTCTCTCCGGTATGCCGCCAACTGCGTTTCGGCGGTAGCGATGGTGAGTGGTCTGGCCACGGTGTTCTCCTTTCGGTTGGGGTTGCGATGTGATGGTTCAGGACTCGGCGGACGGGTCGGCGGCGAGGGCGGCCTCGCGGGGAACGGGAGTGCTGGATAGCAGGCGGTTAGCGCGGTGACTCTGGGGATGGTAACGCCGAAGGTCGGCGTGCACGGCGTGAAATCGCCGCAGGTGGAGGCACAGGTCCCGGTAAACGTGCGGGACGGCGGTCTCCGCCAGGCCGTTGCCGAGCCGCTCCCGGCAGCGCGCGATCATCAGGTCGAGTGTGTCCCATTCGCGGGACAGCTCGTATTCGGTCGGCGTGCTGGATTGCTCGCGCGGCGGGTCGGGAAGTCCTTGGTGGACCAGGGCGTGCAGCTGTGCGTCCAGTTCGACGGCGCGCTTGCGGTGGATGTCCACCAGGTTGCACAGGCCGCACTTCTGGTCGTACCGAGGTTCCCGCTCCACGCGGTCGCGCAGCGACTTCAGCTGGAAGTCATTGGACTGCCAATCGCGCGCCAAGCGCTCGATCAGTATCTGTTCGGCGGGACCTGGCCCGCTCGAAGAGGTGCGCCGGGCGTAGCGCTGGCTGCCAAAATCGGAGTCCAGCTGCGAATCCACATCGGCGATCTCCACCAAGCGCGGCAGCAGCTGCGAAAGTAGCTCGTCACGACTGCGGACGGGCAGGCCCTCGCGCGACAGCTCCTTGCGCAGCCCTTTGATGACGGTGTTCAGCACGATCCAGCGGGCTTTGAGTTCGAACAGCCGCAGATTGCGGTTCTTGGGGTTGGCCATGGGGGTCCTCCTGTTGGGGCCGAAGGTTCAGGGTTGGGTATGCGATTGTCAAACGGCAGAAAAAAAATCTAGCTCCGGTGGGGAGCTAGTTGGCTATCGAGGAATTGGTAGACGCAAGCCAAACTGCTAGCTCCCGGAGCTAGGGACGACGAGCAGGGAAATCAGGTTGTTGCGTCGCATCATTGGCATATTGGTACCTCCAGCCTAGCTTGGCAGTGCGGAAATGTCAAATTACCAACACAAGTAAAACCCGCCTTCAGCCCGCGAACAAAATTATATATTTCTCTACGTTTATTTGGCGCGGTCAACCGCCTGCGGCTGGTAGGGTGGAAAACACGGAAACCAGTTCGGCTTGCGGCGGGTTAATCTCCTGCTCGCCTTTCCTGCCTCTCGTGGTCTCCAGCCCTTTCCGCGAAAAAACTGGGTCCCTTGTCCCCCTTCGGGTGATCCCCCGTAGTGGGACTGCGGCGGCAGGAGATTAAAAAAAGAGCCCGGAGGATGAGTCCAGGCTCGACAAAGGGCAGGGTGGGGCGCGTTAGGCGCGTCTATCGGCGGTGCGCCGATCGGTGAAAAAGGTATTGAGCGCGACGGTCTCCACGGCGGCGGCGAAATCGGAAAGCAGCCGCCGGTCGTCCGGGAACCACCGCTCCAGGATCTCGGTCAGCTCGCCGTTATAACGAACCACCAGCTGGTCGCGTAGGAGCGCGAGGGTGAGTTTCCGGTCGGACAGGCCGGCGTGCGGGTTCACGATCACGAGCATGCGCTCGCGGGCCACACGGCGGTTGCCCGCCTCCACGATGGAAAGACTCTCGGCGCGGTCATCGGCGCTGGTACACATAAGAACACTCCTCCTTCAGTGGGTTGCGACGGACTGCCGCGGTTGGTAGGGACGAAGGGACGACTCGATCCAGCTGCGCTCGATGGCGCCGCGCAGCAGCCGCCGCTGGGCTTCCAGCTTGGCCCGTTTTCCCGGTGAAAGATTGGGCCGCTGCAGCCGACGGAGAATGCTTGCCAGGTTTTCCTGGCGAGCGCGGCCGCGCAGGGCGGCCGGAGTGGGTTCGGATGTGGTACACACGGGTACCTCCTCTGGATAGATTGTCAAAGGCCGAAAGGGCCTCGCGGGCGGTGTCCATAACAAAAAAACTAGCTTCCACCGCGGAAAGCTAGCTTGAGGGGTCGAGGGTTTGGTCTGCGCGACGAACTCTAGCTAGCCTTCCGGGCCAGCCCACAACACATCAGGAAGTGAGAACGATTGCGCATGGCGCTACCATAGCATACCCGGGGACGCCGTCAAGAGGGACTAGAAAAATTGTGATAACCCGCCTTCAGCCCATGAGCAATAAGCGGCACTCACCCTCTCCTCGGAGGTTTCGGGATCTTGCGGTCGGAAATAAAAAAAGCGCCCT
>JAUSGZ010000072.1 GCA_030648715.1 bacterium | reverse complement strand
CTCCGCGCTGCCATCGCCCAAGTTATCTTTGCCGTTTCCATGAGTGAGACCCGGCCGGAGATCAATGGCGTGCTCCTGGCCACCAGCGGCAATCAGTTAACCCTGACCGCAACCGACAGCTACCGCCTGGCTGAGCGGAAGGTGCGGCTGCTGACGGCCCCTGCCAAGCCGCAGAAAGTCATCGTTCCGGCCCGTGCACTCCAAGAGCTTCTCCGCATCCTCACGAGCTTCAAAGACCCCGCCGCGCTGGCGACCGTCGATCGGGTCGAGTTGTATGTGGCGGAAAATCAGGTACTCTTCACGCTCGGCACGGTGGAGATCGTCTCGCGGGTGATCGAGGGCCAGTATCCCGACTATGAGCAGATCATCCCCAAGCAGTACGCCACCACGGCGCGGGCCGCGACCATGGACCTGACCAAGGCCACCAAGACCACTAGCCTCTTTTCGCGGAGCGGCATCTACGACGTCGCGCTGGCGGTCATCCCCACCCAGCGTTCGCTTAGCCTGTCGGCGGCCAACGCCCAACTCGGGGAGAACACCTCCCGTATTGCCGCCGAGGTAACCGGCCAGGAGAACCGCACGGTCTTGAACTACCGCTTCCTGCTCGACGGTCTGCAGAACATCGAGACCGAGGAGGTGGAGCTGCACCTGATCGATAATGCCAGCCCGTGCGTGCTCAAGCCCCGCGGCCGGACCGATTACCTCTATCTGGTGATGCCGATCAAGCAGTAACGCGCGCCGTTCGCCGCCCACGCCCCCGCCGCCGCGGGGGTTTTGCTTGCCACCACCAGGGATGGCTTCTACAATGGTGCAATATGCCGCTACCGATTGAACTCCATGGGCGCGTCATTCCCGGGCGCGGCCGAGGGAAGGGCCTCGGGATGCCGACGGCAAATCTCGGGCAACCCGAAGCACTCGCCGACGTGCCGTGGGGGGTCTACTGCGGCTGGGCGCGGGTGTCCGGCCAGCCTTGGCAGCCGATGCTCGCGCACTGGGGGCCGGTGGCGACATTCGGCGAGACTGCGCCGGTATTCGAGGCGCACCTCTTGGGGTACGACGGTGCGTTACATGGCAAAGAGCTGACCGTGTGCGTGGAGCGGCGTCTGCGGGAAACACGCCCGTTCCCCAGCGGGGCGGCGTTGCGGGAGCAGCTGGCGCAGGATGAACGGCAAGCGCGAGAGATCTTTGCGACGGCACTGCCGCCCCGCGAGGACCCCACCTATGCGGCCGCCCATCTGGCCACAAACATCGCGATCTGGCGGCGTAAACCGGCGCTCCGTGCCGTGTATACCGGCTGGTATCGCCGAATTTCCCAGCAGCTCGTTGCCGGACGTACCCTGGAGGTCGGTTGCGGGATCGGTAATTTCAAGGCGTTCAAGCCGGACGTGGTCGCCACCGACGTCCACCCGAATTCCTGGGTCGACGTGGTCGCCGACGCGGAAGCATTGCCGTTCGACGACGGCGCGTTCAATAACATCGTGGGTATCGATATGTTGCACCACCTGCGGCGGCCGTTGCGTTTCCTGCGCGAAGCCCAGCGGGTGCTTTCCCCCGGCGGACGATTAGTATTGCTCGAGCCGTGGATCACGCCATGGTCGTTCGCGGTTTACCGCCTGACCCATGAGGAACCTGTGGATATGCGAGCCAAGCCGCCGCTCACGCCGGCCGAGGAAGCAGCAATGCCCGTCGCGTCCGGCGAGTACGCCAACCAGGCTTTGCCCACCCTGTTGTTCACCACGTACCGCGTGGCCGTGCTCGCGCAACTGCCGCAGCTCCGTCTGGCCCATGGCCGGTATCTCGCGTGCTTGTTGTATCCGTTGACCGGGGGGTTTTCCCATCCAACGTTCGTACCATCGGCGTTGGTCCCCATGTTGTCCGTGGTCGATGATGCGTGCGCAAGCGTGGTGGGCCAATGGTTTGCCCTGCGCCGCCTGGTGGTGCTGGAAAAAATTCGTCCGGAGTAAGGCCTATGTTCTTGGGGCGTCTTTGGGTGGTGAGTTATGTGATCAATCTGATCTGGGAGATTTCGCACGCGCCGTTGTATCTGCATTTCCGCGGGGGACCCATAACTTTGGCGGTTCTTTTCTACGCTGCGGCCGTTGACGCAACCATTATCACCGTCTTGGGGTGGCTGGTTGGACGCGTACGGCGGCGTGAGCTGCGCCTGCCGCTCCTGTTTTTCGGCGGCGTGATCGCGGCGCTGGTCATCGAATGGCGGGCGTTGACGACCGCGCGCTGGGCGTACGGCCCACTGATGCCCGTCGTGCCGCTGCTGGGGACAGGGTGGTCACCCACGTTGCAGCTCGGGTTGACGGGTGTTGCCGCTTGCCTTATTGTCACCGCCGGTAAGGCGCGGCGCCGGACCGGAGTTGGCGGCGCGCCGCAACTCCCTTGGTGATCAAAGCGCCGGCACGTGGCACCACCGTTCAAGTCTCGCCCCGCGGGGCGTTTTATTTTACTTCCACGGTCAGCACGTCGCTCGCGTACTGGTAGCCGTCAACGTTCGTTACCGTCGCGGAGAGACGGAAGATGCCGGTTTCTGGCGGACGGACCCAAGGCGTGCCCATCGTGCCGCGGATCTGGCGGATGGAATTAATGAAGTAGGTAGTACCGTCCGGCCCGCGGGCGGCCACGTCAACTTGCTTGACCTGTTCGGGACGCGCCAGGCTCAACTGCAGCGTTACGGGGAACTGCCCGGTTTCCAGGATGACGCCGTCGCGCGGGGCCGACCATGTGATGCCGCGTTCCAGGGGCGGCAGGTCGGCGAGCACATTCGCCGCGGCACTGGTCGAGTTGTCCACGTCGTCGTAGGCCGTGGCCGTGAGCGTCGCATAGCCGTTGGCCACATTGGCGTTGTCGAGGAAGAAATCCAGGGCGAACGGTTCCTGCCAGGCCGTGCCCACCGGCACGTCATTGAGCCGGTACTCCACGCGGCGCACGCCGCGCGGGGCGGCCGCCCATGCCTGCAAGTGCAGCTGCCGGCTGGTCCAACGCTCGCCGCCGGATGGGGAAACCAGCCGGACGGTGGGGGCGTTACCCGGCACGTGCACGTCATCTTCTTCGGTCGGCGGTTCACTGATGGTCAATTTTTGCTCGCTGGCCCAGCGCTGCACCGCCGCTTCCCACGCGTCGTGCTGCGGGTCGCGCTGGCCGTCGGTGGGTTCGGGTCCGCGCGGGTCGTCCGGGTTGAGATAGTGGAGAATGCTGTGGGGTACCAGGAACGCGCGCTCCTCGCGGAAATTTTGCGGCGTGCGCACGGTCGCGAGTTTTCCGGAAGCGCGGTCCACGACGACCTTCAGGCCGTCCTTGATGGTGCCATCCAGGACCGGTTTTCCGGTAGTGACGGCCTCCGGCGGACGGAATTCCTCCACCGGCTGGCCGCTCAAAGCCTGGCGCATGAAGCGCTGCCAGATGGGAGCGGCGACCACCGACCCATCCGCTCCCCGCTTCATTTCCTCACCGCGGCTGTTGCCGACCCACACGCCGGTTACCAACTGCGGGGTGAACCCGATGGTCCAGGCGTCCTTGTAGTCGTTGGTCGTGCCCGTCTTGGCAGCGACTGGCCGGTCGGGCAGGGTCAGCGAGTTCTGGGCTCCGAAGATGAACGCCCGGGCGGCGTTATCCGACAGGATGGAGTTGAGCTGGCGCGCCACCTGCGTTTCCAGCACTTTGACGGGTTGGTCGCGGTACTCTTCCAACACTTCGCCGTTGCGGTTGGTGACCTTGAGGATCGGGGTGATCGGGCGGCGTTCCCCGTCGCGCGCGAACGTGGCGAACGCTCCGACATGATCGAGGAGCGTGACCTCGCCGCCGCCCAGCACCAGGCTGAGGCCGAACCGCGAGCGCGGTTTCAGGGTGGTGTAACCCAGTTCCTCGGCCAGCTGCAGCACGTTGCCGATGCCGGTGAGGTAGATGGTT
>JAUSGZ010000071.1 GCA_030648715.1 bacterium | reverse complement strand
GCATCAGCGAGCGGCGGGCATCGTTGGAGCAGTCGGGGAATGACCTTGACGTGTCGCAGCCCGGCATTGTTCCCCGGGTCGGCCACCGCCACCTAGTGTCGCAGGCTATCGACGAGATCACGGCAATTTTTGAGCGCATCGGATTCCAGCGTTCCCGGTATCCCGAGGTGGACTGGGAGTACTACGCATTTGCGGCGCTTAACATGCCGGCCGATCATCCGGCGCGCGACGAGTGGGAAACATTTTTTGTGGACGCCGAGCCCTTGGGGAAGTGGGGCCGGCGCGTGCTCACGCCGCATACGTCCAACGGGCAGGTGCGCGAGATGGAACAGTACCGGCCGCCGATCCGCATGGTCAACATCGGCAAGTGCTACCGGCGGCAGATCGACGTATCGCACGTGCCGATGTTCTACCAATTCGAGGGGCTGGTCGTGGACGAAGGCATTACGATGGCGCACCTGGTGGGGACGCTGGATTACTTCGCCAAGGCTTTTTTCGGACCGGACCGGAAGATCCGCATCCGGCCTTACCACTTCCAGTTCACCGAACCGAGCATTGAAATTGACATCAACTGCGCGGTTTGTGGCGGCCGCGGAATACTCGCGGACGGAAAGGTCTGCCGCTTGTGCAAGCAGGGCTGGTTGGAACTGGGCGGTGCCGGGATGGTACACCCCAATGTTTTGAAAGCGGGCAAGGTGGACCCAAAAATTTATTCCGGCTTTGCGTTCGGTTGGGGCGTGGAGCGCTGCTTCCTGATGAAATCCGGCCTGCAGATCCCCGACATCCGGATGCTGTACGAGAACGACCTGCGCTTTTTGCAGCAGTTTTAATGGTTATGCTCGATCAAAGAAAAGAAAACATTTTACTCCAGTGGTTATTACCATATGTTGGTATTTTTGTTTTTAATAGCATTCTAATCACTTTTGCGCTTTTTTTCGACGCGGAATCGTGGGGTGTTATCGTACTTGTCTTTGCCGGGCTCGTATTCCTTTTTTCTGTGTTTAGTACGGTAGTAAATATTTTTCGTCATAAAGAGTGGGATGGCTTTACCACAGGAGTAACAATCTTTAGCGGCGCATTGATGTTGGTTGGGTTCATCTCGGTAATTTTCTTTTTTCTCTTTAGCGCCGTTGCAGGTGTTAGTAGTATCTTTTAACCATCGCAGCGTTTAGCGATAGTTTATAAATTATAGTTGCTAAATATTTCCATGGATTTAAGGGTTTCCTATCGCTGGCTGAAGGAATATTTGAAAACCGACGCCAAGCCGGATGAGGTGGCGCGGCTGTTGACGCTGCATGCGCACACAGTGGACCGCGTGGAGCACCTGCGGCCGGCATGGAAAGGAGTGGTGACAGCAAAGATTTTGGAAATTAAAAAGCACCCGAACGCTGACAAGCTGCGGCTCACGCGCGTGACGGACGGAAAAACCGAGCACGAAGTGGTCTGCGGTGCGCCAAATATCGAGGTCGGACAGGTAGTCCCGTTCGCACCGCTCGGCGCTACGCTGCGCGACGTGAAAACCGGCGGCTCGTGGACATTGACGGCGGCGAAAATTCGCGGGGTGGAAAGCCGCGGAATGCTGTGTGCGACGGACGAACTCGGCGTCGGTGATGACCATTCCGGCATCTGGGTACTGCCGCCAGGCACGCCACTGGGGGTGGCTCTAGAAAAAGTCTACCCAGCCGACGATGTCATTTTCCATGTTGAAGTGACCGGCAACCGGCCGGACTGCATGTCGGTGACCGGAATGGCGCGCGAGGCAGCCGCGGTCGTGCCGAAGGCGAGATTGACATATCGAAATTTCGATATGTCGAAATATCGTGGCCTCGAAATCTCGAAATCTCGAAATCTTAACTCGTTACCGCTTACCGTCAAGGTGGCAGAACCTCGCTTGTGCCCGCGGTATCAGGCTGTGGTCATTGATGGCGTGAAGGTCGGGCCGTCGCCGCTGTGGCTGCAGCAGCGTCTGATCGCGGCGGGCAATCGCCCCATCAACAACGTCGTGGACATTACCAATTACGTCCGGCTTGAGTACGGCAATCCTTTGCACGTGTTTGACTACCGCGCGCTGGCGGGCAACGCCATTGTCGTGCGGCGCGCCAAAGCCGGAGAGAAACTCGCCGCGCTGGACGAGAAAACCTATACCATGGCGGTCACCGACCTGGTTATCGCCGATGCTGCCAAGCCCGTGGCCATCGCTGGGGTGATGGGCGGACAGGATTCCGCCGCAACAGTGACAACAAAAACTATTGTCTTCGAGGTCGCCAATTTTGACCCGGTTGCGGTGCGCAAGACCAGCCGGCGGCTCGCGTTGCTGTCGGACAGTTCGTTACTGTTCGAAAAGGGCTTGCCGGCCCAGGCAACGGACGCAGCGTTGCGTCGAGCGGTCGAGTTGACGCTGCAGATCTGCGGCGGGCATATTGGCAGCCCGGTGTACGATGTCAAGCGTCCGCTGCCCAGACCGAAAACCGTTCCTTTTGACCCGGCGCAAATCACGCGGACCTTGGGCGTTACGGTTGCTCCGGCCGCGGCGAAAACCATGCTGCAACGATTGGGTTTTTTCGTAGCGGGGGCAAAGGCCTGGCGGGTGACCCCGCCATGGTGGCGCAGCGACGTTCTCGCGTCCCATGACGTGGTGGAGGAAGTGGCGCGGCTGTATGGCTACCATCGGTTGCCGGCACAACTGCCAGCCGGCCGCATTCCGGTTCGGCAGCCGGATACGCTTCTCCAGTTGCAATCTCGAATTCGGGCCTGGCTGGCCGGACAGGGATTTACGGAAATCCAGTCGTATTCTCTCGTTTCCGCCAAGCTTTTGGAGCAGGTCGGGCTGCCAATAACCACCGCATTGCGCGTCGCCAACCCGTTGAGCGCGGAATTTGAGTACCTGCGGCCGACGCTGAGCGCGAGTCTGTTGTCCGTGGTTGGGCAGAACATCAAGCGGTTTTCTCACCAGCAGCTGTTCGAATTGGCAAACATTTACCGCCCCAAGGCTGGTAGTCTGCCCGATGAGGTGCCGATGCTGGCGTTAGCCATGACCGACCGGGTGGACGATTTTTCTGCCGCCAAGGGGCAGGTCGAAGCGATGCTTGCGCAACTGGGCGTGCGGGGATTGCGCTTCATTCCAGATGCGGCCGGGGCTGATGAGTTTTGGCAGCCGAGGGCGTTGATCTCCGCGGGGGCAACGGCCATCGGCCGCCTTGGGCCGGTAACGCCGCAAGTATTGGAACGGTTCGGCATCCGGCAGCCGTTGATACTGTGCGGGTTGGATCTATCCGCGTTGGCAGCACTCGCGCATCCCGTGCTTGAGTATCGGCAAATCCCGGCATTCCCGGCCAGCGAGCAAGACCTCGCCGTCGTTCTGGATACGAAGGTTTCCTGGCAGCAGCTGCAGTCGGCGATCGTGGGCATCCATCCGCTAGTCCGTCAGGTTTCGTTTTTAAGCACCTACCGCGACGTCAAGCTCCCTGCGGGAAAAAAGAGCATCGCCTGCCGCATTGAATTCCGCGCTGATGACCGGACATTGTCTTCCGGGGAGGTGGACGGTATACTGGGGAAAGTGAAGGAGAAGTTGCAGCGACAATTTTCCGCGACCATCCGCTAAATCACAAATAAAAAATATTTTACTATGTTCGACACCTCGCGCGACATCCTCAACATGGTCTTGGCGGTGTGCGCCGTGACGCTGACCATTTTCATCGTCTGGACCTTGTACCACCTGCTCAATGTCCTGCGCAACGCCAACCGTATCTCCACTTCCGTGCGGCTGAAACTGGAAGTCGTGGACCGTATCTTGGAGTTGGTAAAGGATAAATTGGAAAAGGGCGCCAGCAATTTGAACCTCATCGCCGATGCCGCCATCAAACTGGTCGGATTTTTCATCGAACGGCAGGCGGAGAAACCGCGGCGCGGGAGTAAAAAGTAAAAAAGATCGGTACAAAAAAAAGAGGTCCGCGGGAGCGGACCTCGTGTTCGTAGCTCAAGGGTGGGAAGGGCGGGCGGTTCAGGCGGGCGTCAGGCGCCACGTGAAGGTTGGCGGGTCGTCGTGGATGTCCAGGCCTATCGCGTCCAGTACCGGATCGAGTTTTTTGAACCCGCTTTCAGCGGCCAGCGGCCAGATGTCAGGCCAATGCAGGCCGTCCGCCGTGAGGGGAATCGCAGTTTTGCCGGACTTCCGCTGCGGCAGGGACGGAATGATACCCCGCAGCAGTATAAAGGGTTCACTCGAGCCGTGACGGCGGTTGGTGCGCAGCACCCGTTTGAGTTCGCACAGCGTGACCAGCAGGTCGTCGCAGTTCTCGAATGGCGCGCCCATGGCAACGACGCCGGCGTCCACCGTCGCGGCCTGCAACGGCAGCAGCCGGTAGGTCCCGGCGGTGTTCTCCAGCCGGTCGCGCTGGTGCTCCAGGAGGAAGCGGCCTGCCTCCAGGCACTGCGAGCCCCACAGCATGCGGGTGTCCTGGAGGTAGTGGACGCGGAAGCTTCGGCGGGCAAGTTCCGCCAGGTTGCTGGACTTCAGCGTCGGGCCGTACACCAGGATATCCGGCTGCCGCAGCGGGCAGCAGCGGCAGGTCACTTCGGCGATCAGCGGGTCCACCCCCGGCAGGAAGATCTGCTGCGGGGGAGGCAGCGGGGACAGCGGCAGGGGCGCGGGCTCGGGACTGGTGCGGAGTCGGGGCGGAGGTTTTCGCCGCAGACGGTATTGCCAGGGCATTTTGCCCTCCTTTCGTTGGAGTTTGGCTTGGGAAAGGTCAAAAATCGGTTTTTCAGCGTACCTGTTTTTCACGCCGTTGTCAACGATTTTTGGGCTTCGGGTGGGATTAAAAATGTACTATACTAGAACCGAGGGGAACCCTCATTTTTTCGCGCTTTCCATGTCGTTCGTCCATCTCCACACGCACTCGCACTACAGCCTGCTGGACGGCTTGTCCAAGATCGACGAGCTGGTCGCGTTGGCGAAGAAGTACGGCATGCCCGCCGCCGCGCTGACGGATCACGGCGTGATGTACGGGCTGGTGGAGTTCTACCAGAAATGCAGCAAGGCCGGCATCAAGCCCATCCTTGGGGTGGAGGCGTATTTGGCAAGGAATCTGCACACCGACAAGCGACCCAAGCTCGATGACAGCCCATACCACCTGCTGCTGCTCGCCAAAACCGACCAGGGGTACCGTAACCTCATCAAGCTGACGACCATCGCGCATTTGGAGGGGTTCTACTACAAGCCGCGCGTGGATTGGGCGCTCATTGAGCAGTACCACGAAGGCATCATCGCGACCTCCGGCTGCCTGCAAGGGGAGCTGGCGCGTCAGCTGGTCGGCGGCGACTACGAGGGCGCCAAAAAGGTCGCCCGTCGCTACTTGGCAACGTTCGGGCGCGGGAATTTTTTCCTTGAAGTGCAGCACCACCCCAATCTTCCCGAGCAGGGAGTGGTGAATGCCGGCGTGTTCAAATTGGGCGCAGAACTGGACATCCCGGTCGTGTCGACGGCGGATTCGCACTACCCGACGACGGACGACGCGTACGCACAGGACGTGATGATCTGCATCCAGACCAAGAAGGTCCTGTCGGATACCGACCGCATGACGATGGTCGGCGGCGACTACTCGTTCCAGCCGCCCGACGTGATGCGGTCGCATTTTCCCGACCACCCCGAGGTCGCCGACAACACGTTGAAGGTCGCCGAGTCCTGCCAGGTGACGCTGCAGTTCGGCAAGTCGCTGTTGCCGCACTTCGTGGTGCCGTCCGGCATGGGGACGGATGACTACCTGGCGGAACTGTGCCGTCAGGGGTTGGGTGACCGCTACGGGGCCCAGGCCGAAAGCCGCGAAGTGCAGGAGCGGTTGACCTACGAGCTCGAGGTCATCAAAAAGACCGGCTATGCCTCCTACTTTCTCATCGTGCAGGATTTCATCAACTGGGCAAAGCGCAACAAGGTCGTTGTCGGCCCGGGCCGCGGGTCGGCGGCCGGCAGTATCGTCGCGTACTTGACGCGTATCACCGATATTGACCCCTTGCGTTACCAGCTCATCTTCGAGCGGTTCCTGAACCCAGAGCGTATCTCCATGCCCGATATCGATGTGGATTTCGCCGACCACCGCCGGGACGAGGTGTTGCAGTACGTGGCCGACAAGTATGGTCGCGACCATGTGGCGCAGATCATCACCTTCGGCACGATGGCGGCGCGCGCGTCGGTCCGCGATGTCGGCCGGGCGATGAGCCTCCCCTATAGCTACTGCGACAAGGTCGCCAAGCTCATCCCCCCGACGCTCGATCTGGCCGAAGCCATCAAGTCGGTGCCAGAGCTGCAGGAGGTGCTTGCTGACCCGGCGGGCAAGAAACTCCTATCCACCGCCCAGCGGCTTGAGGGCTGCGCGCGGCATGCCAGCACGCACGCGTGCGGCGTGGTTATCACCAAGGACTCGTTGGATCACTACGTGCCGCAGCAGCTGTCCACCGAGGGCACGATGACCATGACTCAGTATGGAATGCACGCGATCGAAGATCTCGGGCTACTGAAGATAGATTTTTTGGGGTTGAGAAACCTGACGGTCATCGAGAACACTTTGGAGATCCTGCGCAAGGCGCGCGGTATCGAGATGGACCTCGGCGCGTTGCCGCTGGACGACCGGCAGACGTTTCAGCTGCTCCAGCGGGCGGAAACTACCGGCGTGTTCCAGTTGGAATCGTCGGGGATGAAGCGCTACCTCAAGCAGCTCAAGCCGTCTGAGTTTGAGGATATCATCGCGATGGTGTCGCTCTACCGGCCCGGCCCGATGGAGTTCATCCCCGAGTACATCGCCGGCAAGCACGGCATCCGGCAGATCACCTACCTGGACCGCCGTCTGGAGCCGATCCTCGGCAAGACCTACGGTATTGCCGTGTACCAGGAGCAGATCATGGTCATCGCACGACAGCTGGCTGGATTTTCCTATGGTGAAGGGGACGTGCTGCGCAAGGCGGTGGGCAAGAAGATCGCCCACCTGCTGGCCGAGCAGGAGGAAAAGATGGTCGCCGGGATGGTCAAGAACGGCATCAAGCAGTCGGTCGCGAAAAAGATCTGGGATTTTATCCTGCCGTTCGCCCGCTACGGGTTCAACCGGTCGCACGCCGCTTGCTACGCGACGGTTGCGTACCAGACCGCGTACCTGAAGTCGCGCTATCCGGCCGAGTTCATGGCGGCGCTGCTGACCGGCGACCAGGGCGATATCGACCGCGTTGCCATCGAAGTGGAGGAGTGCCGCCAGATGGGTTTGACCATTCTGCCGCCGGACCTCAATGAGAGTTTTTCATCGTTCACGGTGGTGTACGATACGCCGGAGGTTCTCCAGGATAAGACCAGCACGACGATCCGTTTCGGGCTGACGGCCATCAAGAACCTCGGTGAAAACGTGGTGAAGGCCATTATTCGCGAGCGTAAGGAACATGGGCCGTACGTGAACCTGGAGGATTTTTTGAGCCGCGTTAAAACCAAGGACCTGAACAAAAAATCCCTCGAAGCGCTGGCAAAATCCGGCGCGTTGGACCGTTTTGGCGAGCGCAACCTCCTGCTATCCAACCTCGACAATCTGTTGTCGTTCCTGAAAT
Organism: bacterium; assembly: GCA_030648715.1. Taxonomy (GTDB): domain Bacteria; phylum Patescibacteriota; class Patescibacteriia; order Buchananbacterales; family GWA2-38-13; genus VMFR01. Next base: position 24,093 of record JAUSGZ010000071.1, on the reverse strand, counting down.
CCGTCAATGACGAACTCTCCAGCCAGCAGGGAAGCCTGTTCACCAACCTCGCCCAGTCGAGCACTTTGCCGAAGCTGCGCCTGGACCCGGTGGAGGCCGCGACCGATCGGCAGAAGGTCGCCTGGGAACGCGAGCTGCTGGGGCTGTTTCTCTCCTCCCATCCCCTGAAGGCGTTCGCCGCGGTGCTGCGCAACCAGGCCATTCCGTTGACGGAACTCGCCAATACTCCTGACCTGGTCGGCCGGCCGGTGACGGTTGCCGGGGTGATCGGTACGATCAAGCGCGTCATCACGCGCCGCGGCGAGCAGATGATGTTCGCCAAGATCGAAGATCCCACCGGCGCGCTTGAGGTGCTCGTGTTTCCCAGCATCCTGCAGCAGGACCCGGCCGTCTGGCAGGAGGATGCGGTGGTCGCGATGCGCTGCCGGCTGTCGGACAAGGACGGTGAGACCAAGCTGATCTGCCAGCGCGCGCTGGCCTTGACCGAAGAGACCGCGGCGGACGTGCTGCAGACGCTCGCCCTGGAAGTGGATGACCGTCCACTGAGCAACGGGTTTGGGCGCCGGACTGCGGTGGCGGCACCGGCAACCACGGTGGTCGAACGCGGTACGGCCTACCTGACCGTGCCGGCCACGATGGACCGGCAGGCGATCGCGACGCTCAAGGAGCAGCTCAGCCATTCCCCGGGGGCCTACCGCGTCTGCCTGATGGTGAAAAGCGAAGGCGGTTTTAAAAAGATCGTCACCAGTTACCTGGTTTCCGACCGGCCGGGTCTGCGGGATGAATTGTCCGCCATCCTGGGCCCGCAGGCGGTTCGGTTCGAGGAGGCGGCATAGTTTTCCCCTTGCGCCCAACGGCATTGGACGGCACACTACTAGAGTATGGGGACTCCTGACGCGCCGCGGCTCACCCGCGGGTATCTCGTTTTCGGACTGGTGTTCGCAGCAGCCGGCGTCGGGTTATGGGCGGCCCTGTCCGGTTCGCTGTACGGTCGTGCCGAGATCATCGTGACGGCGGCGCAGACGCGGGCGAGTGGCGAGTACCTGGTAACCGTTCAGGACGGTGGCGGCGCGTCGGCCGTCCCCGATCCGCAAGTGGTGCCGGGACGCATCCACGAACAAACGTTCGACGGCAGCCAGGCCTTTGCGGCAAGCGGCAAAGTGCCGCGGGCATCGGATACCATCGGCGATGTGACCTTGCGGAATACGACCCCCCGCAGCCAGACGTTGGTGGCAACCACTCGCGTGCTGGCGCCCGACGGCACGCTTCTGCGCCTGAAGGACCGCGTGGTGGTACCCGCGAACGGCACGGTAATTGCCGCCGTCTACCCCGACAAGCCCGAGTCCTTCCGTCAGTTGGCGCCGACCCGGCTTACCATCCCCGGACTGCCCGTCAGTCAGCAGGCGCTGATCTATGGCGAGACCACTGCGGCCTTGCCGGCCGGCGGGGGCGAGGTTCCTGCCGTGACCGTGGAAGACCTTAAGAACGCCGAAGCAGCCCTGGTGAAGTCATTGAGCCGGGAGGCGCTGGAAAAGTTCGACGGTATGCTGGCGGAGCGGGAAAAATTGTACAGCAAAATGGTGCACAAGGAGATCGTCAGTAGCACTGCCGACGCCAAGGCCGGGGACCAGCGGACCGAATTCACAGCGGCCGTGACGCTGAAGGTTGTTGCCCTGGCATTCGACGAGGTGCGTCTGAGCGGCCAGGTGCGCCAGCATCTGAGCGAGCAGCTCCCATTCACCCATGAGCTGGTCGCGCTTGACCCTTCCAGCTTGAAGTATGAAACGCAGCGGTATGACCCCGTGCGCAAAGAGGTGACGTTGAAGGTCTACGCCGAGGGGCAGTCAGCCCTGAAACCGGGGAGCCCGCTGCTGAATCCCGCCACCATGACCGGGCTGACCAAAACCCAGATCCAGACGTTCTTTGCGCGCTATCCTGAAGTGAAAAGCGTCGAGGTGCGCTTCAGCCCCGAGGGTTTGCCTCGCGCTCCGCGGTCCGCGAGCCGCATCATCTTCACCGTGCGATGAGGCGGCGCGCTGCATGGACCAGCCGCCAGCTGGCAGCTCATCTGGCCGCCGCCCGCTTGTTAGAACAGGTGCGCGACGAGGTCTGGCAGTATTTGCGTTCGCAGCGGCGTTCCAGCGAACGCGCCACACAAGAGTTTGTGCTCCGTCGTTTCCGCCGCTACGGCCTGCGGAACGAATTGTCGCGGCCGATCGTCGCCTTCGGCCCGCATACGGGCGAGGTGCACTACTTTCCTCCGGCCCGCGGTTCGGCCCTCCTTCGTCCGGGGACGTGGGTCCTGCTGGATCTATGGGCGCGGTTGCAGCAGCCAGGAGCCCCGTACGCGGATGCGACGTGGATGGCGTGGTACGGCGGGCGTGTGCCGCCGGTACTGGCGCGGGCGTTTGGCGCGGTGCGTGCGGCGCGCGACGTAAGCCTGCGGCACTTGCAAAGGCAAACCGCTTCGGGGGCGATTCCGACCGGGGAGGCATTGGATGGGGTCGCCCGAAGGTCGCTGCACCGGGCCGGCTACCGCGGAAAGTTCACCCACAGCCTTGGCCACAGCCTGGGCCTGCATAGCCCGCATGGCGATTTCGGGCCACTCTCGCCAAAAAATTTGCAGCCGTTGGTTCCCGGCGTTGGGTATACTATCGAGCCGGGCATTTACCTGCCGGGCAAGTACGGCGTGCGTCTAGAAATGGACGTGCTGCTGACAACGGAGCGGCAGGTTGTGGTTACGACCGTTCCCCAACGCGACATCCTGCGCGTGCGTTGAAAATGAATCACCGCCCCGCAAGCGGGGCGGTATCACTCCATCAACCCCAGCGCCAATGTTGCCCGCAGGTAACGGCGGAGCGCTGCGCCCCCAGCGAGGAGGGCCTATTCGGCCCGCGCGCTCCGCGGCCGACGTTAGCGTCTGGTGCCGGATACGTGGGGCGCCGCGGGGAACGGCAACATTGGCGCGGGGTACTTTCCGTACCCTTCCTTTATTCATCCCGCCCGCAAGCGGGCGGGCATTCTTGAGGTCGGAAAGTAAAAAAAGAGGCCGACGCGAGCTGCGCTCACGACGGCCGAACGGGCGAACATCTGTTCAGTGGCAGTGGGAATACCCCACGATTTTTTCGGCCTTATGGCCGCAGACAAGGCACACCCACTTCACGTAGCGGGCGATGACTCTGACCCCGTTACGGGTCAAGAGGCGAGGGCCCCAGCGTTGGAGGCGGACTTTGCCTGCCGGATGTTCGCAGACGATGGCCTGCTCCTCCTCGTTTGCTCTGGGCAACGACTCCGATTGGAGCATGCTTCACCTATGAAGAAAGAACCCGGTCAGACCCAAATGCGCACGTACTGTAGCCGGTTTCGGGGACCCTGTCAAGAGGGAGGCAGAAATACGAGCCGGCGTTTGACAGTCAATTCACTCCTGCGCTATCGTTGAGCTACCGGTGATTGGGGCGGCTACCAACCCCCATCCTGTCGAAGTGACGGGGCTTCCTGCGAAGGACTAAGCCGGACACAAAGAGCGGTCCCGTCTCGGCGGGACAACTTGGGTGGAACCGCGGGAGGTTTGCCTCTCGTCCCAAGATCGCCAGGAGCGTGGCGGTTTTGGAACGGGAGGTTTTTTGCAACCACGTATGCGCGTGCCGAGCCTAAAAACAACGGACGTGACGTTGCGGCCCCTGCGGGTTTCCGACGCGCCGGCGTTTTGCCGCTGGCTGCAGGACCCCGAAGTCACCCGTTTTCTTAATCGGCACGAAGACCCGCCGACGCTGCGCGAGGAGCGCGAGTACCTGCGGGATGAGCAGCGCCGCGCCAATCATGCGCAGTGGGGGATCGTCGTTGAACGCAAATTGGTTGGCACCGTGGCGCTTGATAAGATTGATCGCGAACACCGTCGCGCGGTCTACGGGATCTTCATCGGCAACCCAAGATACTGGGGACAGGGCGTTGGCACCGCCGCCGGCCGGCTTGCGGTCGGCTGGGGTTTCCGCCACTTGCGGTTGCACCGCATCGAGCTGCGCGCGTTCGCCTATAATATCCGCGGGATCAAGTCGTATCAGAAGATCGGATTCCACATTGAAGGGCGTTTGCGTGACCATCTCTATCGAGACCGGGTGTACCATGATGAGCTGGTGATGGGGGTATTAGATAAAGAGTTTTCGCGGCCGAAATCTAACCGCACTTCCTATGGCAAAGGTAAAATCCGATAACCCCGCAGCCTCCCTGGAGGCCATGCGGCATTCGTTCGCCCACGTGCTGGCGCAGGCGGTGCTGCAGTTGTACCCGGACGCCAAACTGGCGATCGGGCCGGCCATTGATGACGGTTTTTACTATGATTTCGACCTGGGCCAAGGCAAAACATTCACCCCCCAGGACCTGCCCAAACTTGAGAAGGTGATGAAAAAGATAATCGCCCAGAGCCAGAAATTCGAGCGCTACGAGGGCGGGGTGGATGAATCAATCGAGTATCTACAAAGCAAGCAGCAGCCCTACAAGGTGGAATTGGCGCAAGAGCTGAAAGCGGCGGGGACGGTTACCGTGAGTTTTTACCGCAACACCGACCCGGCCGGCAAAAAACGTTTCTTCAATGACCTGTGCAAGGGGCCGCATGTGGCGTCGACCAAGGAACTGGGAGCGTTCAAACTGATGTCCATCGCCGGCGCCTACTGGCGGGGGAGCGAGAAGAACGCGATGCTCCAGCGCATCTACGGCGCGGCCTTCGCGACGCAGGAGGAACTGGATGCGTACCAGGAGCGGCGTAAGCTGGCGGAGGAGCGCGACCACCGGAAGATCGGTTTGCAGCAGCAACTGTTCTTCATCGACGAGCGGGTGGGCAAGGGGCTTCCGCTGTGGCTGCCCAACGGCACCATCATCCGCGACGAATTGGAACGCCTGGCGAAGGAGACCGAGGCGCGGTACGGCTACCTGCGCGTCAGCACGCCGCACCTGGCCAAGGAAGAACTCTACCTGACCTCCGGGCACTTGCCCTACTACCAGGGGAGCATGTATCCGCCGATGGTGATGGACGACGGGATCTACTACTTGAAGGCGATGAACTGCCCGCACCACCACCTTATTTTCCAGCAGCAGCTGCGCAGTTACCGCGAGCTGCCCCTGCGGCTGGCCGAGTATGGCGTGTGCTACCGCAACGAGCTGTCCGGGACGCTCGCCGGCCTGCTGCGCGTGCGCATGCTGACCATGAACGACGCGCACATCTACTGCCGCAAGGAACAGATCAAGAAGGAATTTGCCAAGGTGCTCGAAATGGTCCTGTATTACTTCAAGTTGTTCGGGTTCAAGGAATACTCATTCCGGCTCTCCCAGTGGGACCCGACGCATGCGGATAAGTACGTCAACCAGCCCCAGAACTGGGAGTACAGCCAGCGGGTGTTGCGGGAGGTCCTAGAGGAAATGCAGGTGCCTTACACGGCAGCGGACAATGAGGCGGCGTTCTACGGGCCGAAGATCGACGTGCAGTTCAAGTCGGTCATCGGCCGGGAGGAAACGCTTTCCACCATCCAGCTGGATTTCCTCGCCCGCGAGCGTTTTGGGCTGTCTTATGTTGACGAACGGGGTGTTCGTAATAGCGAGGTGTTCGTCATCCATCGCGCGCCGTTGTCCGTGCACGAGCGGATGGTCGCGTTCTTGACCGAACACTACGGCGGGGCGTGGCCGGTGTGGCTCGCGCCGGTCCAGGTTCAGGTCATCATGGTGTCGGAAAAGTTCGCCGATGCCGCCCGCAGCGTTGCGACAGCGCTGTCTGCCGCGGGCGTACGCGCCAAACTGGATGACGCGGATGAAACGGTGAGCAACAAGATCCGCCAGGCCGAGCAGGCCAAAGTGCCGTTCATGGTGGTGATCGGCGAGAAGGAAGCGGCGGCGGGAACGCTGGCGCTGCGGACGCGCGGCAGCCGGCAGTTGCAGACCTTGAAGGCCGATGAGTTTACGGCGATGGTAACGAAGTTGGTCCAGTCCCGCGCGGAACGGCTGTCGGCATAAAAAAGCAGCCACCCTACCCAGCGTGGCTGCCACAGGGGTCCTGGATGCGGTGTTCTTTGACGTAGAGCAGCGCGTGCAGGAACGTGCAGCGGAGGGCGCGGGAGACCCGCGTGAGGAAGTAGCGCGTGGCCAGCATCTGCCGCCAGATCCCCTCGATGGCAGGGGAGGCCAGACGATGACTGGCCACGTGGGGGGAGCGCTTGAGCTCCCGTTCCAGCCGGGCCAGCAGCCGGCACTGGGTGATGACGCGCTCTTTGCGGTAGCGCAATCCGGAAAACAGCTTGAGCTGCGCCTTACCGACGATGAGCCGCCGCTCGGTATCGTAATCCCAGCAGTCCTCCGCCGGACAGCGCCGTTTGAGACGCCGCACCGCGTGATGACGGTCGTCGCTGTTTATGAAGGTGAGCGCGGACAGGTCGGTACGCTCCTGGAATTCGGCCCGGAATATCTTCCTGGCCTCGGCGCGCGCTAACCGGCGCTGTCGTTTGCACTTCTTCGACCCTCCGGAAGAAAGGTGCGAGCGTCGTTGTGCCATCGGAGTCCTCCTTTCTGGCAGTAGGACGCGGTTGCCGCCCCAAACATAATGCGCATGCGAGGTTTTGTCAAATGGGTGCATATATGGCCGGACAGCCCATCCCAAAGGTAGTCGTGTTGGTGGGGCCAACCGGGTCAGGGAAAACCCGACTGGCCGTCGCTTTAGCGCGTCGTTTTAACGGCGAGATCATCTCGGCCGATTCGCGGCAGGTATACCGCGGGATGGATATTGGCAGCGGGAAAGACCTTGAGGACTATCGTGGCAATGCGAAAAATAGGTCGGTTCCCTACCATTTGATTAATGTCGTGAACCCGCGGACCCAGTTCACGGTAGCGGATTTTCAACGGCGAGCGTATCGCGCCATCGGGGATATTGTGCGGCGCGGGAAATTGCCGATCATTTGCGGCGGGACCGGGTTGTATGTGGATGCAGTGGTGAAGGGGTACCGCTTCGGAGAAGCAAGAATCAAGAAACAAGAATCAAGGAAGTTGCGGCAGCGGCTCGATCATCTGTCGCTATCGCGGCTACTGACACGCCTTCGGCGCGTGGACCCCGCAACGTATCGAATCATCGACCGGTTCAACCGGCGGCGGGTGCAGCGGGCAGTGGAAATTTATTACGCCACCGGCAGCCCGAAGTCCTCGCAGCTGATCAAGCAGGCCCCGCCGTACCGAATTTTACAGCTCGGCGTGCGCCTGCCATCCGTGCAACTATACCGGCGGCTGCGCCTTCGCCTCCAGCGGCGATTACGCGCGGGGATGATCGCAGAAGTGCGGCGGCTCCACCGTCAAAGAGTGTCATGGCCACGATTGGAGTCGTTCGGCCTGGAATACCGCTGGGTTAGCCGCTACCTGCGGGGGCAGGTTGACCGCGTGGCGCTGGAACGCAGTCTCTTTTCTGATATCAAGCAGTTTTCGCGGCGACAGATGACATGGTTCCGCCGGAATCCGAATATTTTGTGGGTCGCGAGTGAAAGCCGCGCTGTTGCCGCCGTACGGCGATTTTTTGCGAAAATAAAAAAAGACCCCGCCAGCGAGTAGCCAGCGGGGGAGGGCATGGGGACGCGATCATTCGATCGTGTCATCTTCGTCATCATCGGGGTCGTCCCCGATATTGATATCCGGATGGGACTCATCGCTCTTCGGTTTGGGCGGTGGATCCTGGGGGCGGAGCGGTTTGGGTTGGGGAAAGAGCGGTGAGGGGAAGCGAGAGTCTTTATCCAGCTTCATGTGTTCCTCCAAATTGTTTTGTTGCCATCAATACCCTACGCCGTGGTTTGAGTGGCGTCAAGAGCGAACGCCGCAGTATTTACAATACTAATGTAATTTGCTACCGTCTATATTTATATCCGTTTTCAGGTATTTTGTTCATTCGGTCCCGTGGAAGGAGGTTGCGTGGCACATTACCATCTGACGGCGGCGGATTTTCGCCGGCTCCATGACGGCAAGCGAAGCCGGCCCGACCTGCTGCCCCTTGAGTTCTTTTCCCGCGAGCGGCTGGAAGAGATCGCCGCCTGCTGTCGTTGCACCTGGCAAGTCGAGGAGCTCTACTTTTGGTATCCGGACAGTTCGGACGCCGAAACGGTGATCACCCGCTTGTCGCGGCCGCCGTACAATGCTGCCGTACCCGACGGCCGCACCTTCGAGCAGCGGCTCATCAGCCTGCGGAATCCATGATCCTTTTTACGCCAACACGGCGCCACCCTGGTGGCGCCGTTCATTTTATACTACAACTCCCCGCTACTTCGCCTTAAAAAAGGTGTCCACCGCCAAACGGTGCCAGGGCAGGAAGCGGAAACGGCGGTAGTTGCGCCGGTTCAGCCAGGCGTAGGATTCCTGGTGTTTACCCAATCGCACGCTACCGCGCCGAAAGTCGCAGTGGTAGCCGACCAGCAGCACTCCGGCCTTGCCGGGGGCGCGGTGCTTGTAAACGACGAACGGCTGGCGGATGTTGACTTTGGCGCGGCGGCCGATCTCTTCGTCCAGCTCGCGACGCAGAGCGGTTGTCAGCGGGCGCGGGAATTCACGATGCTCCACGCGGCCTCCCGGCAGGTCCCACCCGTTCTTTCCTTTGCCGCGGATGACGAGCAGACGGCCGCGCTGGTCGGTGATGAAGCATTTCAGCGCCACCTGGCAGAGCTGATGGCGGCGCGGGACAGGATTTTTCATACCACTGCAGTATAGCACGCAGGCCCCGCTTGGCGGTAAAAAAAAGAACCCGCTGAAGCGGGCTCGGCGGGGGAAGGTGTGGTCAGCGTGGAATGCGCGCTACGATAACCGCCGCAAGCAACGGCGGCAGAGGTAGCGGATGGTTTCGATGAACAACAGTACCGCGATGCACACGGCCAGCCCGACGAAGGCCGACCACGGCTCGCTGGCGAGCGACTCTTCGGTAACGGCAAGATACACGTTCCACCTCCTATGGTTGGAGCTGTTTGATGAGGCGGTCTTTGGTGGCTGCGGGGTCGGCTTTGCCCTTGGCTTGTTTCATAACTTGTCCGACGAGGAACATGATGGCGGCCTCCTTACCTTTGCGGAAGTTGGCGACCGCTTCGGGGTTAGCCGCGATGACGGCGCTGATGATGCGCTCCAGATCGGCGCCGCCCGTGGCCTGGTCCAGGCCGCCGGCTTCAATGATCTGGGACGGGTCCTGGCCGGTGCGGTACATGGTTTCCAGCACCTGCTGGGCGATGGTGGAGTTTATCTTTCCGTGGCCAAGGATGGTGATGAATTCAGCGAAATTTTCCGGGGTCACGCGGCAGGCGGAAATCTCGGTTCTGTCGGCGTTGCGCAGCGCGCCGAGCCGGTTGACCAGCCAGTTCACGACGACCTTGGTGAGTTTTCTGGTTTCGCTCGCTTCTTGCGCTTCGGAATGTTGCGGCAGCGCGTCTACCCACCCGCCTAGTTCGGACATCACGCGTTCGAAGTAGCCGGCCAGCTGCGGGTCATCGGTCAGCAGCCGCGCTTCGGCGGCCGTGAGACCGTATTCTTTGGCGTAGCGTGCGCGGCGCGAGATCGGCAGTTCCGGGAGTTTGCTCCGCAGTATTTCCAGGTCGAATCCGCCGGCCGCGCCGGGGGAGAAATCCAGCGGCGGGAGGTCGGGTTCCGGGAAGTAACGGTAGTCATGCGCTTCTTCTTTGGTCCGCTGCTCTTCGGTCACGCCCGTCGTGTCGTTCCAGCCGCGGGTGGTTTTACCCCCTTCCTTTCCGGTGTGGCCGCCTTCGCGGTACTCGCCAGTCTGCCGCTTAATCTCGTACTGTAGGGCCCGCTCCAGCGCCTTGAACGAGTTCATGTTCTTGACCTCGACAATGGGGGTGGCGGCGACTTTTTCGCTTCGCGCGTCCAGTTCCCACAGGTTGATGTTGGCATCGCAGCGTAAATGTCCTTTTTCCATGTCGGCGTCCGATATGCCAAGCGTGCGCATGATGAGGCGCAGCTCCTGCAGAAAGATCTTGGATTCCTGGGGTGAGCGCAGGTCGGGCTCGGTAACGATCTCCATCAGCGGCGTGCCCGCGCGGTTATAGTCGACCAGGGTGTGGCGGCCGTCGGGCGCATGGATGTTCTTGGCGGCGTCCTCTTCCAGGTGGATGCGGCGGATGTTGATGCGGCGCAGCACGCCCTCCTCGTCGGTCACCGAAAGGTTGCCATTGACGGCGATCGGTTGGTCGTACTGCGAGATCTGATAGCCCTTCGGCAGGTCAGGGTAAAAATAATTTTTGCGGTCGAATTTGGATTGCGGCGGGATCTGGCATCCCAGCGCCATGCCCGCCATGGCTGTCCATTCGATGGCTTGGCGGTTCGCGACTGGCAGCGTTCCGGGGTGTCCCATGCACACCGGACACACCGTCGTGTTGGCCGGCAGTTCTTCGCCACGGTTATCACAGCCGCAAAACATCTTGGATCTCGTCTTCAGCTGGACGTGGATCTCCAGGCCGATGATGGGCTGCAAGGTGGTTTTCATAACGACGGTTAGCAAAATCAAGGGTTACCCTAGCACGGAAATTCGCAAAATGCAAAACAAAAAACGGACAAAAATCCCGCTCGCCGCGCCTTTAGTGCAGGTCCGGCGGGAGGTTGAAACGCTGCCGTACGGCGTTCCAGATCTCGGTATGGATCTCGATGGGCGGCAGCAGCACCCCGTCGCGGGTGCATTCGATCGTGTGCCAGTTGAACGTTTTTGCCAGCGTCGCACATTGGCGTTCGGCCGCCTCCAGGTGCGTTTGCTCGCGCTCCAGGCCGTCGGGGACCCGGCTGCGCTGTTGGATGAGTTGGAATGCGACTTGGACCGGCAGGTGCAAGAAGATGGTCAGGTCGGGCTTCGGCAGGCCCAGGATGTCGAATTCCATCGCGATGTCCCAACGCCTGAAATCAGCCTGCTGCGAAGAGGGAAGGTTGGCCGTCTGGTGGATGAGGTTGGAGTAGACATACCGGTCCAGCACGATCGCGCGCCCGGTGTCCATCCATTCCCTGATCTGCCGGCTGGATTCCCACCGGTCCAGCGCGTAGAGCACCGAGGCCAGATACGGATTGACCGACGTGGGCGGGCCGAATTCTCCGTCCAGGTAGCGGCGCACCATTTTGCCGAAAAAATTCCGTTGGTAGCCGGGAAAGTCGAGCGTGCCGACGCTGTACTTGGCTTGCTGGAGGTGTTCCACCAACAGCCGGGTCTGCGTGGCCTTGCCGGAGCCGTCGATGCCTTCAATGATGATGAGCATAGGTGGAGGTCAAGACGTACTGGGAGTAGGCGTGAGCGGAAATAGTTCGGGGTGAAGGAACGGCGCGAGCGCCGCGATGACCGCGTCGCGATAACCGACGGTACGGGTGAGCCGGCCGTTCGTGATCAAGCCAAAATACCCTTGCTGTTGTTTGGAGTTTGTCGTACCGAAGAGCTCGTCATCCACCGCGCCCAGCTCATCGCCGCGTTGCAGCCGGGCGACGATCGCCGGCGGCAGTGGCACTTGGAACGATGACCCTACGCCCAGTCGGCCGTTGCGGTCGACCACGACCGCCCACCCCATGCTGAACCAGCGCGTACCGATGGATTGAACGCCGCCTTCAAGGCCGACGCCGAAATCAGCGTCGTGCTGGCGGAGCGCGAAATTCGCCCGGGCCAGCGCCCCGCGGATCGATTCGTCGCTACTCATTGGTTGGTCCGCAACGCCCGACGGCGCTGCCGCACATTCTACGCGTACGACCTCGTCTGGCCAGACCTTATTGAACGCGTCCTGCGTCGCCGCTTGCTTGACCGGATTGTTCGACCCGACGATCACGCGCATACTGCTAGCGCCCAGCTTGCTGTAAAAAACCTTCCACGATCGGACGCCAGCCATCATCAACGTAGCCAACCGCCTGGAAATATGCCGCGCTGTTGCCGGCGATCAACGGTGATAACCGGGGAACGAGATCCCGCCGGTACATGCAGAGCACGGGAATTTTTTGTTGGAGCGCGACTGCGATCTCATAGCCCGTGCCGAGGCTGGGGGTCGTGGTTTCCGCGACGAGGGCATCGGCTTGGGCGAGTAAACGCATATCACGGTCAAAGATCTGCCGGTCGGTGCGTTCCTCCTCGCGCACCAGTATGTCCTCCGCGGTGACGTGCAGCGTCAATACTTCGTGGCCCAGCCGCACGAGATGGGCGACTATCTGTTGGTTGGTCTTGAGGTTGTCGCGGCCGCCTCGCATGGCGGCGGCAAAATAGATCTTCATGAGGTTCGTCGATATTTTTTGTCCAGTTCGCGTTCTTTGACCCGCTGCCGCGCTTCGGAATCCGCGCGCGACCAGTAGTAGTCGGCGTAGTCCACGAACCGCATCATATCCGCGCGCCACGGCGAGCGTTCCTTGATCGCTGCGTGCATCCGTTGCGATACCATGCGGTACTCCGGGTGCCCTTGCGGCGTGGAACGCAGCTCCAGCATGTGCATCAGGGCGCGGTCATTGGCGCCAAAGACCCAGCGGGTTTTATGGCCGTGGAGCACCGCGTACTGGGCTTCGGCGCGCAGCCCGGCGGCCATGAGCTTATCGTAGAGTTCGCGCACCGTCTCGTCGCAGGAAATCAGCTTTGATTCCAGCTTGAGCTCCCGAAGTTCGTCCGGGACAAAGTAGCCGAGGTGTGGGGTGAACGGCTGCCACAGCTGTGTGCCCATGCGGTGCCGCTGCAGGTCCTTGAACACCTGGTAGGTGACCAGTAGGTCGAACGTGTAGGGATAGCCGTCTTCCAGGGCGCGGCCGGGCCGATCGCGCCGGGTCGTGCGTTCGCCTACGTACGTCCGCCAGATGCGCTCGCGGCCGGACGGTGCGAGTTTGGCGACCAAAGCTTCCAACTGCGTCAGCGGCAGGTGGCAGTGCGTGTAGAGCATGGCCGAAATCGTCCGGATGTCGCGTTTGGATTCCGACGTTACCAGCGGCAATAGAGAAACCATGTCAGCCGGTTGCGGAACCATCCCTGTCGTCAGCTCGTCGGTCAGTTTCTGCATCGCGGTTTCAACGCCCGCCGCGTAGTCGCTGCGTTTGGCGCGCTTGACGTACTTGGGAATGATCTGGGTCAGGGCGGCGTGCGCTTGCCCGCCCATATCCTGCATCTCGCGCAGGGGACTGGTCAGAAAATTGGACACCATACTCTGATAGAAGCGTCCGTTCCCAAAGACTCCAACATTGTGATGGGTGGACAGCGGCAGGAGTACCCGCAGGGTGTCGCAGATCTTGGCGCGCAGGTCGAACGTGTAGGTGCGTTTGAATGCCTTCACGTCGGCTTCGTTGACGCAGTCGGAAAATTTTTCTTTTTTACCGTCGCCGTTGATGTCGTACTCGGCTTCGTGTATGGGCTTGCGCGTTTCCAGGTGCGCTTTCAGCACCGGCACCAGCTCGGCGTAGGTAGCAAAGCACCGGTCGGTGACGGTCGTAAACTCTTTTGCCAGCGGAGAAGAGAGAATGGTCGGGTCGCGGTAGTAGCGGAAGCGGCCCTGGTCGTCGGGCTGGTCGTAGTAGACGTAGCGCGTGGATTGCACGATGAACGCGCCACCGATGCGGTGGTCGCAGACGGCCTTCTCGCCGATGGCCGATACTTTCTCGAACGACACGTGCGCGCCTTCTAGCTCGCCGACCGAATCGTCGCCGTAGGCGACTAAAACGCGGTCGATGAGCTCCTGGGCGTGGACCGCGTCCACCGCGCCGGCCTGGATGAATTCTTTGAGCAGGGTCTCCTTGAAGCCGCCGGGAGCTCTGCTGTAGCGGGCGTAGACCGCGCCGACCAGGCCGTCCATGCCTTTGATGGCGAACACGTCCGCCGTCGGGTCGGTGACGTACTTAGCCAGCAACTCGAGTTGTTCCGGGGTGAACGCCATAACATGGGCCACGATAATTCGTACCAATAATGTTCTACGGAATCAAACAGCCGTATTGCAATCCATACAAAGTCGATTTTGGATGTGTAAATTGTAGTGGTTGATTATCATTTCTCGGCAATCCTTTCAGTGCTTCATCAATGGCGGTCTGGGCTGCCGCAATCTCTAGTCTCGATTGTTCCGTGTCTGCAGGATGACCAACGAGATAATCTTTCACCTCTCGTACGCCCCAAAGTTCATAGCCGCATTCCTTCCAGCTGTCGGAGTGATAATTTTGCTGACAGTAGCCTTTTATCCTAGCTGGTTCGATAAGATTAATGGTCGCGGAATTTTCTTTGTCAGTATTTGGCGAACGGTATGAAATTTTTACCTCCCGAGTCTTTTTTTCCAGTTTTTTGTAATCACCACGGTAAATGCAATACTTACCCGCTGCGCAGTCATCGCCGGTCTGGCAGCCAATTGTCTTGTTGATGGTGATGAGTGGGGTAGCTATCAGTAGAATTACTATGGCCACAAAGACAAAATGCCGCCATACTCCGACGAGTTTTGATACAAGCCAAGTCGCAAGTATGACGCCGAAGAGAATGGCTGGCAGTATGATGGCATCTCTACTTGGTAGGCAGTCAACCCCACCAAACATTACCTCCTCGCATTTCAGGAAGTGGTAGTTGTAATTAAAAATTCCAATTTCGTTGACCGAAATATACAGTATCAAAAGAAAATGGAATAAAGTTGAGAACCTCCATTTCCGTTTTAACCACACCCAAATAGTCCCGAACGCAATCAACGAGTTTATTGTGAGGATGATACCTAGCTGAATCCAGTCGTTTATACCTTGTCGTTCCATTGCAATCACCGCGAACCTTAGAGTTGGAAAGTTAAACAAAACCCCAAGGAGGGTTAGGAGAAACAACAAAAAAATTGAGACCAAGCTTAATTTTTTTTGCCATCCAAGCATAGGATTTTGAATTAGGTTTCGTATTTTTTACCCCGTGCTGCCGAATCCGCCGCGCGTTGCTGACGCGACCTGACCCACTTCTTGCCAGTCCGCGCGGTCGATCTTCACGAACGTCCCCTGGGCGAACCGCACGCCGCGTTCCAGCGTGATGTTGCTAACACCGTAGTTGTAGACGGCGACCAAAATTTCGTCCTCCGGTCCGAAGTAGTCCTGGTCGATAAGCCCGGGCGCGTTGGGCAGCAGCAGGTTGAATTTTTTGGGCGTGCCGGAACGCAGGCTAATAAATAAGGCGTACCCTTTGGGAACCTTGATGATAAAGTTGGTCGGTACGCGCTGGTACCCGTGTGCCGGCACCACGGTCGTTTCCCGCGCGTAGAGGTCAAACGCGCACGCGCCGGACGTATGGTAGTCCGGCAGCGGGAGCGTGGGGTTGAGGCGCTTGATCTTGACGCGCATGGAAAAACCGTTAGCCGCGGCTGCGGATCTTTGTGAGGATGGTATCGAGCTGCGCGTAGAGCGCGGGATAATCGCCATTGTTGTCCACGGTGAAATCGGCCGAGGCCATAACCTCCGCGATCTGGCGCTCGGCTTCTTGCTGGCCCTCGCGGACGAAGTCGGCGAACGTTTTTCGCTCGTCATCGGGGTTCTCATTGCGCTGGGTGATGCGCGTAAACCGCACCCGCTCGTCGGCGCCGATCCCGATGAGGAAAAATCCGTCCATGTTCCGCAGGAATTTGATGTCGGGCAGCCGCCGCACGCCGTCCACGGTCACCAGCGCTCCCGTGTCAGCGCCGACGTCCTGGGCGATGGCGCGGGCCAGGAGGTCATCACCGAACGCTTCGCGCAAGGTAGAAGAAACTTGTTGCAGGTTGTCGCGGGTATGTGGCAGGTAGACGCGGTTGAGGATGTCGCGCAGGACGGTGGAGAAGCGGTGGGAGCGCGCCCCGTAGCGGTCGGCCAAATACTGGCAGCAGGTTCCTTTGCCTGATGCCATCGGTCCGACGAATCCGAGAATGATTGTTGACATACCAGTCGAGCTAGGAGGTGGTAGTTGGTAGTTTATTGGGCAGCGACTTCAGGTAAATGCAAAGAAGCCAATGCAGCAAGTCCGGCTAGTGGTGAGACTGTTCGAGGGTGAATTGGACGGGCGGCGCCGATTTGGTGGGGATCTCTTCCGTGAACAAGCGTACCAATTCCTGTTTCCACGCCGGGTTCTCCTGGTAGAGGTCCACCTGCACGTTGGCGGACTTCAGGTAGTCGACGGCTTGGGTGTTGCGATAGATCTTGCCAATGACCACGCGGACCATGCCGGCCGCGACAAGATACTTGCAGCAGTGGATACAGGGGCTGTACTTGGTGTACATGGTGGAGCCGCGCGTGGACGTGCCGCCTTGGGCGGCGGCCTGCAGGATGGCGTTGTGCTCGCCGTGGATGGTACGTACGCAATGCCCTTCTTCCAGAAGGTGCCCCTCGTCGTCGCAATGGGGCAGTCCCGGCGGCGAACCGTTGTAGCCGGTAGAGATGATGCGTTTGTCTTTCACCAGCACCGCGCCGGCCGACAGGCGGTCGCAGGTGGAGCGCGTGGCGATCAGCCGCGCGATGGCCATGAAGTAATCATCCCAGGATGGGCGGTAGTGCGGGGCGGGGGAGGACATGGCGGACACAGGAAGATGAGTACACCGGATAGCCGATGTTGGTGCGCGGCTGAGTTCCGGTTCCCGTCGTCGGGATGAATGAGTTCATTTTAGCCGAACCAACGGATAAAACACAAACCCCGGCAGCTCTGGCTGCCGGGGGAGAATTCAGCGGAGTTTGGCGGGTTAGGCCGCGGTATCCACAGCGATACCCGGGCCCATCGTCGCATTGACCGAGACCGACTTCAGGAACGTGCCCTTGGCGCTGGCCGGCTTGGCCCTAAGGATTCCCTCCATCAGCGCGGTGTAGTTGGCGAGCAGCTGGTCGGCCGTGAACGACGCTTTGCCGATGATCTGGTGCAGATTGCCGGTGTCGTCGTTCTTGAAGTTGATCTTGCCGCCCTTCAGTTCCTTGATGGTCTTTTTCAGGTCGGTGGTGATGGTCTCGTTCTTGGGCGACGGCATCAAGCCCTTCGGTCCCAGGATACGCGCGATTCCCGCGAGCTTGGGCATCATGTCGGGCGTGGCGACGGCGACCTCGAAATTGGTCGCGCCGGACTGCTTGATCCGGTCGATGAGCTCCGCGCCGCCGACCACGTCGGCTCCGGCGTCCTTGGCTTCCTTTTCCTTGCCCTCGGATACGAAAGCCGCGATGGTTTTCGTCTTGCCGGTGCCCGATGGGAGCGTGACGGCGCCGCGAACCTGCTGTTCTCCCTTCTTCGGGTCGATGCCGAGACGGATATGCAGCTCAATAGAACCGTCGAATTTGGTCTTGGCGGTCTGTTTCGCGAGCGCGATAGCGTCGGCCGGCTTGTACGCCTTGGCCGGGTCGACCAATTTGGCGATCTTTTGGAAGCGCTTGGATTGTGCCATAGCGGTTCGTGGTTAATGGCGGATCCCGTCAACGGCGACTGCGCCGCAGGGGACCCTCCCACAAATTAGTAATTTTTGCTCCGTTCCCAGTACCGTGGGGCGGCCTTACTTTTCAACGACCTCCAGGCCCATCTGCCGCGCGGTGCCTCGGATCATGGATTCGGCGCCCGCAGCGTCCTTGGCGTTGAGGTCGGGCATCTTGCGTTTGGCGATCTCGCTGATCTGCGTGCTGGTCACTTTGCCCACCTTTTTCTTCAGCGGGTCGCCGGAACCTTTTTCAATGCCGGCGGCCTTCTTCAGCAGTTCCGATGCCGGCGGGGTTTTGAGCTTGAGGGCGTAGGTGCGGTCCATAAAGACGGTGATTTCCACCGGCGTCACTTCGCCCATGCGGTCGCGGGTTTTCTCGTTGAACGTCTTGCAGAACTCGGCGATGTTGACGCCGTGCTGGCCGAGCGCCGGACCGACCGGCGGGGCGGGGTTGGCCTGCCCGCCGGGGATCTGCAGCTTGATGATCGTCTTGATCTTTTTTGCCATAGCGATAGTTGGGGTCAGTTACGGGCGCGGCAGAGAGAGCGGCTGAGAAGCGCAGCCGTACCACACTGCCGGCGCGTTAGATCTTTTTGACTTGCAGGAAATCCAATTCCACCGGGGTTTCGCGGCCGAACACCGAGATGAGCACCTTGATCTTGCCGCGGGCCTTGTCGACATTGGCGACCTTGCCCTCGTAGTTCTTGAACGGCCCGTCAACGATGCGTACCGGCGCGCCAGCCACGACGTCGATGGTGTAGGTCGGCTCTTCCACGCCCATGCGCTTCTGCAGTTCATGGATCTCGTCGTCGGAGATCGGCGTCGGGGTGGTCCCGGAGCCGATGAAGCCGGTGACGTTCGGCGTGTTGCGCACCACGTACCAGGAGTTGTCGTCCACGATCATTTCCACCAGCACGTAGCCGGGGAAGATCTTTTCCGTCACGATCTTGCGGCGGCCATTCTTGATGCGGATCTTCTTTTCGGTGGGGATGAGGACGGAGAAGATCTTGTCCTCCATGTCCATGGATTCGATACGCTGTTCGAGGTTGCGCTTTACGTTCTCCTCGTAGCCGGAGTAGGTGTGGATGACGTACCAGCGTCGCCCCTGCTGGAGAGTTTGTTTTGGCATACGTAAATAATGACCGGTGTGGGTGCGCTAGAGGACGACCTCCAGGACCTTGGTGAAGACGTAGTCAATGCTACCCATGAACGCGGCCATCGCCAGGCTGATGCCGATGACCAGCAGCGTGTGCTGGGTGGTGGTTTGGCGCGATGGCCACTGCACTTTACGCAG
Source organism: bacterium (assembly GCA_030648715.1). GTDB lineage: Bacteria > Patescibacteriota > Patescibacteriia > Buchananbacterales > GWA2-38-13 > VMFR01. The sequence goes on along the minus strand of JAUSGZ010000071.1, from coordinate 5,433 downwards.
TTCATCGCGGGACTGTTTGAGGTAGGCGGGAATGCTTTGCATAGTCGCTCATGTTCCGGGCTTACGCCCGAAATTTAGGCGATTTTAAAAAGCCCTGCCGGGCTTCTGATAACTCTGCCAATACTCTACGACAAACTGGGCATGGTGTCAAGGGGAAATGCCGAATATGGCACGCCCCGTGAATTCTGCTTAGATATCCAGATTCTTGACGTTCTTGGCGTGGGTTTGGACCCCGCACTAAAGTTCACGACCGCAATTAACGGCAGCCCGCTTCGCCAGCAACGGTGTGGGCCTGTTCGGCCCGCGCGGGCTGCGTGCTTTTGGAACGTATCACAAATCCTCGTACGGTACTCACCATGGAACGGTGAACTTAGTGCGGGGCGAGAGTCGGATGTAGCAACGTTTGTGGATGCTCGCTAGATATCCAGATTCTTGACGTTCTTGGCGTGGGTTTGGATGAAAACTTTACGCGGTTCCACCTCGCCGCCCATCAGGGTGGTGAACACGTCATCCGTCTTTTCGACGTCATGCACGGTGACCTGTTTGAGCATCCTGGTCGCCGGGTCCATCGTCGTTTCCCACAGCTGCTGCGGGTTCATCTCGCCCAAGCCCTTGTAGCGTTGCACGTCGATCTTCGCTTCCGTGGGCGCAGTTTCGTCTTCGACAGTTTCGGGCTCGGCCGTTTTCGCGGTTTTTCCGCGAGCGGCGGCTTTCGCGGTTTTCAGCGCCTGAAGTTCTTTCTTTGCCAGCTCTAACTGTTCTTCGGTGTAGACGTAGCGGGCCTCTTTGCCGACCGCGACGCGGTAGAGCGGCGGTTGCGCGATGTAGAGGTGGCCGCTACGGATGAGCTCCGGCAGGTAGCGGTAGAACAGGGTGAGGAGCAGCGTACGGATGTGCGAGCCGTCCACGTCGGCGTCCGTCATGATGATGACGCGGTCATAGCGCAGGCCGGCCAGGTCGAACTGCGCGCCGATGTTGGTGCCCAGCGCAATGATGAGCGATTTGATCTCGTTATTGGCCAGCATCTTGTCCAGGCGCGCTTTCTCCACGTTGAGGATCTTGCCGCGCAGGGGGAGGATGGCTTGGAATTCGCGGTCGCGGCCTTGCTTGGCCGAACCGCCGGCCGAGTCGCCCTCGACTAGGTACAGTTCTGATTTGCTGGCATCGCGGCTGGTGCAGTCCGCCAGTTTGCCGGGCAGCGTCAGGCCTTCCAGCGCGCCTTTGCGCAGCACGCTTTCCCGGGCGTTGCGGGCAGCCAGTCGCGCTTTGGCTGCCAGCAGGCACTTGGCCAGGATCGCTTCAGCGTCGCGCGGGTGCTCTTCCAGGAACGATGCCAACGCGTCGCCGAACACTTGTTCAACGACCGGCTTGACCTCGGCGTTACCCAGCTTCGCTTTGGTTTGCCCCTCGAACTGCGGATTTTTCACTTTGACGGAAATGACGGCCGTCAGCCCTTCGCGCGTGTCCTCGCCCGAGAGGTTGGCGTCCTTATCCTTGAAGATGTTTTTGGCGCGCGCGTAGTTGTTCAGCGTGCGGGTGAGCGCGGTCCGCATGCCCGCCAGGTGTGTGCCACCCTCCGGGTTGACGATGTTGTTGCAAAACGCCAGGATGTTCTCTTGAAAATCAACCGTGTACTGCAGGGCGATCTCCGTCTGCACGTCGTTGAGCGATTTGTCGACGTAGAAAATCGTTTCCTGTTTTGCTTCCAGCTTGCGGTTGAGATGCTGCACGTACGATTTGATGCCGCCTTCGAACGCGAACGTGAAGTCGGCGGGGGCCTTTGTGTCGCGCCGGTCATGCAAATGGATGGTCACCCCTTTGGTCAGGTACGCTTGCTGGCGCAGGTGGGTTTTCACCGTTTCCCAGTTGAATTCCAAGACAGTGAAAATAGTCGCGTCCGGCTTGAAAATGATGGTGGTCCCAGTACCCGCGGCCTTGCCGGCGGGTTTGACCTTGGCTTTCGGCTTGCCGCGCTGGTATTCCTGCACCCAGAGCTTGCCTTCGCGTTTGACCTCGGCGCGCAGGTATTCGGACAATGCGTTCACGACCGATACGCCCACCCCGTGCAGGCCGCCGGAAACTTTGTAGCCGCCATCGCCGAACTTGGCGCCGGCGTGCAGTTTGGTCAACACGACTTCCAGCGCGGATTTGCCGGTTTGCTTGTGGATGTCCACCGGGATGCCGGCGCCGTTGTCTTCCACCGCGATCTCGCCGTTCTCCCGCAGGGTAACGATGATCACGTCGCAGCGTCCGGCCATCGCTTCGTCGATGGAGTTGTCCACGACCTCCCAGATCAGGTGGTGCAATCCCTCGCCGGCGGTATTGCCGATGTACATGCCGGGACGCTTGCGTACCGGCTCCAGCCCTTCCAAGACCGTGATGTGTTTTGCGGAATATTCCTGTGCCGTTGCGGCCGATTTTTTGCTTGGCGTCATACCTTTTTTACCGGTAGTAAAAACGGAAAAATCACCACCTTGATGATGACTCCCGAGGGCGGAGAAAACGTGCCGAGATTAGCCAAATTTTGATACCTCCACCTATGCTGAATTGTAGCATGCAAAGGCCTGGGGCGCAAGGATGATTTTGGGCATTTTTTCGGCAGCGTTTCGCGTGGTATACTGGAGACGTGGCAATACCAAAAACAATACCGACGCGGCCGGTGGGCGGGCTGGTCCTGCGGGTGAATTACTGGTTGGTCACGCACCGTCTGCTGCTCAAGCGCCTGCTGGCGATCGGGTTAGGGGCGTTCTGTGTTGGTTTGTACGCCTACACGTTCAGCATCGTATTCGGGCTCGCGCGCGGGCAGGAGGCCTACCGCGCGATGATGGCGTCGTTCACCCAGGACCTCATTGACTACCGGTCGCTGCGGCCGCTGATCTCCCCGCAGCCGTTACAGTCCGGCGTACCGTCGGTGCTGCCGGCGCCGCAGGGGCTTTCGGACCTCATCGCCATCGTCGCCAATCCGAACCAGAAATTCGCCGCGCCCACCTTGCGCTATCGGTTCAGCGACGACCAGGGGGAGCTGGCAACCGGCGTCACGTTCATCATGCCTGGCGAGACCAAGTACGTATTCAGTTTCGGGAGCCGTGTGCCGGTCGGCCAGGCGACGTTCGCTCTCACGGAGGTGAACTGGCAGCGGTTGAATCCGGATGAGTTTGCAAAACTCCGCGAAGAAAAGCTCCGCGTGGTCATCAGCGGCTTGCAGCACCGAGGCGCCGCCGACCTGGGGCCGCTTTCCACCCGCTTGGGCGGGCAGACCGTCTTTGCCGTGCGCAACGATTCCATTTTCGGCTACTGGGACGTCGCGCTCTACGTGCTGCTGAAGAACGGCGACAAGGTGGAGGCGACGCATTTCGTCCGCATCCGCAAGCTCGACCCTGGGCAGGAAGAGTTCATCACCGTGAACTGGGCGCAGTCGCTGCCGCCCACCACCGAGGTGAGCGTCGTGCCGGAGCTCAATCTGTTCGACGCAGATTCCTTTTACGACTATCAATACACCGGGCCCGGTTTCCGGCGGTAGCCGGGTTTTTTGCGGGCGGGGGGAGGGTCTTTTTTTATTCGCTGAGGGCTTGACAAACCGCGTCCGCACTCGTACGATGGCATTAGCACTCTATAGTTTTGAGTGCTAATACCGGGATATGCCTATCTCTGACCAGTACGCCTTGAGCCCGCGCCAGCGGCAGCTTTTGGCTGCGGTTGTTGAAACCTACGTGCAGACGTGTTCACCGGTCGGTTCCAAGCTGCTGGCGGGAAATTCGCTGGATGTCAGCCCGGCCACCATCCGTAACGACATGGCGGAGCTGGAGGCCGCCGGGTTATTGACGCAGCCGCATACGTCGGCCGGCCGCCTGCCGACCGCCGCGGGGTACCAGTACTACGTGGAGCGCGCGCTGGGCGACTACCGAATGACCGCGGCTGAGCGGCGCGCGTTGCAGTTCGCTCCCGCGCAGGATGCCCGCCAGACGGTCAAAACGATGGCCAAGGCCCTGGCGGAGCTTTCGGAATCCTGCGTAGTCGTCGGTTTTTCTCCGCACGACGTGTACTATACCGGCATTGCTAACCTTTTTTCGCAGCCCGAGTTCCGCGACTACCAATTCGGCTTTTCCATGACCGAGGTCATCGACCATCTAGACGAAGTGATGGAACGGCTGTTCGCGCTGACCACGGCGAATGATGGCGTGCAGATCCTTATCGGCGAGCGCAATCCGTTCGGGGAGAACTGCAGCGCGCTCCTGACGCGCTGGACCAGCGTGCAGGAACCCGGATTGATGGGAGTGTTGGGGCCGTTGCGCATGCGCTATGCGCGGAATCGCGAGCTGCTCTCCCACACCTGCCGGGCGGTGAGCGGGTAACTTTTTTTCCATGCCGGAAACCCCACAACCCGCCGTCCCAGTCCCTCCGCCGACCCCGCCAACGGAGGGGCAGCCAACAGCGGACGAGCTAGCGAAAGCGCGGCAGCAAGCAGCTGAGTACCTGGCGGGCTGGCAGCGCGCCAAGGCCGATTACGTGAACCTGAAGCGCGAGAGCGACGAGCGTTCGTGGCAGCAGGCCAAGTCGGCGGTAAAAAGCGTGGTGATAAATCTGTGGGCGGATTTTTTCAGCAATTTGGAGCTTGCGCTACGGCATATCCCGCCTCAGCAGTCGAAAGAGCCGTGGGTAGTGGGCGTCCAGAACGGCATGAAGCAATTCAACGTCATTTTGAAAAAATTGGGTTTTGAAGACTACACCCCAACCGTTGGCCAGCCTTTTAGTCCGTTCGAGCACGAAGCCGTTGAAGCCGTTGAAAATTCAGGGAAACCCGCGCAGACCATTGTCGAGGTCGTGCGCCCTGGCCTGCGGTTTGTCGATGATGATGATGATGTGGTCGTCCATGCGCGAGTGAAGGTAGCGAAGTGAAAATTTTCAATTATCAATTTGCAATTTCCAATGAATTTATAATGATTCAATTTCAAACATTTGCACATAGTTTCCTTCAATGAAAATTGAAAATTAGAAATTGAAAATTGTAATTTGTCGTGTGATTGCTATTAATTGTACAGTGCGCAACACGATCGTTGCCGTACTGTATTGAGGAGAGTGTTTATATGCCGATCATCAAATGGGAGCCGATGTTTTCCGACCCGTTCCAGGAGATGGAGCAGTTCTTGGAGCGCTCGGCGGGAATGTCCCGCCAAGGGTTTGTCCCCGCCGTGGACGTCTACCAGACCAAGGATGCGGTGGTGGTGGAGACTCCGCTGGCCGGGGTCGACCCCAAGGACGTGGAGATCACCATCGAGAACGACATGCTGCACATCCGCGGCGAGATGAAGCGCGAGTCGGAAGTGGACGAGAAGAGTTACTACCGCAAGGAGGTGCGCGCGGGCAGTTTCTACCGCTCCGTGGCGCTGCCGACCAAGGTAGATAGCGACCAGGCCTCCGCCGAGTCACGCGAGG
>JAUSGZ010000032.1 GCA_030648715.1 bacterium | reverse complement strand
GTGACGTTGATCTTGAGGTGGGACAGCAGTTTGATGCGGGCAATGATACGGGTCCAGTTCTTGGGGTCGATGGACGCCACATCGTGCAGGATGCCATCTACGCGAAAGCGCACCTTGATGGCGCGCTCTTCGGCCTCGATGTGGATGTCGGACACCCGCGACGCGATGGCAGCGGAGATGATGAGCGTCACCAGGTCGGTCAGCGACACCTCCTCGATCTTTTTGTTCAGGTCGCGAAAACTTTTGATCTCCGACTGGTACTTCTTGAACTCCTCCTCGGTGATCTCCACGCCCGAGACGATGGAACGGAACTTCGGCAGCGCGGCGTAGAGTTTGCAGGCGGTATCCAGGCTGTGCTGGGAAACAAGGTACACGCCCACGCGAGCGTGATGATCCTTGGTCAACCGCTCCGCCAGCCGGTGCACGTCCTGCTCCGTCGGATCCAACGCCGCCAAACGGATATCGCCCTCATGGTAGAGGAACGGAATGGCGCCGATCACCTTGGCCTCTTCTTCGGGCAGCAGCTGCAGGGCGTCCGGGGAAATGGCGAACCCGACCAGATTGATGTAGGGCACGCCCATCAGCCCCGCTTTTCCCTGCGCCTCGCGTTCCCGTTCGCGGATGCCGATCTCCTCCATCTTTTCCGTGAACTGTTCGCTCACGGCAGCAGTCGCTATCGCCGGCAGCTTGCGGCGCGAAAGTATGTCTCCGCCCAAGGCGGATTGGCCTTGGGCCAAAGCGGGGTGGGAGAGATCGGGCATGGCAGTGGATGTTGGACTAACGGCCGGATTCGCGCCGGCCGGCGGCCGCCTTGGCGTAGAGCGTGGTCCAGCACACCCAGTGCACGCCCCCGATCAGCAGCAAGCCGAACGCGGCGATCGCCGCCATGACCAGCCACGAGAGAATGACGTAGACCCGCGCGCCGGCCGTGAACTGCAGTAATTGCGCCGCGCCCAGCACCAGCAGGAACGGCATCAGCGCCAGCACGACCACGATCATGAGCAGCGTGAAGAGGGCAAACGTCAGCACCGCGAGTGACGCCACCAGCGCGACGGCATCGTGCCATTCGGCGGTCAGCATGTAAAATCCGCGCCGTGCGGCGCGCAGCAATGACCGATGTTCCAACACGGCCGCAGCGACCGCGAGTTTGAGCCACGCCAGAACCGCAAACGCGAGCACCGCGGCGACCACGAACGCGCCGGCAAACACCGCCAACGGCCCGGAGGAAATCGGGATAAGCGCCGCCAACACCCCCACCACGGCGACTTTCGCGATGACATTCAACCCGAGGACCGTCCAAAACCGCCGCCGCCCCTCCACCCACCCGGTTGCCAGCGGTATTGGGCGGTTGGCCGCCGCAAACGCGGCGCCGTGGACCATGGCGGCCTGGCCAACCACGGAAATCCACGTCAGCGCGGCAAGCACCCCGACCACGATTCCCCAGACCAACGCGACCTTGCCGACCGCGAGGGGATCGTTCCGCACCTGATCTACAAAACCCTGCGCCCCGCGCCCGCTCAACAGGCCGGAACCAAACATCGCCTGTACTAGCCGAACCGGCAATCCCGGTTCACCAAAATCCACGCTCTGGCGCAACAACTCGACCTCGGCCAAGCTGCCCGACCAGGTCACAACCAGCGCCGCCGGCCACAGCCGCCGCTCACGCCACATCAGGCGCAACGCTCGGGAAATGTTGGTCGTTGCCTGCATAGTTCCTGCATTGTACCACGAGTTTTGGCCGCGCCCCAAGGGCAAAAAACCGCTCCGCTTTGTCGGCGGAGCGGGAAATGCGACGGACTAAGCGGCGGACGGCTGGGGAGGGCCCGGCGGTGCGGCGGGCTTGAACAACGCCTCGAACTCTTCGCGTTCGATCGTCTCTTTGACCAGCAGCACCCGCACAATATCCTCAAGCTTGTCGCGCTTGCGGGTGATGATATCGTGGGCGGATTTCCGCGCCTCGGCAATGAAACGGGAGATCTCGCTGTCGATCATTTCGGCCACCTTCTCGCTGAAATCGCGCTGCTCGTGGATCTCGCGGCCCAAAAAGATCATCTCCTCGCGCTCGCCAAACGTGCGCGGCCCCATCTTGTCGCTCATTCCGAACTCCATGATCAAACGCCGCGCCATCCGCGTGGCCTCGCGCAGGTCATTCGACGCGCCGGTCGTCACCTCGTCGAATACTGCCAACTCCGCCTCAAAACCGGCCAGTAATACCGCCAATTCCGCGGTGTATTCGGCACGCGACTTCATATACTTATCCTTCTCCGGCAGCTTCAACGTGTACCCGGCCGCGCGGCCGCGCGAAACAATGGAAATCTTGCGCACCGGGTCGGCTTTGGGCATCTCGTGGGCAACCAACCCGTGACCCGCCTCGTGGTAGGCGGTGATCTTTTTCTCGTGTTCATCCATCAGGTGGGACCTTCGCTCGGGACCTAAAAGCACGCGCTCGATACCTTCCATGATCTCGGCCTGGTCGATGACCTTCTTGTTGCGGCGCGCCGCCAGGATCGCCGCTTCGTTCAGGAGATTAGCGAGATCCGCACCGGTGAAACCCGGGGTGCGTACCGCCACGTCGCGTAGTTTGACGGTCTTGGCCAGCGGTTTGTTCTTGGCGTGGACTTTCATGATCTCCTCGCGGTCGTTGATGTCGGGCATATCCAACATGACGCGCCGGTCAAAACGGCCGGGGCGCAACAACGCCACATCCAGCACGTCCGGCCGGTTGGTCGCCGCCAGGATGATAATGTTGGTGGTGGGGTCAAAACCGTCCATCTCCACCAGGATCTGGTTGAGCGTCTGCTCGCGTTCGTCGTTGGAACCGCCCAACCCCGCGCCGCGCTGCCGGCCGACAGCGTCCAGCTCGTCAATGAAGACGATGCAAGGGACGGTGCGCTTGGCCTTACGGAACAGGTCGCGCACGCGCGAGGCCCCGACGCCGACGAACATTTCGACGAATTCGGAACCGGAGATATTGAAAAAGGGGACATTGGCCTCGCCAGCGACCGCCCGTGCCAGGAGCGTCTTGCCCGTGCCCGGCGGCCCGATCAGGAGCACGCCCTTGGGAATGCGCGCGCCCAGGCTCTGGAATTTCTTTGGCTGCTGCAGGAATTCCACCACCTCCTGCAGCTCCACCTTGGCCTCGCGCACGCCGGCCACGTCCTTGAACGTCGCGCGGTCGCGCAGGCTCTGCGGCGCGATCTGGCGCGCGCGACTCTGGCCGAACATCATCGCCCGCGAGTTAGCGCCCTGCACCTGGCGCATCATGAAGTAGAGGAACGTCCCGATGAGCAGGAACGGCACCAAGAACGGCAGCAGCGTCGCCAGCCAGAACCCGGCACCCTCCTGGTCGCGTACGTCCACCGTCACGCCGGCCAGTTTTTCCGGCGCCACCTGGTAGTTGCGCAGCACCTCGCTGAACGACTCGGTGACCTCCTTACGGACGGTCTCACGGGTGCCGTCCTTGAGTACCACCTCCAGGTCAGAACCGCGCACGGTCACGGCCTTGACCTGGCCGTCGTTGAGCTGGGCGACCAGCGTGCTGACGTCAGTCCGCTGCGGGCTGCCGGCCGGCGCGGCGTACATGGAAAACAGCCCGGTAATGACCAGGAACACCGCCAAAAAGATAAGAAAATTTTTCATCAAGCTGCGCATACGGGGGAATTCTAAAGGATAGTATCATTTACCATACCATTCAACCGATGATTAGCCAAGTCTGCGACCTTGGTGTACGGTGATAGGGAATCGTGAGGAGGCGTATGAAACTGGCCGAGTTGCTGCATTTGGCGCCCACCCTGCAGCCGCAGGACTACCTGCTGCGGGCGACCATCCTACCGCTGATCCCGCGCTGGGTCAAGCCCAACCACCTGACGGTGGTGCGATTTGCGCTGACCCCGCCGGTCATCTGGCTGATGCTGACCCAGCAGTATCGCGCGGGCACCGCGCTCTTCCTGCTGGCGGCGTTCACCGATGCGCTCGACGGGAGCCTGGCGCGCATCCGCCATCAGATCACCCGCTGGGGCCAGACCTTCGACCCGCTGGCCGACAAGCTCCTGATGGGGTCGCTCTTCATCATCCTGGCGCTGCCGCAATTCCCCACCACCGTGTCGCTGATCGTCCTCATCGACCTGTCGTTCATCATCGCCGGCTGGCACTGGAAACGGCAGGGCTACGACATCAAGGCCAACCTGTGGGGGAAGATGAAGATGAACTGCCAGGTGATCGCGATCATCCTCCTCCTGATAGAAACCATGGCGGGCGGGCCGGCGTGGCTGGTCACGTCCGCGCACCTGGCGCTGCTTTCCGCGATCCTGCTGGCCATCGCCTCGCTCATCACCCATGGCATTTGAACGGCAGATAACCAAACCCCCGGCCGCTTGGGCCGGGGGTTTTTCTTTACGGAACGGGAACGCGCGTTACGCGCCAGGCTCCTGGACCGGCGCGGAACCCTCCGTCGGGGCCGGTGCGGCCGCTTCGGTTTTGGCGGCGTCGGGAACGGGCATGGGTTCATGCAGCTTGCGGCGACTCAACCCCAGCCGGTGATTCTTGGGTTCGATGGAGATGATCTTGAACTCCAGTTCATCGCCGATCGTCGCGGCCTTATTGATGTCAGCCAAAGGCGCGTCGGACAGCTCGGAAACGTGCGCCAGCCCGTGGATCTTTTCGTCTAATTCGACGAACAAGCCGAACGGGTTGATCTTGAGCACCTTGCCCTTGACCACCTGGCCGACCTGGTAGCGGTCGGTAATGGACTTCCAGGGATCATCCACCAATTGCTTGGCGGAGAGGAAGATCTTGGACCCCTGGATGTTAATGATCTTGGCGGACATCTCCTGCCCAAGCTGGAAGAGGTCGCCCGGCTTATCGATGCGCTGCCAGGCCAGTTCGGAAATGTGGACCAGCCCTTCCAGGTGCTCACCGAATTCCAAAAAGACGCCAAAGTCGGTCACCGCGGTCACCTTGCCGGTCACCATGTCGCCCACGCGGTAGCGCGCCAGCACGTCCTTCTGTTTTTCCTCCCACGCGGCCTTCTCGGAGACGATGAGCTTGCCCTCGGTCTCGTTGACGTCGATGACCTTCACCAACAGCCGGGTGCCGGCCAGCAGCCGCAGGCGTTCCAGGATCTTTGCCTTATCGCCGCCCGGGACGCGCGGGTAGTGTTCGGGCGACAGCTGCGATACGGGGAGGAACCCCAGCACGCTGCCCACCCGCGTCATCAGCCCGCCTTTGTTCGCCTCGGTCACCACGACCTCGAGCGGAGTGCCTTCGCGCTGCAGGACCGTCAGCTGGTCCCAGGCGCGCTGGTGGCCGGCGAAGCGGAACGACAGCTCCATCTCGCCGTTCTCATTCTCCAGCTCGATGACGGTCGCCTCCACCTCGTCGCCGACTTTGAGGTCGCGGTATTGGTCGGACTCGTCGAAAAACTCTCGGCCGCGCACCACGCCGGTGGTCAAGCCGTCGATGTCCAGCCGGACTTCGGCCTTGCTGACCGCGATTATTTTACCCTTGATGAGCTCCCCAGGTTTGGGGATCTTGACCTCGTCGTTGGCCAGCAGCTGTTTAAGTTCGCTGGTTTCCGCCGACTCTGCGGCGGGTTTCTCCACTATTTGTTCCATAGAATTTCGCGCATTCGGTTCGCTTAGCCGTCCGCTTTTTGGGAGACAGCTCCGCCGGGTGGGGGAACGTGCGCGCGTCCCGACCGCAGCAGGAGAGAATAAAAAGGCCCCATACCGGCAGCGTGGAACCGCGTAAAATTGCGGCCTCCGGCGCACCGGGCCGCAGGGTATTCCCGCGGCTGTTCCGGGCTTCAGAACAGGCCCCAGTATACCCGGAAACAAAATTTTTTGCAAGCCTGGCGCCCCGCCATTTCAACTGGACACCCAGCGAAAAATCCGGTACCATAGAGAGGGGAAATTGCCCCCTTTTTGTTCCCCCAAGCCATTGGTACCTATGCCCGCCTCGCGCGACCGCATCAGCCCGTCGGAGTTCAAGCAGACCATCAAACGGCTGAGCAAGGAAACGTACAAAACCTCCTACGTCCCCAAAAAAGTAAACGACGCCCTCAAGCAGGGCGGCATGGGACGGTTCTCCTGGCAGGCGGCGACCAAGCGCGAATTCCAGCGCTCCATCAACCAGCTGAAAGAGAAGGATATTTTAAAATCCAAGCGCACCACCAAACAGCTCTACGAGGATATGATTTCCGACCGCGAAACGTCGGAAAACGCCGGCTCCGACGTGCCGCTCGGGATCACCAAGCTGCCGGACACGCTGGCGGCGCGCAAGTTCGTGGAGTACTACGGCAAAGCCACCGGCCACCCCGAGCATGTCAGGTCGGCGTTACGGGAACTGGGCATGCCATTCGGCAGCGCGACGGCCCGCCAGGGAGCGGAGCCAAACCTCAACCGGCGCCAGATGGGGATCGTGCTCAATAAACTGCGCGAAGCCGGAAAATTGACCCACGCCAACGTCGGCGAGGACATCATGCAGTCGCACAAGCGCACCCAGGTGTACGTGCAGGAAGGCATTTCCCAGGAACTGTCCGAACAAGAACAGAAGCGCTACAACGCCGCCGCTCGCGAAGACCTGCCGGAAGGCATCCGCCGTTCGATCGGACGCCCGGTTACCGAGAGCGCGCTGCGGGCCGGACACCCCCAAGAACGCTCCTCCAGCGTCGGGCGCGCCGGCCGCGAACAGGGAGTGGAGGAATTGGAAACGCACTCCACCACGGCCTCGGCGCTGGCACGCCGTGCGACCCCTAACGACCCAAAGACCAGCATTACCCGCAAGGGCCACCACCCCTCACCGGACACGAAACCCGACCTGCCCGACCTCTCATTCGACCTTGAGTAATCGCCTATGCAACTCACCTGGCACGGCCTCAGCTGCTTCCGTCTGCAAAGCGACAGCGCTTCCATCATCACCGACCCCCTGTTGAGCGGCAGCGGCCTACGCGGACCGCGGATTTCCGCAAACCTCGTTGCCGTCACGGATCCAACGACCGCCAAGCATCTCGACCTGCCGGATGGCCCGACTGCTCCGCGGCTGGTGGCCGGACCCGGCGAGTATGAAGCCGGCGGCATCCTGGTGGAGGGGGTCGCCGCCAAACGGGGCGGCCCGCTGACCGCCTACCGGATCATCATTGACGGCATCAACATCGTGACCGTCGGCACCCTCGGCGAGCTCCCGGATAGCGAGGCCGTGGCCGCGCTCGCGGGCGCCGATATTCTGCTGGTGCCGGTCGGCGGCGGCAGCGTCCTTTCCGGTAAGCAGGCCGCCGAGTTGGTCACGTTGCTGGAACCCCGCATCGTCGTCCCGTGCTACTTCAAAATACCGGGGCTGACCGTCAAGGCCGACCCGTTGGACAAATTCTGCCAAGAGATCGGCATCTGCCCCAAAGATACGCTGCCAAAACTGAAGCTGACGCGCAAGGACCTGCCGGCGGAAGAAATGAAGGTCATCGTGCTGGAAAAGGCGTAGGTACCGCTGTGGGAACCGCCCGTATGCAACCGCCGTTGCGAACGCCGCGCCGCGGACACCCGCGCACCTGGCTGGTCCTCGGGACGCTGGCGCTGATGGGAATCGCGTTCATCACCCTCAAGATCTTTTCACCATCACCGGATACCGCTCCATCCCTGCCCGCCCCCGACCTGCGCTCCGACTGGCAGAAATTCCTGGTCTCGACCCAGCAGCGCTGGGAACAGCTGCGCGAAAAGGTAACCGGCTTGTGGGAGAACGGCATAACCGCAACGTCCAGCCCGGTCACCGTTGATGCGCAAACCGCGGAAAAGATCCGCATCCAGCTTGAGCAGCGGCTGGGCGCGCGCCTGGGCATCGACCTGGCCGGCCTCCAGAACGCGCTGCCGCCCGGATGGCGCGCGACCCTGGCCAGTGACGGCCGTACGGCCCAGCCAGCCGCCATCCTGACCGTCAGCCAAACGGCGCCCTGCCGCGACTGCACGGATCAATGCCTCACCCCGCCCGAACCCATCCGGCTGCACTGGTACGCGCGCGCTGCGACCCCATCCTTGGCGGACGGCGGCGATTGCGAACCCCGCACCGTTGCGACCACCACCGCCTTCCTCCTTATCGACCCCTGCACCAACACCCTGAACTGCGAAAACCGCGGACTGGTAAAAACCACGACCATCCAATTTTTCCAAACTTCCACCACCACCCCGTAACCTATGGCCCCTACGAAAAAAACCACCCCGCCGCCCGCCACCGAACGGGTCACCGTCCAGGCGCGCCCGATCGAATTGGAGATGCAGGAGTCGTACCTCGACTACGCGATGTCCGTCATCATCGCGCGCGCGCTGCCGGATGTGCGCGACGGGCTGAAGCCCGTGCACCGGCGCGTTCTGTACGCGATGTGGACGCTGGGCTTGCGGCCGGGCGCCAAATTCCGCAAATCGGCGACGATCGTTGGCGAATGCCTTGGCAAATATCATCCGCACGGCGACATCGCCGTCTACGATTCGCTCGTCCGCATGGCGCAGGATTTCTCCTTGCGCTATCCGCTGGTGGCGGGACAAGGCAACTTCGGCTCCATGGACGGCGACTCGGCCGCGGCCATGCGCTACACCGAAGCCAAGATGGCCGGCATCGCCGAAGAACTGCTGGTTGACATCGACAAGGAGACCGTCAAGTTCACGGCCAACTACGACGGCACCCACCAGGAGCCGACCGTGCTGCCCGGCCGACTGCCGAACCTCATCCTCAACGGCTCCACCGGCATTGCCGTCGGCATGGCAACCAACATCCCCCCGCACAACCTGACCGAGATCGTGGATGCCATCATCCACCTGGCCGACCATGCGGACGCGACCGTCGACGACCTGATGCAGCACGTGCAGGGACCGGACTTCCCGACGGGCGGAACCATCTTTGATAAACGCGAGATCAAGCAAGCGTACGCCACCGGCAAAGGGGCGATCGTCACCCGCGCCAAGGCCGAGATCATTGAGCAGGGAAGCGGCCACCACATCGTGGTGACGGAGATCCCCTACATGGTCAACAAAGCGATGCTGTTGGAGAAGATCGCCGAGTTGGTCAAGGACAAAAGGCTGGAAGGTATCCGCGACCTGCGCGACGAGTCGTCCGAACGCGGCGGCTTGCGCGTGGTCATCGAACTTAAGAAGGACGCGTACCCGCGCAAGGTGCTCAACCAGCTCTACCAACACACCCAGCTCCAGGAGACCTACCACGTCAACCTGCTGGCGCTGGTGGACGGCATCCAACCGCGAGTGCTCACGCTCAAGGCCATCCTGGAAGAATATCTCAAGCACCGCCGCGAGGTCATTAAGCGACGCACCGCCTACGACCTGGCGCGCGCCGAGGAACGCGCCCACATCCTGGAAGGCCTGAAGCTGGCCTTGGCCAAGATCGACGAGATCATCGCCACCATCAAGAAATCGCAGGACAAGGATGAAGCCCGGGTCAACCTCATCAAGCGCTTCAAACTCTCCGAGCGGCAGGCCGTCGCCATCCTGGAGATGCGGCTGCAGCAGCTGGCCAACCTTGAACGCCTGCAGATCGAACAGGAGCTGAAAGCCAAACTCGCCCTTATCAAGGAGCTGCAGGCGATCTTGAAGTCGGCGGCGCGCATCACCGGCATCATCAAGGATGAGCTCAAGGCATTGAGGGAAAAATACGGCGACGCGCGCCGCACGCAGGTGCTCGCGCACGGCGTCAAAGAATTCACCCAGGAAGACCTCATCCCCGATGAGGACGTCATCATCGCGATTTCCCGCAACGGTTACATCAAGGCGCTGCCGCCGGATGCCTTCCGCACGCAGGAACGCGGCGGCAAGGGCGTCATCGGCCTGGCCACGAAGGATGAGGATTTCGTCGCCCATTTCTTCTCCACGACGACGCACACCAACATCCTCTTCTTCACCTCCAGCGGCCGCGTCTTCCAGCTTTTAGCCTACGAGATCCCCAAAGCCTCGCGCCAGTCGCGCGGCACCGCCATCGTCAACTTCCTGCAGCTGGGACCCAATGAACGCATCTCGGCCGCTTTGCCGCTGCCGGAAAAGGACGAGGCGAAATTCCTAGTGATGGTCACGACCAAGGGGCAGATCAAGAAAGTGTCCCTGGACGACTTCGCCAATGTCCGCCGCTCCGGGCTGATCGCCATCCGTTTGCGCAAGGATGACATTCTAGATTGGGTGAAACCCTCCAGCGGACAGGACAGCATCCTCTTGGTCACGGCACATGGACAAAGCATCCGCTTCCCGGAACGGCAGCTGCGCCCTATGGGCCGGCCGGCCAGCGGCGTGCGCGGCCTGCGGCTCAAGGGGAACGATACGGTCGTCGGCATGGACGTGATCGACCCGGCGCTGGTGAACGTCGGCCAGCTCCTGACGGTCATGGCGCACGGTTTTGGCAAACGCTCCACCCTGAAGGCCTACAAAACGCAGGGACGCGGCGGCTCCGGCATCAAGACGGCCAAGATCACTCCCAAGACCGGTCCCATCGTATCCGCGATCGTGGTCAACAGCCAGGCCATTGAAGCTGACCTCGTCATCGTGTCCATCAAGGGGCAGGTCATCCGGCTGCCGTTGAATTCGGTGTCCGTGCTTGGACGCGCCACCCAAGGCGTTCGGCTGATGCGCTTCAAGGAAGAAGACGACCGGGTGGCTTCGGTCACCATGCTCTAAAGCGCAGGAACTGGCGGGGGCGGACTTGCCCCGTAAGACAACGGACTTCCGGAGACAGGGAACCCACGCTGTCCGCCCAGCACTACCAGGGACCAATCCATAATTGCATCGACCGTTGTCCTGCTGGGCTTGCCAAATCCAGCAAAATCTGTCTATACTACGGTAATCTGCTCCCCTGATTTCCCGGGGCGACGGATGATTAAGGAAAACCTCCCATGCCCATTCCAGGCAAACGCCGTTCCCGTTCCAAAAAACGTCGTGGCTGGGCGCACCGCGCGATTCCCGCGCTCGTGCTCACCCGCTGCGGCAACTGTGGGAAACCCACGGTACCGCACCAGGCTTGCCGTTTCTGCGGCAGCTACCGCGGCCGCCAGGTCATTGCGACAAAAGTGAAAACGGCGAAACCGCGGAAGACTCATTCGGCCGACGCCGCGCCGGCCAAAGGCTAACCTCCTCCCCCGAGTCGCCCTTTCCCGTCTATGTCCAACCGCCACCTCGCCCGCACCATCGCGCTGCAGACGCTGTTCCAGTGGGACTTCAATGGGAAACCGGACGACCAACTGTCGGCCATGCTAGCGCGCAACTTCCTCGAGTTCGCGCCGGATTTTGATGATGGCGGTTTTGCGGGCAGGCTCGTCGCTGGGGTTGCCGCCAACCGGAGCGCCATCGACAAGGAGATCGTCGACCACGCGCCGGAATGGCCGCTGGAGCAGATCACCAACGTCGACCGCAACGTCCTGCGCATCGGCATTTACGAGCTGCAGCACGACGTCGAGATCCCGGCCAAAGTCGCCATTAACGAAGCCATTGAACTGGCCAAAACGTTCGGCGGCGAAAGCTCGGGCAAATTCGTCAATGGCGTCCTGGGAACCATCTACAAAGAGATGGAGGCCGCCGGCGCTCCAAAGATCGCCAATGCCAAACCGCCGACCGAACCAACACCCGCGGCTCCGCCGCCGCCTTCCGCCGCTTAACCTACCCGGCCTGCTTACCTCTTGCGGCAACTTCGGTTACCGCCACAGGTGATCAGGCGGAATAACGATTCCGCCCATGCCGCTGACTGATTTTACGCCGTTGCAGCAACGCCTCGGCGTTACGTTCCGCACCCTCGACCTGCTCAAACAGGCGATGGTCCACCGGTCCTACCTGAATGAGAATCCGGGCTTTCCACTCGGCCAGAATGAACGGCTGGAATTTTTAGGCGACGCCGTCATCGAGCTCGTGGTGACCGAAAATCTCTACCAGCGGTACCCCAATTCGGAGGGTGAGCTGACCAACTGGCGCGCGGCGCTGGTGAATGCCAAAATGCTGGCCAAGGTGGCGCGCGACCTGGAGTTGGAGCCCTACCTGTACTTGAGCCGCGGAGAAGCGGCCGACGCCCAGGGCAAGGCGCGGCAGTACATCCTGGCCAACGCTTTCGAGGCGGTGGTCGGTGCCATCTACCTGGATGGCGGCTACGGCGCGGCCAAAGGGTTCCTCGAGCGCTGCCTGCTGCCGGAACTGCCGCGCATCTTCGAAGAACAACTCTACCACGACCCCAAGAGCCGCTTCCAGGAATCCGCCCAGGAACAGTTGGGTATCACCCCCACCTACCAGGTGCTGTCCGAACGCGGCCCCGACCACGCCAAGCATTTCACGGTCGGTCTCTACCTCGGCGAAGAACTGATCGCGGAAGGAGAGGGTTCCAGCAAGCGCGAAGCCCAGGAGCAAGCGGCCGACCGCGGGTTGAAAACGAAAGGCTGGACGTGAGCCAAGATGCAAAGCGCGGAACGGATCCGATCAAGCCCCGCCGATGGCGGGGCGTTTTCTTTGATTCTGCGTCGGACATTCACGAAGACCGGGTGGTGTGGTATAATCTTTGGGTAAGGCGGTAATTTTCGGATCGACATTATGATCATCGATGAGTTATTCAAGATCGCCGTTGAACGCAAGGCCTCCGACCTCCACCTGGTGACCGCGATGCCGCCGATCATTCGCATTGACGGGGTATTGCACCAGATCCCCGGCAAGGCCAAACTGTCGGGCAATGACATCCGCTCGCTCATCAAGCCGATGCTGACGGAAAAGCAATTTGGCCTCCTGGAAACGGAACGCGAACTGGACCTCTCGTACGACCTGAAGAACGTCGGGCGCTTCCGCGTCAACTGCCACTGGGAGAAGGACAACCTGGGGATGGTCGCGCGCGTCATCAGCAAGGAGATCCCGACGCTCAAGGACATCAACGTCCCGCAGATCGTCTACGACCTGCTCAACCTGCAGCAGGGGCTGCTGCTGGTGACCGGCCCGACCGGCTGCGGCAAGTCGACGACCTTGGCGGCGATGATCAATCACATCAACAACGAACGCTCCTCGCACATCATCACCCTGGAAGACCCCATTGAGTTCATCTTTGAGCCCATCAAGTCCATCATCAAGCAGCGCCAGCTGAACACCGACATGCTCAGCTTCAACAGCGCGCTCATCCATGTCCTGCGCCAAGACCCCAACGTCATCATGGTCGGCGAAATGCGCGACCTGGAAACCATCGCCACCACCATTACCCTGGCGGAGACCGGCCACCTCGTGCTAGCGACGCTCCACACCCACAACGCCGCCCAAACGATGGACCGCATCATCGATATCTTCCCCCCGCACCAGCAGCCGCAGATCCGGCTGCAGCTGTCCATCACGCTGCGCGCCATCATTTCCCAGCGCCTCATCCCCAGGAAAAGCGGCGGTCGCGTCGCCACCCGTGAGATCCTCATCAACACGCCGGCAGTCGCCAACCTCGTGCGGGAGAACAAGATCGCGCAGATCAAGACGGTGTTGCAGACCAGCGCGGAGGAGGGGATGATCACCATGGACCAGGACCTCATCAACCTGTTCCGCAACGACGAGATCACCAAAGAGACGGCGCAATTCCACATGCTTAACCCCGAACTGCTGGACTAATTTTCTCCCAAGGCTAGAGGGAAAAACGCGGCTGACGCCGCGTTTTTTTAATGCGGTCGGATTATCTTGACAATTCAATAAATCTATGGTATAAAGCATTTTCCTTGACGGTATCGTACCGCCGAGGGTTTCTGCGGAATCGTTTTTCGCAGAAAAAGTCCTTTGAAACGCCAGGTAATTCCTGGAACCCTGACGGGTGGAGGATAACCCGCAACGATAGGAGAGTGTCGTGAGCAACGAAACGACCGAGTTCCCCGACCTGAAGACCGAGATCGCGGCAGCGGTTGCCGAAGCATCCCAGGATCCGATGACCATCAAGCGAATCGCGGTGCACCCGCGGCCGCACCTGGAGGAGATCCTGGCGCTGTGGCTGCTCCGCAATTTCGGGAAGGGCAAGTACCCCGGCATCCACTGCGCCAAGCTCGAGTTCTGGCCCACCGGCCAGGGCACGCCCGATGGCCGGCCGGTCGGCCAACACGAGGCGGAGGGCACGCTGGTGCTCGGCATCGCGCTCGCCAAGTTGGACGACCATCGCCTGCGCCTGCAGGACCCCGACGTCATCACGTGCTCGGCGGCTCTGGTCGCCAAGTCGCTGGGCATCGCTGAGGACCCCGCCCTGGAGAAGATCCTGACCTACGTGTCGCGCCAGGATTCCCGCGGCGGAGCGCAGCCGTTCGATCTGGCGCACCTCGTGCGCATTCTGCACGACCGCTACCCGGACGACCCGCGGGAGGTCCTCTACTGGGCGTTCAAGGCCATCTCGGCCAAGTACGAGGAGCAGATGCGGTTCTTCGGACCCTCGCGGCAGGAATGGACGCAGCGGGCGCAAGTCCGAATACTGCAGTTCCCCGACGGCACGTCGCTGCGGGTGGGCAGCATCGTCGGCAACGACCCGCTGTTCCACCGCATGGCCCGCTTCTACGGCGGGTGTGACCTCTTCGTCCAACAGGGAATCCCGGCCGCACCCAACTGCGGCAACACCCAGATCTACGTGTCGCAGCATCTCAAGCTGTCCGGTACCATCATCGGGTCGCTGGGCCGCCAGATCGGCCGCAACCACCCCACGCACGAGGCCGTGGAGTCGATCACCCGAATCGTCTCAAGACTCCACATCAGTCAGCTCAAGGGAGTCGCCAGCAGCCAGGACATGCCGCCCGTGCTGCGGCAGGTCGCCGAAGTGTTGCTCCGCGACCGTAAGCGGAGCGACTGCTGGTGGGCCACCTGCGCCATCGCGCGGCGGCTGCGCATGGAGGAGTACCGTCGCGCCGGTGCGACACCCCCTGCCGATACCCTGCGGCTGACCAGCACCACGGTCGCCGACCGTCCCGAGTGGCACCTCACCCCGCAGGCCGGCTGGATCTTCAACGGATCCACGACCGCACGGGGAGTCCCCGCCACCCGCATTCCGCTGCCGGACATCCACCGCGAGATCCGACGCGCGCTTGTGCCGCTGGAATGGCGCGAGACCCTACGGGTCGCCGACGCACCGGCGATCGTCCCGCCCGTCGCCTCCTGCGGCGACACGCCGTAGTCCCCGTCCTTTCGTTCCGTTCGTTCCGTCCACATTCCACGCCCCGCGATCCACAAGATCGCGGGGTTTTCATAGCGGCCAGGATTGACGAGCCGACGTTTTTCCGCTACTATCCGGGAATGTAAGTACCGTCCGTGCTGGCCGCTCTCGCCTTTCGCTCCCGTGGTGAAATGGATATCACAGCAGGCTTCGGACCTGTTGTTGGGGGTTCGAATCCCTCCGGGAGCATTGGACAATCAACCCAAGCACGCGCCCATAGCTCAATTGGCAGAGCAGTGGCCTCTTAAGCCAACGGTTGGGGGTTCGATTCCCTCTGGGCGCACCAGAAAGATGTTCACCGCCAGGTGAACGTTTTTCTTTAATAAACAATTTTCATCAGCCAGGGAATCGAACGAGGGGGTGGCGGGGGAGAAGCTCCCCCGCATTGCCGGGGGTGACCGCGAGTCCTGCCAACGGCGGGACGAACGCCAGAGAGGCGGAAGCCCCTATGGGGAGGTCCGATGGTATCGGACCAACTTCGATTCCCTCCCTGCCCCGTCAGAGGCGGGGTGGGCGCACCAGAAAGATGTTCACCGCCAGGTGAACGTTTTTCTTTTTTGGAGCATTCGCCGATAACCAAAACTCCCCCAGCGCATGCGGGGGGAGTTTGGAACTGTATGGGGAAGTGCCGGTTAGGTCTTACCCTTGAGTGCGTCCTTGAGGGCCTTGCCGGCCTTGAACTTCGGAACCGTGACGGCAGGAATCTCGATCTTCTCGGTGGGGTTGCGCGGGTTGACGCCGGTCCGGCCGGCACGCTGCTTGGCGGAAAACGCGCCGAAACCGGTGATCGTCACCTCGCCGCCGCCCTTGATCGTATTGGTGATCGTCGAGGTCACACAATCGATGGCCTCTTCCGCCTGACGCTTGGTGATGCTGACTTTCTGCGCGATCACGTCGATGAGTTCTGCTTTGTTCATTCGCCACCTCCTTTCAAAAAAATTATTCTTGCTAATGGTGGCTCAGCCACCCGTACCCACGTAGTATACCGAAACCGCGAATTTAGCGCAAGCCAGCCACGGTTTCGCTCTAGACGGGGACCTCCCGGTCCAGGCGCCGCAACGACTGGACGCGGCCGCTGGCGGGGTCGACCTGGAGCAGCACGCCGTTCACCAGGCACGGCCCGTCTTCGGCGGGCTCGAACAGGCTGGGGGTCTGCTGGAGGAATGACTTGAGCGATCGCGCCGGAGTGACGCCGATAACGGAATCGCGCGGGCCGACCATGCCGACATCGCAGACCAATGCCGTGCCGCCGGGCAGCGTACGCAAATCGGCGGTCGGGACATGGGTATGGGTGCCCAGCACCGCCGTGGCGCGCCCGTCCACGTGCCAGGCGAACGCCTGCTTTTCCGAGGTTGCCTCGGCGTGGAAATCAACGATGACGGCGGCCGGACGACGGTCGACGTACTGCGCGTACAAGGCGTCAAACGCGCGGAACGGACAGTCATAGTGCATCTTCATGAAGACGCGACCCAGCAAATTGATGACCAGCACCTCGCGGCTGCCCACCGGCACCAAGCGCACACCCACGCCGGGCAGCTGCGGCGGATAGTTGGCCGGCCGCACCAGCCGGTCCTCGCCGGCCAGCAGCGTCCGGGCTTCCTCGCGGTCGAAGGCATGGTCGCCGAGCGTCACCACATCGGCGCCGGCGGCGCGCAGCTCAGCGTACGTCGATGCGGTGATGCCGTTGCCGTGCGAGGAATTCTCGCCGTTCACGATCACCAGATCGGCATTCGTTTCCCGGCGCAACGCGGGCAGCACGGCAGTCAGACCCTTGCGGCCGACCTTCCCGACGACGTCACCGAAAAAGAGGATATTCATCATGTAGCTTGAGCTATGTATTGCCGCGTCGCATCAATCCGATTCCGAGTTTAAGGTTTCAAGTTTTACGTTCCCGGAAACTACCGGGCGTACTCGATGACGCGAGTCTCGCGGATGACGTTAACGCGGATCTCGCCCGGATACTTCAGCTCCTGCTCGATCCGGCGCGCGATCTCCGAGGCCAGCTTGTACGCCCCCAGATCATCCACTTCCTGCGGCACCACGAAGACGCGCACCTCGCGTCCGGCCTGGATGGCGTAGGTCTTTTCCACGCCCGGGAAACTGGACGCCAGCTGCTCCAACTCTTCCAGCCGCTGGACGTATTTCTCGTACGTATCCTTGCGGGCGCCGGGCCGTGCGCCCGAGATGGCGTCGGCCACCTTAACAATGACCGTCTCCAGCAGCGGCGGCATGTCGTCGTGGTGGGTCTTGGCGATCTGCGCCACGTCCTCGCCGACGTTGAACTTCTTGAGGATATTGTAGCCGATCTCCGGGTGGCTGCCCTGGACCTCGTGGTCCACGGCCTTCCCAATGTCGTGGAACAGACCGCCCTTCTTGGCCAGCGCTACGTCGGCGCCCAGCTCTTCGGCGATCAACCCGGCCAGGTACGCCACCTCTACCGAGTGGTGCAAAATGTTCTGGCCGTAGCTGGTGCGGTACTTCAAACGGCCCAAAATGGAGACCAACTTGGGATGGATGCCGGTGATGCCAACCTCGTAGAGGGCGTCCTCGCCGGCTTTCTTGAGGTCGGTGGCCAGTTCCTTTTTCGCCTGCTCAATGGCTTCCTCGATGCGGCCGGGGTGGATGCGGCCATCGGCGATGAGTTTGATGAGCGCGAGCTTGGCGACCTGACGACGAATGGCCGAAAACCCCGACAAGGTGATGGCCTGCGGCGTGTCGTCCACGATGATCTCGACGCCGGTCATCAGTTCGATGGCCTTGATGTTGCGGCCTTCGCGGCCGATGATGCGTCCCTTCATTTCATCGGATGGCAGATCGACCGTGGAGGTGGTGATCTCGGCGGCGTGCGAACTGGCGCAGCGTTGGATGGCCATGCTCAAGAGCTTCTTGGCCTGGCGGTCGATCTCCTCGGCCGACTGCTCGTTCAGCTTGCGAATGCGCGCCGCCAGGTCATCCTTGCTGCGGCGCTCCACATTCTCGAACAGCAGCCGCTTGGCTTCTTCCTGGTTGAGCTGGGAGATCTGCTCCAAACGTGCGATCTGCTCTTCCTTGATCTTGGCGATCTCCGCCTTGACCTGCTCGATCTTGGCGACCTTCTCGACGATCTCCTGCTTCTTCGACTCGATCTCCAGGATCTTCTGGTCGAAAAGCCCCTCGCGCTTCTCCAAACGCTGCTGCGTAGCGCGCAGGTCGGCCTGGCGTTTGCGCTCTTCGATCTTGGCCTCCTCGATCAGCTTGAGCGCCTTATCGTTGGCCTCCAGCAGAATCTCCTTCTCCTTGGCCTTGGCCTCATTGATGAGGCTCTCGATGCGCGACTCAATGATGTCGCGCCGGCGGATGGCCCACAGCTTGCGCAGGTAGTACCCAAGCGCAACGCCAAAAGCGAACCCTGCAGTCAGGGCGATGGCCCATAAAAAGTTTTTCATACGTGCTCCGTCCAACGGCGAAGGGGACGGCCGGAGCGAAGTCCGCGCCCGCAGGCGCGGCGGTTGAACCTGATTTACCTGGGCAAGAACGCCGCGGTGAACATGAAACCGGCGGCAGGCCGAACGGCACTGTCGACGGTTCCAGAGTGTTCAACAAGCAGGCAATGCAACATGGAGAAAATCAGAACGCTCACGGGTCACCCTCAAACGTCGTAATTAATTGCAATACGTGGCCCAAGCGTACCACAAAATGATTTCCCTGGCAAGCCCCGTAGGACAACGGCTGATGCCATTTCGGTCGTCTGTTCACGGGAGTGTATGAGAAAATGAGCCCGAAACCGTTCTCAGAATTCCATTGTCCTACGGGGCAAGCCAATGCCGCCTCGGGTGCGGAGGCGGCGGGGAGTGATGGCTGTGCTGGCCCGGGAGCGCTACTGGATGATCCTGTCCACCAGGCCGTAGGCGATGGCTTCCTCGGGTGTCAGGTAATAGTCGCGGTCGGTGTCCTTTTCGATCTTTTTCAGCGGCTGTCCCGTGTGCTTGGCCAGGATCAGGTTGAGCCGGTCCTTGACCTTCAGGATATGCTCGGCCCGGATCTTGACGTCGATGGCCTGGCCCTCGGCGCCTCCCATCACCTGGTGCAGCATGACGTCGGAATTGGGCAGCACGATCCGCTTGCCTTTGGTGCCAGCCGCCAGGAGCACCGCCCCCATTGATGCGGCCGTGCCGACGCAGATCGTCATCACGTCGGATTTGACGTACTGCATCGTGTCGTAGATCGCCAAGCCGGCCGACACCGAACCGCCCGGGCTGTTAATATAGAGCTTGATCTCTTTCTTCGCATCCTCCGACTCGAGGAACAGCAGCTGCGCGATAATGGTATTGGCCAGCGGGTCGGTGATCACATCACCCAAAAAAATGATGCGCTCCTTGAGCAGGCGCGAATAGATGTCGTACGCGCGTTCGCCGAACGTTGACTTCTCAATGACAGTGGGAATCAGGTGCATAATAAATTTAAAAAATTAAAAGGTGAAATTGGTGATTTTCGGATTTTGCATTAACTCGTAATCTGCCACCCCCGCGGCGTTTCCTGCAGCCTTCCTTTGATGGAAAACCCAGCCGCGAGTTTATGGCCGCCGCCACCACACAGCGTAGCGAACTTCGCGACGTCCAGCAAGGGATCGCGCGCGCGGAGGCTGCCGCGGATGGTACCGTCCGCCTGCTCCACCAGCACGACCACCGCTCGCACGCCATCGAGCGTATTAAGGAAATTCGCCATCCCCGACGCGGCGGCCGCTTCATCCGGCAGGCCGGAAAGATCGGCGCGGGTAATGACCGCCAGCGCCACCTGGTAACGCGGGTGCACGGTGATGCGCGACAGCACCGGACCCCAGCGCTGCAGCGCCGGCACGGTCTTATCGCCGAACGCGATCGAGAACAGCTCTGGCAGCGACGCGCCGGCAGCGACCAGCTCGGCGGCGGCGTTCAGCGCGGCGGGCGAGGTATTGGCGTGGTGGAAACCGCCGGTATCGCCGACGATGCCGGCTAAAAGCGACGTAGCGATCTTCGGCGTAATAGGAACATCCAAAGCGCGGAAGTATTGATAGAGGATCTCCGTCGTGGAAGCGGCGGCAGGCTGTACCAGGTTGATGTCGCCGAACCGCGTGTTGGTCTGGTGGTGGTCGATATTGACCACCAATCGTGGCGACCAACGTGCGAGCTGCTCGGGCGTCACGTGGGCATGTTTGAGATCGCCGCAGTCCAGCACCACCACCGCGTCATAGGGTCCGGGTGCCGTGGTCCGCAGCCGGCATACCCCCGGCAAGAACTGGAGGCGGACGGGCGCCGGGGTGGCGCAGTAGAGAGTAACGGCGCAGCCGCGGCTCTCCAGATAGCAAGCAAAAACGGTCAGGGAACCCAGGCAGTCGGCGTCCGGCTGAACGTGGCCAACCACTACCACCGATCGCGCGCGCGCGAGCTGCGCATCCAGTTGCTGCGGGGAAAATCCAAATTGCATACCCCGTCGGACTACGGTCGGGCCAAGGTAACCCAAACAAAAACTATGCGCGGATAATCTGCGCCTTTGGGGTCGGCTTGCCTGCTGCTGTCCGTTGTCCTACGGGGCATAGCCCGGCAGTCTAGCGTGCCGGGCCATGTTCGTCAAGGGTGGTCAGGCGGGGTCGCTCTCCAAACGATCCAGGAGCGCCTCAACGTCGGCCGCCTTGGCTTCGGTAATATCGTAGCGGAAGTGCAGCGCCGGCACGGGCCGGAAACGGACGGCGGAAAACAGCGCGGCGTGCAGCACGCGGGCCTGCCGTTGGAGAACGCGAACCACGCGGTCGTGGTCGCCGCCGGGCAGCACACCCACCCAGATAGTGGCGTTCTGCAGGTCCGCGGCGACGTCCACCGCCGTAACGGTCACCAACACCCCGGGGGGCAGTTCAATGGCCTGCGCCAAAATCGGCCCGAGTTCGCGCCGCAGCTGTTCACTGATTTGGGCGACCCGATGGGACGACACAGGAGCGTTATGCGACCAACGCAAGTTTCCGTTCGCGCACCTCTTCACGATACACCTGCACGGTGTCGCCGGCCTGCGCGACCGCCTTGCCTTCGAACCGAATGCCACACTCGCGGCCCTGGGCAACCTCCTGGACCGCCACTTTATTCTGCTGCAGCTGGGAGACCTTTCCGGTCGCCAGCACAATGCCGTCCCGGACGACTGCCGCCTGCGCGCCCAGACTGATACGGCCGGCCGTCACCGCGCCGCCGATGATCTGGCCGCTCTTATCCTGGCGGAACACCGCCAACACCTTGAGCGTACCCAACTCTGTGCGAATGACCTCCGGCTTGAGCATCGCTTCCAAGCGCGTACGGATCTCACCCAGCAGGTCATAAATGATCTTGTAAGTCTTCACCTCGATACCGCGGTCGTGCGCGAGCGTCGCCGCGGCCGGGGTCGGGTTGACATTGAAACCGAGCACCACCGCGTGACCGGCTTCCGCCGTCTGCAGGTCGCCTTCGGTGATATTCCCTAAACCGCGGCCCACGACCTTCACGCCGACCTCCGGATGCTGGAACTGGTCCAGCGAACCCATTAGGGCCTCCAGAGAACCCAGCACGTCGGCTTTCAACACGACATTGCAGGTGACCGCCGGGGCGGCGCTGTCGGGGATCGAGGACAAAGATGGCGTGTAGACGTTGGTCGCTCGGCCCCGCAGCGCGTGGGTGTCCGCCTTGCTCTTGCGGTCCACGGTCGTCGTGACGGAGGCGACGTCCCCGACCGATGGCACGGCCTTCAGCCCCAGCAGCCGCACGGGCGTTGACGGCGGGGCTTCCTCCAGCGGCCGCCCCCGGTAGTCCTTGAGCGCCCGCACCTTGCCGTAGTAGGTGCCGCCGATCTGCAGCAGGTCGCCGCGGCGCAGCGTGCCGGTCTGCACCAGCATGGTCGCCACCGGCCCCTCGCCCTTGTCGACGTGCGATTCAATGACCGTGCCGATCGCCGGCAACGCGGGGTCGGCAACGATCTTTTCCTTCTCCATATCCGCCACCAGCAGCAGGGTATCCAGCAGTGCGTCAATGCCGGTGCCAACCTTGGCGGAGATGGGGACGCAAATGGTCGTGCCGCCCCAATCCTCCGGCAGCAGTTCCAATGCCGCCAGCTCCTGTTTGATGCGCTCCACGTTCGCGTCCGGCCTATCGATCTTGTTGATGGCGACCACCAGCGGGAGCCCGGCGGAGCGGATGATCTTGACCGATTCCTTGGTCTGCGGCTGCACGCCGTCATCGGCACCCACCACCAGAATGGCAATATCGGCCACTTGCGCGCCGCGCGACCGCATGGTTGCGAAAGCCTCGTGGCCGGGGGTATCGATGAACGTCAACCGGTGGTCCTTGCGAGTCACCTGGTAGGCGCCAATGTGCTGGGTAATGCCGCCCGCCTCGCCCGACGCGACGTCGGTGCGTCGGATGGCGTCGAGCAGCTTGGTCTTGCCGTGGTCCACGTGGCCCAGCACGACGATGACCGGCGCCCGAGGCGCGCCCTGCGTCGGCCTGGCAACGGCTTGCGCTACCGCGGCTTCACTTGCCGCCGTCGCCGCTTCCGCAGTCACTTCCACGCCCAGGTCGGCGCCCACGATGGTCGCGGTTTCCGCGTCAATGCGCTCATTGATGGATGCCAGCACCCCGTTGCGCATCAGCACGGCCAACACCTTGGTCACCGGCAGGCCGGCGCGCTGGGCGAACTCGCGCACCGACAGCGTCGGCGGCACAGGCACCTGCCGCTTGGCGACCGCGGCATCCGGGCCGACGGCCGCGGCCGCGGCGCTGTCCTCGGTCTGCGCCCGCAATTTTTTCATTAAAACCGGCCACTGTTCGATGATCTTTTGCGCCACGCGGTCGTCCACCTTGATCGCACGGCGGCCAATATCAAAACCGAGCTGCGGGAGCAGCACGAGCAGATCTCGGGTATCCATGCGCAAACGGCGTGACAGTTCCGTGACGTTCATAGCAGTCGTGGAGACTGCTTGAGAATATCAGAAAACGGCTTTTTTCGCAAGCCTGACATAAAAATCAGCTCCCCGAGACCGAGAGCCGACCCACCGCCGCCATCCAACGAACGGCCCCAATAACGCGATTGACCCCATTGAGGCCAGGACGGGAATCGCCACCGCCGTTGGCGGGGTCCCGCCTTCCTTTCTTAAAAAAATATTTCGGAGGCGGGAAACCCATCCATCAATACGCAACAACGAAGTTGGCGGCAAGGAGGCCAGGACGGGAATCGAACCCGTGAATAACGGTTTTGCAGACCGTTGCCTTACCACTTGGCTACCTGGCCTCCCTGCCGCCAAAAGCGACTCTGCGAAAAGAAATTTTTAACGCGTGACGCCGCGTTGCCTTACCACTTGGCTACCTGGCCGCAATGGGGTCAAAATGTTGCCCACCACCGCGACAAAGACATGATGTAAAAGGTTGAATGGACAGCTCCTCGACTGGCGGTCTTCCCTTGCGGGGCAAAACGCGCCCAAACACTTGGTACGCCCCAGCGTACCACCGTAAATACCGCTTTTCAAGCCACGGGGACCAAAAATGCCGCGGAAGACCGCGGCATTTTCTGGCACTAATGGAGATTACTCTAGCACTTCCACCGTCAGCGTCCGCAGGCCGAATTTCCTGGCGTCGGAACGCTCGCGCATCCACAGGTCCATCCGGCGGTCAAAGCGCGGATGCATGCGGTCCTGCACGGTGTAGACCTTTTCTCCCGAATAGTCGGGCAGGCGCACCTTGGTGCCGAACCGCAGGAAGTTCGCGGCCACGACGTTCTCTTCATCCGCCTGGCACAGGTTGTAACCGCTGGCGGTGATGCACGGCGTGCTATCGGTCTGCTCGGGCAGACTGTTGTAGGCGGTCACCACGACCCTCACCTTCCGCACGACTTTCGGCGCGGCAGCGAATGTCGCCGCCTGACGCTGTACGGCATCCGGGTAGTCGCCAACTCCCTGGGGAGCGGCGGCAACGCCCGGATAGGTAGCCAAAAGCAGCGAAAGAGTGGAGACGAGAACGGCTACGCCAAAAGAGCTGCGGATAACTGATTTTTTGGCCATAGTCTAATAAAAAATCCCCTAATTGGGGAAGTGTGTAGCCTAGCATAATTGACCTAAATTGTCAATAGTTTACCCCCGAATACCGCAGCATAAAAAATCGCCCCGTTCCCGGGGCGATTCTCATTATTTGGACTCAAAACTTCTAATTTTGGCCCGTCTGCAGCCGGCCGTCGCCCTTGGGATTGTAGCCGCCGCGCACCTCCACGCCGTCCTTGAAGCCGTCGTTGTCGGTGTCGTCATCATAGGGATCGGTGCCATAGACATCCCGCTCCTGCTGGTCGCTCAAGCCGTCGCGGTCGCGGTCTTCGGTTGACTCCCGTTCCCGCGACAGGGAATTCTGGTCAGCGGTGTTCTCGCCGTTCACATACTGTTCACTTGTTGACCATGGGCTGCGCTCCGAGCCTTCATCCTTAACCAGCTGAACCTGGTATTTGAGGGTGTACCCCTCGCCGTCGCGCTGGTACGGATACGGCTGTTTGGTGTAGACGTCATTGGGGATGACCTTGAGGAAGGGCGCGTCGTTCTTGGTGCTCGGCTCCTCCCAATCTTCTGTTCCGCCCAATCCCACGACCGTACCGTACTGGAGTCCAACATTCACGGTTTCCTGCAGCGAGCCGCGAGCCGGCTGCGGGGTCGGAGTCGCGCGTGGGACCTCGCTCGGCTTACGCTTCAAGTCGGTAAGCGTCTCGGGGTAGGCGCCGGCATGCTGGCGGTACTTCCGTAACGCCGTGCGGATGGCTTCCACGTTGCGGACCTGGCGCTGCAGCACGATCTGGGCCGGTGACTGACCCGTGATGAGACCGGTCGCCTCATCCACACTGATGGTTGGCGACGGCGCTTCCACCGACACCGGCTGGTTGACCTTGTCCAGCGTCACCGAAGTTTTGAGCTTGAATTGCTTGCCAGCGTGCTTGGCGGCCGCATCCGGCGGCACCAGGCGGACGCTGAACGAAAACTGCCGCGGCAGGTAGGTCTTTTCCTGCACCCAGACTTCCGCGGCGGTGTTTTTGGCCAGCGCATCGTAGGCGAGCGCGAAATCCTCGTTCTGCAGGTAGTCCACGACCTCTTGCTTAAACTTCACGACCGCGTCGGCGCCAAACTCTGCCTTGGAACGCTCCGCCAAGGTCTGATAGTAACCGACGAACTTCGTGCGGTCGAACTTCAACCGGTAGTGATGGTAGCGGCTGCCGTTTTCTTCCGTCATCGGCAGCACCTGCTCAATACGCAACACACCCTGCTCGCGCGCCAGGGAAATCGCCAACTGGTACTGCTTGACGGCCGTAGCATTCTCTTTGCTCACCTCGTCTTTGACGTCGGCAAAACTGAAAGCGAGGCTGCTGCCGATCAGGTCTTCCTCGGTCATCGCGACCCATTTGCCCTTGATGGCGTTCAGGTCGAAAAACCCGAGTGCCGGAAACTCGTTGATGCGCCCGTACATCACCTCGCCGACCTTGCGGATCTCGCCGCTGCCGGCGAACGTGAACGCGCCCATCGCGACCTTGGCGCCCAGCCCGGCGGACGCGTTACTGGGCTTGCCGTCGGCGGACGGGACCTGGAAATCGCTCC
>JAUSGZ010000066.1 GCA_030648715.1 bacterium | reverse complement strand
CCTCGGCCAGGAAGGCGGCCTGTTGAGCCTCGGGCACGGGAACGCCAGCCGGGAGCTCGACCGTGAATGGGTTGACCTTGGTGCCGTATTTGTACATTTCGTAATGCAGGTGCGGCCCGGTCGAGTGGCCGGTTGAACCCACGTAGCCGATGACCTGGCCTTGGGACACCTTCGTTCCCGTCCGCATGCCCTTGGCCAGGCGGGAGAAGTGGCCGTAGCGGGTGGTGAAGGTCTCATTGTGGCGCACGGTCAGGGAAATACCGTAGCCGTTATTCCAACCGGCTTGCACCACCACGCCATCGCCAACCGCGACGGTCGGCGTTCCCATCGGTGCGGCGTAGTCGATGGCGTAATGGGCGGTGATCTTTTTTGAAATGGGGTCCCAGCGCCTGCCGGTGAATCCGGAACTGATGTAGCGATAGGTCAGCGGCGACTTTAAAAAGACGCGTTGCAGGGAATGGCCCTGCTCGTCAAAGTAGCCGCTCACGCCGTCAGTTGAAAAATGGTAGGCGCGGTAAGTGGTGCCGTCGTTGGTGAATCGCGCGGTCAGGATTTCGCCGGGCATGACATACTTTCCGTTGCGAAAGCGCTGTTCGTACGCTACGGCGAACGCATCGCCGACCCGCACGTCAACGGCGAAGTCCACTTGCCAGGCAAAGACCTCGGCCAAGGCGATCGCGAGCTGGCCGTCGTCGCCCTGGGCAAGCATCGCTTCCCACAGCGACGACGTGATCTCTCCCTTGGCGGTGGCGGTCCTCACTTCGTAGGGAATGGGTGCCTCTTCCGCCGTCCAGCCGTCGGCGGTGCGGCGGACCGTCACGATATCTTCGCGGTTGGGTTCATAGCTGACGGCCACCAGACGGCCGTCAGTCGCCGAGAACGTGAACGCCAGCGGCTGGCCGACCCGGAGTTCGGCGAACGTATGGATCTGTTCGGAAGCCGCCAGAACCGCTTGCGCGTCCGTACCACCCACTTCCGCCCGTGCCGCCAGGGTACCGAACGTGTCGCCACCCTCGACAACGAACGCTTCCGTCCGGTCGGGCGTCGGGGTTGGTGCCGCCGTCGCGGTCTGCGCCGGCGCGTCCCGTGTGGAACGGCCGCTGCGGGGTACCAGCAGCGTGGCTGCTCCCAGCAGGGCGAGTGTTGCAGCTAAAAAAATGGTTTTGCGCATACGTGGGCAACCATTATAGCACACCCCCTCAGGGATGGGAGCGCAGAGCGTACGGCTTTACGCCCCCGTTATTGCGGCAAGGATGATGACGCCGCCCACGGCCAGCGCGACGCCGGCCCGCTGGCGGGCACGCAGCTGTTCGCGGTTGACCAGCAACCCCAGCAGTACGGCGAGCGCCACATAGCTTTCGCTGATGGTGATGGCAACGGCAATCGGGATGAACGTAGTTGCCAGCGCGTAGGCGACCCAGGCGGTGACGTCGGACGCTCCCAGGGCGAGAATTAGCCGCCAATGCGCGCGCACCTGGGCGAACAACGTTGTGAACTGGCGCTGGAGCAGGAGCGCAGCCGATGCTTCCACGGTCAGCGCTCCGTAGGTTACGAACAGCGCCAGCATCGGCGAAATATCCTGGCTGTTCTTGCCGATCAAAAAATTACTGGCCGCCAAGCCGAAGGCGCTGAAGAAGGCCAGCGCCGCGCCCCGCTCCAGTCGTGTCGCGGTGCTGGCGCTGGCCAGCATCATGCCAGTAAAGACCGCCAGGATCAGGCCGATCTGCAGAGGCGACAACTGTTCGCGGCCGATAGCGATGCTCAGGGCGACGGTCAGTGGCAACTCAAGGGCGATGATAGGAGATACCACTGAGATCTTGCCGCGCCGCAGCGCCAGGAAGTTCACCGGCGCCGATATGCAGGCTATCAGGGCGGAAAGGGCGAGCGGTTGCCACTGGGAAGGTATAGCGAGCGCGGCAACCAGCGCCGGCGCGGCGGCCGGCAACAGCACTATAGTGCCGATACCCGAGAGGAGGAGCAGGGATGCCCAGACGCCGACCAGGCGCGCCGTGCGTTGGATGAAAAAATCGCCCAGGCCCCAGCCGACCAAGGCGAGTACGGACAATCCGATGCCAAGCCAGGCACGCATGGGCTAGGCGAGCTTGCGCCACGCCCGCAACAGCCGCTCGCGTTCTCGCACGGAGAGGCGCGTTGGTGTGCGTTGGCGCTGACGGAACGCTTCGTAGAGAGTGACGGCAGCCGCGACTGACACGTTGAGGCTTTGCGCGAAACCGACCTGCGGAATGCGGAAGGTGCCATCAGCCAGCCGCGCGGCGTCGTCGCTCGCACCCCGGTGTTCGTTGGAAAACACGAGGGCGGTCGGCCGCCGCAGTTTCAGGCGGTAGAGTCCGGTGGGTTTTCCGGCCAAGGTGCTCGCGAGGATATGGTATCCTGCGCGGCGCAGGACACGATAGCAGGCGGCAATGGTAGCGTGCCGTTCGATCTGCAGCCACTTTTTGACGCCAGCGGCAGCCTTGGCGCCGATACCAGGGAATTTGTCTCGCGTGTAGACCAGGTGGATCACCTGGATGCCGACGGCATCGCAGGAGCGGAGGATTGCGGCGACGTTATGGGGGTCCCAGATGTTCTCTAAAACGACCGTCAGTCCGCGCTGGCGGTTGGCGGCCACCTGCCGCAGGCGTTGTTGGCGCGATGTCGTCATAAGTTTATGGGCAATTGCCAGCCTTGCGGAACCCCGCGGCGGCAGCATCATTTTCGGTGCAGAACCACTGTTCACCATTGGCCTCCTCAACTACCGTTCTTCCATAGGAGCCGCAGCCGGGCAGGTGGTAGATTTTTTCTCCCTTCGTATTGATATTCCCTTTAATGCTGCAGCCACCCGGCGGCGGAGTGGCGGCAACGGCGGCGGTGTCGGCGGCAGCCGCGCATGCGCCCCACAGGCCGCGTTTGGCGGCTTTCGCTTGGGCCATGGCGTCATCCAGCGCAGGAGCGTAGAGGACGTCCGGCGGGTAGCGCGAGGCGAAAGCAAAACCGTCGGCGACCAACGTTTCGTTCACCATGGTGTCGTTGATGTATACGTAACGCAGCAAGCGGCCGAAGCGGTCGGTGTCGGTGCGGTCGCGTTCCAGCCGGACCGTTTTCCCCAGTACCAAGCGTTCATTGGCCGTTTTGGATTCGTTCGCGAAGCAATCCTTGCGGCTGGTTTCCGGCGCATCGATGCCCAGGTAGCGCACGCGCCGGCCGTCCTCCAGTTCAATGGTGTCGCCGTCAATGACCCGCGCGACTCGGGCAGGGATTATTGGTGCTACGCCATCCTCATCGGTAGCGCTGCCCAGTACCGCAGCCGTTGGCGTCGGGGCAGGGGATGTTGCAGGCAGCGCCGCAGGCATTGGGCGGTCGAGGCGAGAAACGAATGCTGCGCCCAGCAACACGCCCGCGAAGAACGGCACGAGCCACCGGCCCCGCAGAACTCCCGAGATTGCCATACGCGGCTAGAGCGTCGGTGGAGCGGGGTCGTCGGCCAATTGCACGATCTGCTGGGCGTCGAGCGCCAGCTGCGCCGCGGTCCCCGGAGAAAATCCAAGTTTTCGTAAAACCTCGGGTTGGCCAGCCAATTGCCGGCACAGGAGCACCTCGTGCTGCAACAGCACCCGCCGCTGGGTCCCTGACAGTCGCGGCAGGCAGGTGATGGGGTAGAGGGCGGCGGCCTCGATCAGGCGCTGGAGGCCGGCTTCTGCCGGGTAACCCCAGCCCAACACCTTGAGGCCGACGCAGCGGGCGAAGTTCAGCGCGTCGCTGGTGACCTTTGTGTTCGTCACCAGCCACCCTTCGTCGAAGGCGTGGCCGCCGCCGTGCCCGGCGGCGCCCCGGTCGCGGATGTCCTCGAAGCGCGCCCAAGTATACATCGCGACCTTCGCGTCCGACTGCACGCCGCGGCGGTTGTGGTATTTGCATTCCACCATCAGCCGGCGGCCGGCGCGTTCGGCGATGACGTCCACCTCATGGCTGATGCAGCGACCCGGCACATGCTGCCCGACCAGGGTCGCGTAGCCGTAGTGGGAAAAGATCTTGGCGACGTACCGTTCAAACGGGTAGCCCTCGGGCCCCAGTTCCATGATGGCACGGCGCAGCCGATAGTGCGCCGCCACCCGTTGGTCGAGGCGGCTCAATTCGCTCGAGACGCCGAGGGCCAGGTCGTCAGTCGTCAGGCCGGAGCGCAGGCGGCCCCGCAGACGCTGCAATACGGCGGTCACGTGCTCGGGGTTGGCGCCAACCCGCTGCAGGGAGTGTACCAGCTTGTCCTCACGGAACGGTTCGTGCCAGTGCGTGGCTTTTTGGATGCGAAATGTCCGCACAACTCATGCGTTAGCCCAAACCATTCACCGGCCGGTGGTCCGCTGTTTTGTCGCGGAATTCTTGCTGGTAGATCTCCAGCAGGGCCAAAAATACGCTCAGCACGATCGGACCCGCCACAAAGCCGACCACACCGAAGACCTGCAATCCGCCCAGGACCGACACCAGCACCAGCAAGGGGTTGATCTTGACCCTTGAACCAATGAACTCGGGGTTGAGCAGATTGTCGATAAGACCGACGACCAGTCCGCCCCAGAGCCCAAGCCCGATGGCCGCGCCCGTATGACCGCTGGCGAAAAGATAAATAACGGCGGGCGCGATGACGGTCGCCGTGCCGAGCCACGGCACGAACGAGATGGGCACGGTCAACATGC
Source organism: bacterium (assembly GCA_030648715.1). Classification (GTDB taxonomy): domain Bacteria; phylum Patescibacteriota; class Patescibacteriia; order Buchananbacterales; family GWA2-38-13; genus VMFR01. Next base: position 22,909 of record JAUSGZ010000066.1, on the reverse strand, counting down.
CCCAGAGCACCGCGCCCGGGATGCCGAACATCAGGAAACCCACCCCGGTCAGTACGCCCTGGATGACGGCCAAGAGCAGCGCGCCGAGGATCACCGAGGTGACCATCAGGCGCACGCGCGCGATGATCTTGGCGTCGTAGTGGTTTGGCAGCGGCGACAGCTGCGTGAAGAGTTTTGGCAGCTGATCGCCCTCCTTGAAGAAATAGTAGAGGCCGTAGAGGAAGACCACGATGTGGATGAACGTGCCCGCGATGCTCGACAGGACGCCGGCGGCGTGGCTGATGAAGTAGCGCAGCGCCTGGCCGAGGTACTCGTCCACGTTGAGCGCGGCCGGGTCGAACGACGGGCTGATCTTGCCAAAGAAATTTTGGGGCAGGTTGATGAGCTGCTGGAGCGCGCGGTCGAACAGTCCGCCCTGCTGCAGCCTTGCCACCAGCTGCTGGGCCTCCAAGACTGCGGTTGCCGTCAGCGCAAAAATCGGCAGTAGCACGCCGGACAGCACGATGAGCATGCTGACGAACGCCGCGATGGATCCATGCCCGAGCCACTTGCGCAACCGCCGATGCAGCGGCCAAAAAATGATGGCGAGCGTCGCCGCGAACAGCAGTGGCGTCAGGTAGGGCCGAAACAGCCGTGCGACCAGCGCGAAAGCGACAACAAGAAGGCCGAAGAAAAAGACGTTCTGGAGGTGGCGAGGTTGCATGCCCTCATTGTACGCTCCCTAGCCATTTTTTACCACTGGAAAGGTTTTTGCCCTTGACAAATCGTGGTTTTTTGGTATACTACGTGTTTCGCTGTTCTTTCCGTTCCGTCGCTTTTTGGAGTTTTGAGGAGATGTACCTTGAATAATGAAAGATGGTTTTCGCGCCTGCGCGAGCAGGCCCGTCTGGCCGCCGAGCACCAGGCAAAAGCATCCGAGTTCAGGATGTTTGGCCACGTCATCGGCTGTATCGACGGCCGGTGCGGCACGCCCGTGTACGGCTCGTTGCCGTACAAGCACTCCCGGATCCTGGGCGCGTACGTCGACCGACGGAACGCCCGCGCCATCATGCGGCGGCTGCGCCACGACGCGCAGCGGGCCGAGGCACGCGGCTTGCGGCAGTTGGTGGTGTGCGAAACGCATACCGACTGCGCGTACCGCGCCACACTCGGCGTGAGTGAGCTTGATGTGTGGGAGAACTTCTGCAGCTGGTGCCAAACGGTCCCCAACACCAAACTGGTGTGGATCTCGCGCGATGTGGCGAGCGGCGCGGTGCGCATTCATGCCGCGAACGGCATCGTGGATGCGGCGCGCTGCCGCGAACTCTCCCCGCACGGGCTGTCCGCGGCGCAGACGTCGGAACTCCTGCAGCGTGCAGGGATTTGCGGGCACGATCTCGTGCACGATCTGTCGCGGTGCCTGCAGGGTAACATCGCCTATCTGGGGCAACCCTACCGCTGCTCGCAGCACCGTGAGGAAGGGATCGTCGTCGGTTCCGGCCTGGCGGGCGATCCGTCGTACTTCATGGTTTCGGACCGCGTCCAGTGGCTGAAGCCCGCGCTGGGTGTGGCGGTAAACCTTTTGCTGCAGCGCAGTTCACGGCCCATTCCGGTGGCCGTGGTCATCCAGCGGCACCCGCACCGTTCCGACAAAGACGATGCCTACGCGATCAATCTGCACGCGCTCAAGGGTGCGGTCGCCCGCGCATTGCAGCAACTTAGCTGCCAAGAGACCTTCCCCCTCATGACCGCCTACGCCGTCAAAGGCCGCGGCGATCTCGTTCCTTGTAACACATGAGCAGCAACTGCTCGTGCTTCCCGGCGGCGGTGGTACCCCCACTGCCGCTTTCTTTTTTTATAGGATAAGCATCGCGTCGCCGTAGGAATAGAAGCGGTAGCCAGTGGCGATGGCCTCTTGGTACGCCGCCAGCATCAGGCCGCGTCCGCCGAACGCGCAGACCAGCAGCAGGAGGCTGGAGCGGGGGAGATGAAAATTGGTGACCAGCGCATCAACGGCCTGGAAACGGAAGCCGGGGGTGATGAAGAGGGTCGTTTCCCCGCTGCCGGCCGCAACCGTGCCGCGGTGGTCAAGGGCGGATTGTTCCAGCGTGCGGACCGTGGTCGTGCCGACCGCGACGACCCGGCCGCCGCGCGCGCGGCAGGCATGCACGGCGGCGGCCGCCGCGGGTGCTACCGAATACCGTTCAGCGTGCAGCCGGCCGGCGCGCAGCTGGTGGTGGCGTAAGGGCTGGAACGTGCCCAGCCCGACGTGCAGGGTGACGGCCGTTACCGCGATGCCGCGCTGGCGCAGGGCGGAAAGCAGCGCCGGGGTGAAATGCAGCCCGGCGGTCGGCGCGGCCACCGCCCCTGGGGTTTTTGCGAACATCGTTTGATAGTTGACGCGGTCGGCGGCGGTATCGGCGCGCCGCAGGTAGGGCGGCAGCGGGACATGACCGACCGCATCTAAAATTTTTTCCAGCGGGCCGTCAGATTGCAAAGTGACCGTTACCAGGCCCTCGGCGTATTTGGCGGTGACGGTGGCAGAAATCCGCGGTGACACTGTTAGTGTCTCCCCGACGCGGCATTTGCCTGCGGGTTTGAGCAATGCCTCCCACGACCCTGGGGCCAGCTCCCGGTGGAGCAGCAGCTCCACCGCGCCGCCCGACGCGCGGGTCGCCTGCAGCCGCGCCCAGATGACCTTGGTGTCGTTGGCAACCAAGCAGTCGGCGGGCGCCAGGAGGGCTGGCAGGTCGGCAAAGGTTCGGTGCTGCCACGATCGCGTCCGGCGGTCAATGACCAGCAGCCGTTCGGTGCCGCGCGCGAGGGGTTCCCGCGCGATCAATGACGGCGGCAGCCGGAAGTCGTACGATTGCAGGTCGGCAGGCAGCATACCCCGTAGGACAACGGTTAAACGTATGGTCTTCGTGTTACGACGTAAAAAGTATCTGTGCCGCCGTTTCTTTTCCATCCCCAGCCCGTTGTACTACGGGGCATAGAGTCGGCCTTATCGTAGGGTGCCCTGCCAGTGATGTCAAAAACGCGCTGCGTTGTGTTTTTTCCCTTTCTATGGTATGGTGGTGCACACCCCGCGGGGATTTTTTATTTACGTTCCATGGCCGCAACCCAACTCCGCAACGTCGCCATCATCGCCCACGTCGACCACGGCAAGACCACGCTGGTGGATGCTTTGATCCGGCAGTCGGAAACGAAGCTCGCCGGCGATATGGCGTCGCGCGAACGCATTCTGGATTCCAATGAACTGGAACGCGAGCGCGGCATTACCATTTTTTCCAAGAACGCCGCCGTCGTGTGGCGCGGTGTCAAGATCAATATCATCGATACCCCCGGCCACGCCGACTTCGGGGGAGAAGTGGAGCGCGTGTTGCAGATGGCCGACGGCGCCCTGCTGCTCATTGACGCGCAGGAAGGCCCGATGCCGCAGACGCTGTTCGTACTCAAGAAAGCCCTGGCGCGAGGGTTGCGCATCATCGTCGTCATCAAGAAGATCGACCGGCCGGCGGCTCGCGTGTCCTGGGCGCTGGAGCGGGTCGGCGACCTGTTTTTGGAATTGGGCGCGACCAGCGAGCAACTGGATTTTTCCGTGGTCTACGCTTCGGCGTTGCAGGGCAAAGCCGGGCTCCTGCCGGACCTGGCCGCGATGAGCGACGTTACCCCGCTGTTTACAACGATCGTGGAGAAGATCCCGCCGCCGCAGGTGCGCGAGACAGAGCCGCTGCAGCTGCCGGTCGTTGCGCTGGCGTACGACAACTATGTGGGTAAGATCGCGACCGGCCGCCTGACGCAGGGGAAGATCGCCCTTGGCGACACTATTCTGCACTGCCGCCGCGACGGTACCAGTATTGCGGCGAAGGTGACCGCGCTGATGACTTTCGAGGGATTGCGGCGGGTGCCGGCCCAGCATGGTACGGCGGGCGATATCGTGGCGATGGCCGGCCTCCCGGACGTGACGATTGGCGACACCATCACCGACCCCGAGCATCCCCAGCCGGCGCCGCCGCTGACCATTGAGCAGCCGACGGTAAAAATGCAATTCTTGGTCAACACCTCGCCGTTCGCGGGGACTGAGGGCCAGTATTGCACGTCGCGTAACCTGCGCGAGCGCCTGTGGCGCGAACTGGACACGGACGTTGCGTTGCGGGTGGAGGAGACCGGTTCCGCGGATACTTTCCAGGTGGCCGGCCGCGGCGAGCTGCATCTGGCTATTCTGATCGAGAAAATGCGCCGCGAGGGTTTTGAATTCGCCGTGTCGCGGCCCGAGGTCATTCTGCGCGAGGAAGGGGGCCAGACCATGGCGCCGTTCGAGCAGCTGTTCCTGGAAGTGCCGGAGCCGTACGTGGGCGCGGTGATCGATAAGATTTCCCGCCGCAAGGGCGAGCTCAAGGACATGCACGTGGACAACGGCCATGCCCGGCTAGAGTTTCTCATCCCGACGCACGGGCTGTTTGGCTACCGCAACGAGCTGCTGACCGATAGCAAGGGGACCGGCATCATGAACACCTTGTTCGCCGGTTACCAGCCCTATCCCGGAGCGATCGCCTCCAATCCGCACGGTTCCCTCATTGCCGCAGAAGCGGGGACGGCCAATACCTATGGGATGCTGAATGCCCAAGGCCGCGGCCAGCTGTTCATCCGTCCTGGCGACCCCATCTATGCCGGTTTGATCGTCGGCGAGAACGCCCGCGACGAGGATCTCGAGGTCAATATTTGCAAGATCAAGCGCTTGTCCAACATGCGGTCCAAGGGCGAGGGGGTGTCGGAAAAATTGGACGAGCCGCGCCTGCTCACCTTGGAAGAAGCGCTGGAGTACATCGGCGATGATGAGCTCGTCGAGGTAACCCCCAAGAACGTCCGTCTGCGCAAGCGGCTGCTGTCGTCGATCGAGCGCACGCGCGCCAAACGCGCCGCCGCGTAGCGTCGGTTCGCGTCGCCCGCGCGTCAGCCGCGCGGATTTTTTGTTGCCTCGCGCGCGATCAGCAGCCAACCCATGGTTGCCGCCGCCGCAGTCCCCAGCAGCACGAACGTCGTGGCCGCCTGGAAGTATTGCGGTGGAAAGAGGACGACCAGCTTGCTTTCCGCAGGGTCGAATGCCCACGGCGCCTGGACAAAGGCCAGCTGATGGAACCATTGGAACGCCGCGGCGAATGTCAGGCTTCCGAGCACGAGGAATCCCAGCGTTACCGCCAGGGAGGCTTGGCACGCCGAGCGCAGGGCATGCCGCAGCCAGGGCTTGCCGTGGGCGCGGTACCCCTGGAGCCCCAATGCAAAAGCCGCGAGAGCGGAAACGAAAAAGAGCCAGGGTACGGTGCCGATGATGGTCGTCACCTCATTGAGGTGGGCCCGTTCATCGGGGTTGTAGCTGGAAATCAATGTGGTGTCGCGGGTGCGAAAATACCGTTGTAGTTGTGCAGTCGCGAACAGGCGCTCACGGGCGGATGCAGCAACAACCGGGGTGGCCGCAACCAGCAGTTGCTGTGGCTGGGGCAGGAAGATAACGCCCAGCGTGAAAACGCAAACGGCGCTGGCGGTTGACGCCGCAGCGAAGAGTGTGGTGCGCAGTGAGGACATCATGAGGGGGTCTGCGGTGGGCGGACAGCCGTGACCGTTGGCGGAGGTACCGCCGATGCCGCCGCGCGTCGCACTGCTTGCTGGCGGTATTTGAGGAATAATCCGATGGCGTGCGAACCGACCACGAACACGACCGGCAGCCAGAACACAACCTGGGTGGACAGCGGCCGATTTCCGACCACGCCGCGCCAGATGTGAACGACCACCGACAGGTAGGCGGCGTATACCAGGAGGTGCAGCTGGCGCCAGCCGTTCGGTGTCCGGTGGGCAAAATGCTGGACGCGCCACGGGGCAAGCCAGAGCCACCAGACGGCGATGCCGACGAGGATGATTTTTTCCAGTGGCGTCAATCCGCCGCCGCGCCACCCCAGCCCCAGCAGCCCCAGGTAGGGGAGCAGGGTGAGTATGTGGATGACTCCCCACCAGCGCAGCGTGATTTTCCCCTGCGCCCAGTCCCAGGAGGTCAGCCCCAGCAGCTCGATGATGTAGATCGACGCGGCGCCAAAGACGTTGGAGCCGATCATCAGCGCCAGCGGAACCTGGTTATTGTAGTAGCTGGAAAGTACGATGTTGACGTGGGTGAGCGCCAACAGCAAGCTCACCACTCCGACATGCCGGCGGTGCTTCATCAGGCGTACGAAGCGCGGGCGGAAGAAGCGTGACCAGGGGCCGATCAGCAGCGTCAGGTTAAGGAAGACAAATGCCAGGATCGCGGTGGTGATGAGCACGAGCAGCAGGCCGTCGGTGTCCGGCCATCGGACGCGGGCAAACCCCAAAATTGCCGCGACCGCCGTGCCCATACCGGCATCGACCCAGGCGCGTCGTCCGGCTGCCAGGACGGCGATAGTGATGGCAATCCCCAGGGTCACGGTCAGCGCGTGGTTGGCAAGCAGGGGGACGCGCGGCAGCAGCACCGCATTGCCGAGGGCGAGGACGAGCGCAACGTTGACGTGATTGAGCGGCATGGGATCGTTCCCTAATATACCATCCGGTGGCGGATATTTTGGAGGGCTGCAGCCAAGTCCGAGGCCAGGAAGAAGTAGCCGCCGTACTTTTTCCGCAACGCGTCACCGACGCTCCCCAGCAGGGAGATGGCGTTGATGGACGCCTGGAGCATGTCGTGCGATTGTGCCGTCAACCCGGCGATGAAACCCGCCAGCACATCGCCCGTGCCGGCCTTGGTCAATCCTGGGTTGCCCGTGCGGTTTTGGAATTCGCCCTGCGTTGCATAGATCGTGGTTCGCCAGCTTTTCGCCACGATGATATTGCCGCGGCGTACCAGTGCACGCACGTCGCAACGGCGTTGCAGACGCAGGTACTCGCCGCGGTTTGGCGTCAGCACGGCATCCCGCACATTGTGTGGGTCGAACGCGTCCAGGGCTGCGGCGTCCAGCACCTTGAACCCGGGCAGGGCCGTAAGGCGTTTGAGGAGTGCGAGCGACTGGGGCCGCGGGTGCACGCCGCCGCCCAACAGCAAGCAGTCGCTGCGGGATGCCATAATTTTTAATCCCGAAAAATGCCGTACCGACAGGAATTGCCCCGGCAGCTTGTGCGTGACCAGGTCGGGGGAGCAGCCGCTGATCGCCCAGGCAACTTTTTCGGGCGCGGCGACCACCACCGAGTCGGCCCCGCTGCGCAGGGCGGCGATGCCGGAAAGCGCGGGCGCGCCGCTGTACTCCGGAGAGCCGCCGACGATCAGCACCCGGCCGTTATCGCCCTTACGGGAGTTTGGCTGGCGGGTCGGCCATCGGACCAGTCGGCGGGTGATAACGGTGGGCATAGGGATGAGGATGCGGCGCAAGCCTGGATACAGTATACTACGGACGGAGGGACTTACGTTTAACCCACCTACCTATGCACATCCGTCAAACTGTTTGGGCTGCCACCGCGGCTGTGGTGGCGCTGACCTCCGCGGGTTTCCCGCTGGCCGTGCGCGCCGACGCGCTGCCCCAGGTGGTGTTGAGTGCGCCGGCGAATGGCGCCGTGCAGACCTCAACGGCGGCAACGTTCCGCTGCTCGGCAACCGACGACGTCGGGCTGGAGGAAGCGACCCTGTACTACGGCCGCGAGGTCGTGGGGGACAAAACCTTCCGGGAAAATGGTACGGTGGCCGCGGCCACCGATGACACCTATATCTCCGCCGACGCGCCGAACACCAACTATGGGTCCGCCGCGGACATGAACATTGACGGCCTGACCCCGCATGCCCACGGCCTGATCAAATTTCCAAACCTTTTCGGCAGCGGCGTTGACCAGGTGCCGCCCGGGGCGGAGATCGTGTCGGCTTCGCTGACGTTCAACTGCTTCAATATCGGCAATACCATCCGGACGTACCGGTTGCTTGAGGATTGGGTTGAATCGGAAGCGACCTGGAACCTGCGGGCGGCCGGCGTGCCGTGGGGCAACCCCGGCGCCGACGGCGCGGTTTCTCGCGACAGCGCGGCGCTCAACTGGACGTGCAGCACGGTCGGCAGCCAGACCTACGATTTGACGCCAGTGGTGCAGCAGTGGGCAGGCGGCGCGCCGAACCACGGCGTGGTGATGGTGGAATCAGGCGCCGACGGCGTGGATTTCTACACCAGCGAACACGCGACCGCGGCCAACCGTCCGCAGCTGACCGTCAGCTATCGGACGCTGGAGGGCTGGGGTCCGCAGGCCACGCAGCCACTGGCCGGCACGGCAGGAACGGCGCAGTTTGCCGCCACGCTGCAGGACGTATCGACGTACCGCTGGAACTGCCAGGTGCGCGACGCTGTCGGGCAGACCGCCATGGCAGGAGCAGACTCCACACTGCTGGTTGATTCCAATTACGTGCCGCCGTATTCCACCGACCCCAATTTGAAGGTCGCATTCCTCGGCGACCAGGGGTTGACGGTCAATTCAAGAGCCGTGCTGCAGATGATCAAAAACGAGGGCGCCCACGCAGTGTTCCACCAGGGCGATTTCGACTACGCGGACAATCCCGCTGCTTGGGACCAGCAGATCACCGATATTCTGGGCGCGGATTTTCCGTACTTCGCTTCCGTTGGAAATCATGACCTCCTGGCGTGGGCCGGTTACCAGCAGAAGCTCCAGGAACGCTTGGGCCGCATCCCCGGGGCCACCTGTAGCGGTGATCTTGGGGTGCAATCCGCCTGCCGCTACCGGGGCCTCTTCTTCCTTTTGACCGCGCCAGGCACCATGGGCAGCGGCCATGACCTATACCTGCGCGATCAGCTGGCCGCCGACCACGCGGTCTGGAGCGTGTGCTCATGGCACAAGAACATGCAAGCCATGGAGGTTGGCAATTCCCATCCTGACGAGACCGGCTGGGGCGTTTACGAAGAATGCCGCAAGGCAGGGGGGATGGTCGCCACCGGGCATGACCATACCTACGCGCGCACCTACCTGATGAGCAGCTTCCAGACCCAGCAGGTTGCCACTACCTCGAGCACGCTCGTGTTGGAGAAGGGGAGGAGTCTTGCCTTCGTCTCCGGCCTTGGTGGGCAGAGTATTGGCGCGCAGGCATCCGCTGACCCGTGGTTTGCTTCGATCTATACCTCGACCCAGGGGGCGACCTACGGTGCGTTGTTCTGCACGTTCAATGTTAATGGCCAGCCGGATCGCGCCAGCTGCTACTTTAAGAACATCAATGGTCAGGTCATTGATCAGTTCGATCTCGTATCCGCGGTTGAAGTACTGGCGCGGTCGCCCTTCGCGCTCGCCGGTCTCGACCAATCCCGGGCCGATGCGGATGGCGACGGCGTGGAAACCGTGACCTTGGACGGCGGGGCGTCCTACGATTCCGACGGCGTCATCACCAGTTATGAGTGGCGCGAGGGGCAGACCCTGCTGGCGATAACTCCCGCGTTTACCGGTGGGTTCACGGTCGGCAGCCACACGCTCACGTTGACCGTGACGGATAACGACGGGCAGACCGGCAGCGACAGTGTGTTGGTGATGGTCAACGGCAACCAACCGCCGACGGCCAATGCCGGAGCAGATCAAACGGTGATGGATGTGGATGGCGATGGAGCAGCTGCAGTCACCCTGGACGGTAGCCAATCCGTCGACTCCGAAGGCGCGATCATCAGCTACGAATGGCGAGAGGGAGAGCTGCCACTGGGACAAACGCCGACATTGCCGTGGACATTTGCCGTCGGCACGCATACCTTGACGCTCGCGGTGGCCGACCTCGCAGGCGCGGTGGCGGCCGACCAAGTCGTGGTGACTGTGACCCCGAAGGCCAACCAGTTGCCCGTGACGGTCGCCGGTCCCGACCAGATGGCAGCCGACCCGGACGGCGACGGTGTTGCCACGGCGATGTTGGACGGCACTAGTTCGTACGACGCGGATGGGGTCATCATTGGCTTTGCGTGGTACGAAGGGGCGCAGTTGTTAGGAACGACTGCGACGGTGACCATCGACCTGTCCGTGGGCAGCCATCTGTTGACGTTAGTGGTGGAGGACAATGAGGGTGGAAGCGGCAGCGACACGGTTATGGTGGTCGTGAATGCCAACCAACCGCCGACGGCAAATGCCGGCGCCGACCAAACTGCGGTGGACGGGCAAACCGTCACGTTCGACGGCGGCCAGTCCGCGGACGGCGATGGCAGCGTGGTTTTCTGGCAGTGGGATTTCGGCGACGGCAGTCAGGGGAGCGGCGCGGTGGCACAGCATGTTTTTGCCGCACCCGGCACGTACGCGGCGATCCTGACGGTGACCGATAACGGCGGCGCTACCGCGCAGGATTCCGCCTTCGTTACCGTGCAGCCGGCCGTCATTGAGCTCACCAAAACTTTTCAGCAGGGCATCACCGCCGCCGGCGCTACCGACGACGCAATGATCTCGGCGAGCGTCCCTACAAAAAACTATGGGACGAGCAATTCCTTCAAGATCGACGGTCTTAATCCCCACGCCCATGGGTTGCTGAAGTACCCGCTGCTTATTGGCAACGGCGCGGATCAGGTGCCGTCGGGTGCCGAAATCGTCAGTGCAACATTGACGCTCAACTGCCGAAACGCGGGCAATACGCTTTCCGTGTATCGCTTGTTGGAAGACTGGGTGGAGGGCCAGGCGACATGGAACCAGCGGGCGGCCGGCGTGCCGTGGGGCAACCCCGGCGCCGACGGCGCGGCTTCTCGCGACAGCACGGCGTCCAACTGGACGTGTGCGACGACTGGCCTCAAAACCTTTGATGCGACGGCGTTGGTACGGTCGTGGGTGCAGGGTACACCGAATTTCGGACTGATTATGATAGAAACTGGGAATGATGGCGTCGAGTTCTCCAGTAGCGAGTACGGCACGGTCAACCTTCGCCCGCTACTCACGGTCACCTACCGGGTCGCGCGTTAGTATCGTAACGGGCAAAAAAACACCCGCGGGTTTCCGCGGGTGTTTTCAGTGCCGGTGTTTGGCGGGGATTACTCGCAGCCCGTACCCAGGCCCCCGACGCATTCTTCGGTCGGCGGTTCCCCGCGCTCCGGGCAAGTTTTGGAATAGATACAGGCCGTATCGGGGACGGCATCCAGCTGGCGTTGCAGCGCGGGTTTTCCCTCGGCGCCGTAGGAGATGAGGATGCGGTCGAGGTCGGCGATGACGTAGTTGCCGTATTGGTCGTTGGTGCGGCCGTCCACGAACAGTTTGACCGTCTTGCCGTCGGCGTTGCAGAGGCGGTTGCGCGTATCGAGGGTGAAGCAATCGGGCGTCAGCTCCATGCCGATCGATTTGAGGAAATCATTCAGGGTGACGCCGGCGCGGTGGGTGTGGACGACCATTCCCTCCTCGTCGTGCAGGTGGACCGCCGTATCCAGTTCTTTCTCTTTGGTGGACTGGTACTTATCCGCGGACAGATCCACGGGCTTGCCGTTCAGGACGATGGCAAGGTTAGCGTGCTGATGGATGAGCGCTGTGGTGCTGGTGGCCGTGACTGGAGCGTTGGCGAGCGCGGCATCCAGGTGCTGTTTGAATTCTTCGAGGCTGCGCGGGTAGTCGATGGCGCGGCCGTTGACGAAGAAACTCGGCGTTCCGCTGATCTGGAGAGCCGTTCCCGACTGCTGATTGGCATCGATCTTGGCGCGCACCGCCGGGTCGGCGTAGTCGGACTGGAATTTCGCCGCGTCCAGCTGCAGTTCGGCCGCGTACCCACGGAACAGTTCCAACGGCGTGCGGCTGTCCTTCCAGGCGTCCTGGCGCTCGTACAGCAGGTCGTGCATCTCCCAGAATTTGCCCTGGCGGCCGGCGGCCTCCGCGGCCTGCGCGGCGGGCACGGCGTTGCCGTGCTGGCGGAGCGGGAAGTGGCGCATCACGATCTTGACGCGGTCGCCGTACTCATCGCCCAGCTGTTTGATCAGCGGCGCATAGGCTGCGCACGCCGGGCACTGGAAGTCGGCGTATTCCATCAAGGTGACGGCGGCATCGGGGTTGCCGCGAACCCAGTCGTCCGGTTGCAGGTCCGACGTTCCGATGCCGCCACCCGTGCTGCCGGAGCGCAGCCACCAGCCGATCAGGACGGCGACCGCGATAATGGCGACCGTCCAGGGCAGGAAACGGCGGGTGGTCTGCTGGCGGGTCTGGCCTTGCCGTTGGGCTGCCCGTTCGCGCTGTTTGAGCTCCCAGCGCTCGCGTTTGCTCATGTGGGGCTGTGTTGACTCCATAAAAAAAGGGTTCCATTAAAGTGAACCCAGTTACTTTACCGTTTCTTTCCCGGCTGTCAAATGGCGCGGGGCTAGCGGCGCACACCGCCCCATTCGATGAGGGTAAATCCATGTCGTTGCGGCGTGACGATCTGTGGCGGATTTTCTGTCTCCCGCGCCGTCAGTCCCGCGTAGTCCATGAGGATACGGATAATGGTATCCGGTTGCGGTTGGACATCCAACGGCGCCAGTTCGTTCATTACCGCAGTGCCGTGGAATCCGATCCGGTAGTAGGGGCGGTTCGGCGTGAAGAACGGCAGCCAGTACTCAAGGAAATCGCGGATTTCCGTTGCTGATAAACCAAGCTGAGGGAGTGTGCGGCGTAAGAACGGTTCGACATCCGGCTGTGCCACGACCCAGAAGTGTTCGGGCGGCTGGTACAATCCGCCGCGGCCGTCCCACCACAGGTAGGGGTAGGGTGTGCCCGTGGGAACATCGGTAAGCCGGCCATCCGGCGTCGCCACGACGTGCCAACCGTTGCCGTACGGAGGTTCCGTGTGGGTGAATCCGCCCCGCGGGGAAACCAGCACGCTGATCGGCTGCGTTTTCGTGGGGTAGAGGTAGATAGCTGGTTTGGCGCACTCGGCCTGGGGGATGTAGGTCGCGGCGGTAAAGCGCACCAAGCGGCCGAGCTCATCCGGCCAGAAGAACAGCGGATGCGTAGCAAGGAACTCGTCGTAGGTTGGCTTGCGCTCTTCAAAGGGAATGAATCGTTCGTCGTAGAGCGTGCGGAGGTTGGGGTGATTTTCGTCAGCGAATTCGTAGATCGGCAGCGCGGTTCCACCGTCGGTCGTGGCAATCCCTGCGGCGACCAGGTCGGCGGGCGCGACGTCTTCGGCGATGTCGCGGTAGTTGCTGGAACCGCAGCCGCCGCGCGTCATACTGACGTACTCGGTCGTCGGGTTGCCGTAGTTCCAGGTCAATCGCAGCGAATGGGCGTCACCGCCGCTGGCCGAGTCGCCGGGCAGTTCGAATGGAATAAGCGGAGCGTAGAAGATGACATGACCGCTAGGGGCCGCAATCGCGAAGCCGTTGTGCCCTTGGGAATAGTAGAGGTCTCCAAGAGCCGTTGCCGGAGCCACGAGATCAAGGTTGGCTGCGGAGAACTCGATCGGCTCAAAGAATCCAGTTTCCCGTCCATGGAGTGCCAAGCCGCGCGTCGTACTCACCTCGTCAGCATCGCGAACCGGGAGCGTGATGGTGTTAGGATAGGCTAGGTCGGGGAAGGAGAAGGTAGCGTCGACGCGCAGTCCGGCCGGGTAGACCTGTTCGCCGACATCGTATGAGTCGAAGGGGAACTGGAGAAGGAGTGTACCTTGACCGGTAGCCGCGTGACGGGCGAAAAACCAGTAGGATGTTCCCATACCTTCCTCCGAGAGCAGCACCGCCTGATATCCTTGATAGGTACCACCCGTGAAGTCGCCAATATGTTGGAGATGGTAGTTGCCGTACTGGCTGTTTGGCGCGTTCTCGCCTGCGATTCGGACGTTGTCGGAGCGCTGCGAGGTTGGCGCTCTCGGTAGTATCCCTAACCCTGAAAGTGTGGCGGTCGTTACCGGCAGGGGGCGCGGTGCGGACAACCAAACGATCTGCGAGGTTACTCCCCGCAGGATGAACGGCTGATTGCTTGCCGGCTCGAGGCGTTGCTGCAGCCGGGCAATGATGGTTGCTTTCGTAGTACTCCAGGTGACCCCGGGAGGGACGGGTGTGATGATTCTTTCCAGTGTCCGGGGGCTGGGCTGCGGAGATGGACTGGGTTCGGTCGTTGGCGATGGGGTCGGGCTGGCAGGTAGCGGAACGGGTCTTGGGAGCGGTCGTTCTGGTTCCCGGCGTTGGCGTACGGCACACCCGCCCGCCAGGCTGGCCAATGCAACCACGAGAGCGATGCGTGCCGTGATCGTAGGATGGGACATACCGGTTTACCAATCCAATTTTAACACGCCACTGTTGCGGAGACCAGCGCTACCACCCGGTTCGCCGACCAGCGTCTGGGCCAAGAATTCCATCGTTGTCGTCGCGACGCCTGTCGGAGCCAACATGGCTTGCCCATTGCGCATGGTTGTAGGTAGTAGGGTAAGTGTAACATCGTCAGGGTTGAGTCGCACTCCCACGAGCAACCCTTGTCGCGTCGCTGCCGACCGGTCTTGATCAAATATGAAATTCCCGAGTGAATAGAAGATCGCCCGTCCACGATATACCTCGATCGGCTGGATAACATGAGGACCAGTGCCAATGACCAGGTCGGCGCCCCTATCGATCAGTCCGTGCGCGATCTGCTGCTGCCGCTGGCTGAAACGCGGGGAGTATTCAATGCCCCAGTGCATCAGAACAATGGAAAATTCATTGGCCGGCGTTTGCGCGATTCGTTTGCCGACGGCGATGTAGTCGGTATCGTTTTGGTCGTAGATGGCAAAGAGGGTGGCGGTTTGGCCGTACCGAGCGAGCTTGAGCGGTTCGGTCAATTGGTCGGGGTCACCAACGACCATACCGCCGGCTTCGGTCAGGAGCTGTCTGGTTTCCGCCAATCCTGCCGGTCCCCGGTTCAGCGTATGGTTGTTCGCCAGGCCAAAAACTTCGATGTCGGCGGCCTTCATGAACGGCCGGTACGCCGGGTCAACATTGAAGATGAGACTATCCGATCGTGCCCCCGGTGCATGGTACGGGTCAGCGGTCATCGGTCCCTCGTGGTTGATGACGGTGAAATCGTCGCCGGTCAAAAGCCGCGGGATGGCGCGAAAAGGGTAGTCCAAGCCGCCGGCGCGCCGGCTTTCCGCGTAGACGCCTCGATCCAGCATCACGTCGCCGGTAAACGTTAGGCTCAAACCGGGCTGCGGCTCCGGCGCGCCTGGGAAGTAGCCGCCGGTGAGGTAGCTGGTGACCGTTTCGTAGCGGCCAGCCGGATTGATGGTGTCGCCATTGGCGTGCTCCCAGCGCGTGAATCGCTGACTGCCCTGGCGTTTCACCAGTTCCAAAAAAAGCCGCAGCGCCGCACGGTTGTCTGTTTCGAGGTGGGAAATCCCCGCCGGGTCAGCTGCCATCAGGGCGGCGATGGTGGTGCCATCATGAAAGGCGGCCCAGCGGGGCGGCAGCTCGTGGGAAAAATCCGACGACAGGATCGTCAGCGTGCTCGTTGCCGCCAAGCCGGCAGCCACCGCTGCCAGTTCGCCGGGGTCGGCGTTTTCGCGCACCGCCACCATCAGCACCGGCACGCCGGGCAGGTAACGGGCGGCAAAAGGCAGGTGCAGGTACAGGCCGTGCTCGCGCGCAAGCTGGGCGATGGTGAAATGGGGGAGCGCTGCCAACGCGTCGGGTACCGCGGCTTTTGGGACCAGGCCGTAAGTGGTATCAACGGCGGCAGACGCGAGGTGGACGTCACCGAATCCCTGGGCAAAATGGTCAGGGCTGATCAGTATGATTCGTTGGTAGGCGGTCGGGTCAAGTCGAGCATAGGTGCGTGCCATCAGTTCCGCCGCCAGCAGGTGGTGAGGGATAACTGCCCCTGTTGGTTGTTCCAAGGGTTGTTGCAGGGTAGCGCGCTCGGGCAGCGCGAACGGCAAGGGCGGCGCTGCCCAGTCAGGCTGGAGCGGCGTCTGGGCTTGGCGAGCGATGCGGGCGGCGGGGAGGATCGTCGGTGGCATGGCGGGCGGGGACCGTCGCAGCTGTCGGGTTCCGACGACCAGCCCGAGCGCAGTCGCTACGGTCAGCAGCGCCGCGCCAAGGAAGGTCCATCGCGTCATACCCTGTGTGTTTCCACGGCCTTGAGTTCGCGGTAGGAGAGGTAGAAGAAGACGGTCAGCAGCAAGAAAGTGTTGAGCGGCGCCAGCCAGAACGGGTACTCGCGGCCAAAACTCTCCCAGATCATCAGGCTGCCGAGCATGCCGATGGAGTACATCGCGCCGTTCTTGAGGTAGGCGAATTTCTGGACCACGTCGATGCCGCGGATGGTCAGCTCCCGCACCACGAACGCGCCCAGCCCGTTGCCGAGGATGATGAGTGGCACCGAGATGGTGAATGCGAACGCCCCGATCACCCCGTCAATGGAGAACGACGCATCCAACACTTCCAGGTAGAGGATCTTGCTCCACGAGCTCATGTGCCCGGAGAGCAGGCGTTTTTCCTGGGTTTCGGCGTTCTTCTTGAAGCCGTCGGTGATGAAAAATGCGGTGGACCCGATCGATGCGGACAGGGCGAGCAGCGGGTTGTGCTGCAGGGCGAGGTAGATGATGCCGGTGAAGAACAGCGAGGAGAAGGCGTAGAACCACGCGGATTGCCGGTGGATGAAGTGTTCCACCAGGAAGGCGTATTTTTTTTCCTCCAGGAACAGCCACGACAAAAACACGAACACCAGGTACACGCCGCCGCCCAGCAGGAGCAAGGCCTTAGATGCTTCGACGGCGTGTTCCAGGTCGGCATCCCCGAATGCCGAACCGATCACCTGCAGCGGCCCCAAGCCGGGGTTGGCGATCCACACGATGAGGAACGGCAGCAGGCCGCGGACAAGGAACACCGCGAACAGCAGCCCCCAGAAGAGGAAGATCTTCCGGAACCGTTCCGGCAGCGTGCGCAGGACGTGCGCGTTGATGATGGCGTTGTCAACGCTGGAGATGATCTCGAACAGCGACAAGCCGATGATGACGATGACGTAGTGCAGCATACCTCGCGTGCCTTGGGCCGGTGGTATGGCGGCTAGATGCGGATGAAAAATTGTTCGGCAACGCTTGGCGGCAGCAGCGGCACGGTCACCGTGAACGTCGTGCCTTTCCCCGGCCGGGAGACAAAGGTGATGGTGCCATGGTGGGCTTCGACGAATTTTTTGCTGATGAACAGACCGATGCCCGTGCCCGTGCTGGAAGTAGCCCTGGCGTTAGAGGCGCGGAAGAACTTGGTAAAGACCTTGGCTTGCTCGGCGGGCGGGATGCCGATGCCGGTGTCGCCGATCTTCAATTTCAGGCCGCTGGGCGAACTGGTGGCCGTGACGCGCACACTGCCGCCGTTGGGGGTGTAGTTGATGGCGTTCTCGGTCAGATTCTCCGCCACCTGCCAGAGCTTGTTAGCGTCGGCGCGCAGCGTGATTCCCTCGTCGACCTGGCCGGCGTAGGCCAGCGCGATCTTTTTGCCTTCGGCCATCGGCTGCAGGCGGTCCACGGCCGATTTGATGCCGCGTTCCAGTTCGCCGAGCCGGATGTTCTTCACGCTGACTTGCAGGCGGCCGGCATCCAGCTTGGAGGCATCCAGAAAATCCTGAGTCAGGGTTACGAGGTTCTCGGTGCTGCCGTAGAGGTTGGTGAGGATATCGCGCTGTTCGGCGCTGACGGGTCCGAAGTCGCCGCCCAGCAGCATCTTGAGCGCGTATTTGGTGGACGTCAACGGCGTTCGCATTTGGTGGGTCATGGAGGAGATGAGCTCATTCTTCGCCTGGGCTGCTTCGTTGAGTTCGTTGAGTTTTTTTTCGCGGGTGGCATCGCGCTGCCGTTCCACGACGATGTCGGCCAGCGCGACGCCGGCGGTCACGAATCCGGCCACCAGCGCGAACGAGTTGGTGGAGAATCGCTGGCGCAGCGCTTCGATCAGCGACAGCTGGTCGCCGCCGGTCAGGCCGGGCAGCAGGAACAGCAGGGCCGCCAGGAACCCGAGCAGCGCGCCCAGCCCATACAGCAGGATGGCGCGGAAGTCCGTGGCCCGCGCCGGCCCCCCGGGGGTTGGCACCAGGTGGGTTGTGCTGCGGGTTGCGGGTTTGACGGGAGCCACAAAAGAGACAGAGTTCAGCGTCGGGATGGCGGAGGCAGGGCTGCGGTGCCGCGTTGCATCGCGCGGCCGGCAAAAAGTGCCGTCAGGAGCACCAGCGGCGCCGCGAGCTGGAAGGTCGCGGCCACCACCGCGGGCGCGCCGGCGATCGTTGCCAGGTGCGCGCCGATGCAGCAGCTGGCAATACCCGCGCCGCTGCCGATGGCTTTCACGCGCACCGACGGCAGGCGCGAGCGCAGGCCAATGGAGAACAGATAGCCGCCGGTGATCCCGCCGTTGATGACCATCATATACGCCATGGTGGCCGGCAGCAGCAGATTCCTGCCGTCGGGAGTGCCGACCAGCCAGGACAAGAGCAGCCAGCTGACCGCCAAGCTGACGTAGAACGCCAGCGGCCGCAGCGGCTGCGGGAGCACCGTGAACGGCAAGCGCAACATGACGCACGCGCCGGTGATGATGGAGAATGCCCCGAGGTACGCGAGGATCGGCACGTCCAGCAGGTCGGCGGCGCCCAGCAGCGACAGCCCGGCAGCCATGCTGGCGAAGAACGCCAGCACCGCCGCGGTCAGTTCACTCCGTTCCCGCGTGAAGGTGGGCAAAAAGACGATGGTGCCCACCACATAGAGGATGGCGGCGACGAATGCCAGGGCATCGGCCAGCGGGATGTTCGCGAGGACCGGCATACGGGCGAAAGAAAAAAGGGAATACTACTGCCATTGTACGACAGCGCAGGCATTTGCACAAAAAAACGCCCTGCGGTGGGGCATAAGAAAAGTCCGCCCGAAGGCGGACCGTGAGGAGGGGGTAGCAAACGCGTTATTCGCGTTCGCTCCTTGGAGTGGGGTGGGGGCCGGAAAACAGTCCCCAAATCGCGCCGGCGTGAATGCCGAGGATCAACAGTGCCAGCAGCAGGCCTTGGCATCCAAGTTCCCGGCACAGGCCGGCAACGAATGGGGTAACCCCGACGCCGCACCCAAGCAGTAAAAGAACCTTCTCGCGCTTGCTCATCCGCATCCTTTCTGTTGCACCAAATAGCTCAGGAAAACGAATAATCCAGTATACACCAAATAACCGTATTAGTCAAGGCATTTTGGATATTTTTGGCTAATTATAAACCACCCCCGGGAGACGGGGGTGGTTTATTTGGCTCTTTTATCCTATTCCGCTGCTACTTCTATCTGCATCGCCGGCTTGTCCTTGACCTTGCCGTAACCGCACTGCGGCCCAGGGTCAACAACCATGCTCCCATCCGTGGTGCGCACCGCTCCTTCGGCTGCATGCCAGTGCGCCTGACCGCCGTCGCAGCCCTGTTCGCTTTCCACGATGAGCTGGTCAACCGGCAAATACTTGCCGTTGTACTGGATGACCTGGACCTTGATCATTTCTTTGATTGGCGTCGGGGTGGGGGTTGGTTGCGTCCCGCCACCGCCGGTGGTCTCGCGCGGCGTCGGGGTCGGTGTTGCCGTAGGCGTCGGGGTCGGGTCGCCCGTGGTCGGCGTGGGGGTTGGCGTCGGGGTCTGCGGCGGAACGCACAGGTTCTTGCCGTCCGCGCCATCCTGGCCCGGCGGGTTGCCCTTGCCGCCTTTGCCGCCCTTGCCTTCGCCGCACCCGTCGCCGCCGTTCCCGCCGTTGCCGCCCGTTTCATCCTGCACCGTGCCGTCGTTGCCGTTGCGCGTCTTGCCGACGCCGCCTTTGCCGAAAATACTTTTGGCATCGCCGCCCTTGCCGCCCGGTCCGCCGGGACCGCTGGCGTCGCAGTTGCCGCCGTTGCCGCCTTTGCCGCCGTGGGCATCCGCATCGCCGCCATTGCCGCCCACATCCTCGGCCGAGGAGCGGCCTGCGCCTCCCGTCAGCGTCAGTGCCGCCTTGCCGCCCTGGCCGCCGGTTCCCGTCCCGCTGCCGCCGTTGCCGCCGCGCTGTTTGCACTTCAGGCCGCTGCCGCCGTTGCCGGGGTCCGCGGTCGCCAGGCCGCCGTCGCCGCCGAACATCGCGTCGAACGTGACGTTGCTGGCGCCGGCGACCGTGCCGGCGATGGACAGCTCTTTGACGTTGTCGCCGCCCTTGCCGCCGGTCGCTCTGGCGTCGCCGCCGTCCTCGCTCGGTCCGCCGTGCTTGCCCAGGGCCGTGGCGTTACCGCCCGCACCGCCATTGCCGGTCGAGACCTCGAAGGCACCCGTGATCTTGAATTCGCTGCCCGCCACCATTTTGAAGTTGCCGGGTTTACCGCCCTTGCCGCCGATGGCGATGCCGGGCTTGCAGTCGCGTTTGGTTTCCGCATCGCCGCCCTTGCCGCCGTCGCCCAGCTTCAGCTTGAAATTGTTGATGGTGATGTTCGGCGCTTTGACCAGCAACCGGAATGCGTCCTCGCCATCCTTGCCGCGCGCGTTGCAGCTGGTCCCTTTGTCGTCCGCGCCGGGCCGGCCGTCCGGTCCGGTCAGCTCAAAATTTTGGACGTTGAGGCCAACGGCATCGGGGAATTGGAATATCACCATCCGCCGCACGCCGGGCGGCGGGGTGCCGACGCTGACCCGCCCCGAGATGGTCACCGTATGGGAAGTTGCCTTGGCCGCCGGAATGCCCCAGAGGGGGCGGCGGGGGAGCGGTCCCGGCACGGGGGTGGGATCAACGACCGCCGCGAGCGGCGAGCGTTCGATGCCGGCTTCGGATCCTCCGATGAACGGTCCGACGCGGTTGCCCGAGCCCGTTGGCGATCCTGCTTCCTGGTACAGTTTTTCCAACTCCTGCGCGGAGTCGGCAACCAGGTCCGTACGGCTGACCAATTGCACGTTGCCATCAGCAGCGATCTCTGCATTCTTGCCGAAGGTGACATCGTCGGCAACGACTAACCGTACGTCGCCGCCCTTGCCGTCGGCACCTTTGCACTGCAGTTTGCCGTTGACCGCGGTCGTTCCTTTGACGCTGAGCTCCAAGTTGCCGCCGTCGCAGCCGAGTTCTCCCGCCACGTCGAGGTTACCCTCCACGGTCAGTTTCGCCCCGCCCCTGAGCACAACGGGTTTGTCAGCGGCGACCGCATAGTCACCCTTGACCGTCAGGTCCTCGCTGATGACGATGGCGTTCTTCGGGATTTGGACGCTTGGCGCGGTCGTCGTTTTTTTGGCGCAGCCGGCCGCCGCCAGCGTCAAGGCGACTGCCGACCACCGCAGGACGCGGGTGCCCATAGATGTGGGTAGATAAAGGATAGTAAAAACGTGAGTAGGGTAGCATGCCTCCTCACGCGGGGTCAAACGGGGTACCTCTTTGCCACCTTTCTAGGAAAGGTGGCGCCAAAGTCGCGAGCCGTCTCGAAATTTAGAAAACATCAGACTCGCTCGGCGTAAAATCGCTATGCGCACTCGGCCTCAGCACGCGATTTCCCACCGCCTCGCTCGCCTCGATATTTTACCTAAATTTCTCCAATGCTCGCAGTGGGTTTATCGATTTGTTTTTCGAAAACTTTTGTAAACCATGATTTCAATTCGCGGTCAAATCCTATTAGAAGAATTTTTTCGCTTCCTGCGTCAAATTCGTTTGAAAATATTTCACCTTCTAGTTTGGTCCGTAGTGTAGTCATTAAATCAATAATTTCGTCCTTATCTTTGATTGAGAATAGTATATTAATTACAGCTGGCCGCGATAAATCCTTAATCCAAAATTGGAGTTCAATCGGGCTTTCATATTTTGATGATGTAATTTTATAAATCTCCAAAATTTTTTCTTTCAAGGAGTCCCAAATTTGAATCTCATTAGTAGATTTTTTTAAGTCAAAACCATCAAAAATGTACTTAACATTTTCATCGGGAACAGCTGACTTAATATGATATTCATTAAAATTAATCTCACCAAGTATGTCCGACTTGGAAATTTCCCCCTTCTCCCCGGGGGTTAATTTATCAAAAATGTTTGTAGATATCGTCGGCATTTATTTAGTGGTCGTCCTTGTTAGTGCATTTCTAAAAGCGTTATCCAAAAGTTGTTTCTCCTTACCATAAGTTTTATCGTCAATTTCTGGAATTAACCGGTGATACTCGCTAACATCTTTTGCGGATAATTGAGATGCATCTAATATTTTTTCTACTGATTCTTTAGCGGCCCCCAGTGAACCTCTCGTCAATGGCTCGTTACCCCCCTGAAAAAAGTCATAAGCCGCCCTGATCCACCAGACAAACGCCGTAACATAAGATTTTTCGCTACTCCAAAATTCTCCCATTGCCCTTTCTACTGACGCTTTTAAGAGGGTAAGAAGCTTGTCGTGGCGTGATAATTCCTTAGTAAATTTGGCCTCAAAGCGTTTTTCAATTATTTTTTTAACTTCCTTTTGTATAATCTCTTTTTGGATGCGATAGTTGAAGAAAGCATACAATGCTACGATTGCACCGAGAATTAGAGAGAATATTATCAGTTGAGCATTGAGTATATCAGAAAAATAACCTTGAGCCACTCGAAATTCACTGACGGCACTTAAATACTGTACCGAATTTGTTAAATTACTGGGCTCCATACGATATTTCTGGACGTTTCTATTTTCTGCCTTGTTGAGGAACTAGTCAACTATCTAATAATGTTTGGCCGTCTGGAGCAGCAGGAAGAGAGGGATTTCCTTGCGGGCGCGGTCCTCGGCGGCGGCGCGCGGTCCGGACTGGCTTTGGCGGTGGGAGATCCATTCTTCCAAACGAGTCACGCACAGCCCGGTTTTGCGCAGCATCTTGAAATAGCCCTGCAGCGGCCGGTGGAACGTGACGGTGCGCACCGTGGGGTCTGCCCCCGGGCGCATTTGAATTTTTACTTTGTCGTCGGACAGGTAGCGCTCAATGCGGCGGAACTGGAGTTTTGTACCGTCAAACCCCCAGGCGGACGCCTGGGGTACCCGGAAGGCCGGGTGGTTGAGAACGATAAAAAGTTCGCCCCTCGGTTTGAGGACGCGGTTT
>JAUSGZ010000059.1 GCA_030648715.1 bacterium | reverse complement strand
GAGCCCGTCAATAAAGGAAAAACACCAGCTTTCGCTGATGTTCATCCTATCTGGCTCCGGGGGTGGGATTCGAACCCACAACCGTCGCGTTAATCCCGCCGTTGGCGGGACTCTGCTTCACCCCACACCTTTCAGGCTTTTTGGTTGCGTAGCCAAATACATTATGAAGTCCTCCGAAAAGCTCCGGGGGTGGGATTCGAACCCACAACCGTCGCGTTAACAGCGCGCTGCTCTGCCATTGAGCTACCCCGGAACTCTTCGGACGACTAATTTTTTATAACCGCGTTACGTTAACTAAGCCTGAAAGGTGTGGGGCAAGTTGAGCTACCCCGAAATTTTACCGAGAAACGATCGTTTAGTAGTCCTTTAATTTTGCCGCGTCGACGTGCTTGGATATCTTTTCCAAGGCTTTGGCCTCGATCTGGCGGATGCGTTCGCGCGTAACGTCGAACTCCTTCCCAACCTCTTCCAACGTGTGGGACACCCCGTCGGTCAGGCCAAACCGCATCTCCAGGATCTTTTGCTCGCGCGGGGTCAGGTCTCTGATGACGCGCGTGACGTACTCCTTGAGTAGTTGCAAAGCGGCCACGCGGTCGGGCGTCACCGTTTTTACGTCCTCGATGAAATCTTCCAGGGTGCTATCCTCGTCATCCTCGCCGACCGACGTCTCGATGGAGATGGTGTCTTGCGAAATCTTAATGATGTGGTGGATTTTGTCAATCTCTTCGCCCATTTCGGCGGCAATCTCCTCTGGCAGCGGCTCGCGGCCCAAATCCTGGATGAGCTGGCGTTCCACCTGCTTGAACTTGTTGATGGTCTCCACCATGTGCACCGGGATACGAATGGTGCGCGATTGGTCGGCCAGCGCGCGGGTGATCGCTTGGCGGATCCACCAGGTCGCGTAGGTGGAGAACTTGTACCCCTTGCGGTAGTCGAATTTTTCCACCGCGCGGAACAAGCCGATGTTGCCCTCCTGGATGAGGTCGAGCAGCGACAGTGATTTCCCCGTGAACCGCTTGGCGATGGACACGACCAGCCGCAGGTTCGCTTCGATCAGCCGCCGTTTCGCTTCCTGGTCGTTGCGTTCGGCGCGTTTGGCCAGCGCGATCTCCTCGTCCGCTTTCAGCAGCGGGACTTTGCCGATCTCGCGTAGGTACATCTGGATGGAGTCGGACGACACGTCGCCGATGTCGATGCGCTTTTTGCCGCCGGCCTTGATACCGATCTTCTCCATCAACGCCTCGGGGTCCTTTGCCTTGTCCAGGTAGCCGCCCTCCAGTTCGATGATCTGGATGCCCATCGAATCCAGGTCTTCCAGCATCTGCTCATACAGGTGCAAGTAATCCTCCACTTCCGGCAACGCCTTGAGCAGCTCCGCTTCCGTCAAAAAACCGCGCTGGCGCCCCTTGCGGATGAGCTGGTCGATAAGCGCTTGGTCGGGGACGGCCTTGGCGCGCACGACGGGCTTTTGCGCCTTGCGGGGGGCGCGCTTGGCCAAACGCGCCGGACGGGAACGGGCCATTTTTTTGGCTGCCATACGCAGGACGATAAAAAATCACCGGCCGCAAGGACTGGCGCAGTTTCCCACAGCATTGGATGTGCGGGTGGTCACGGAGTGATGAGGGGCGCGGCTAGGAGCCCAGCAGGTGCAATTGGGTCGTCAGTTCGGAAAATTGGCGCGTCAGGCGTTCCACGGCGCCGGTATCACGAGCGGCTTCCGCCGCCTGCAATTCCTGCTGCACGGTTTTGATCTGCCGCCGCAGGTGTTCGCGGCGCAACTCGGTGCAGATGGTCGCGACCTCTTGGGTGAGCACGGAGTCAACGAAATCGCCAAAATCGCGCTCCGCCGCCATCCACAGGGTGTCCACGAGTGCGGCCAACTCGGCCGCATCGCTCCCCTGCAGCCAACGCCGAAAATCGGTAGCGGCAGGCACTTTGCCTTCCGCCGACGTGATTTTATTATAATAGAGAATCAGTTGCCTGTAAAGCTGCTGATAATGAGGTTCTTGCACCTGCTCGGGCCCCAGCCATTGCATGGTACTCGCGATGCGCGCGGGCTGAAAAACCAGGATCGTCACCAGCTGCTCCTCCAAGCGCTGCCACCGCTCGCGCTCGTCAACCCGAGCGGCGGACTGAACGGCAGGATGGACGTGGGAGAGAGACGGCCGCGGCAACAGTTCGCGCAAGACCTGCTCCGGGACGTCAATGGTGTTGGCCAATCGTTGCAGCCAGTGGCTGCGCTCCACGGCGCTGCCGATCTTCCCGATGGTGGACAGGAGGACCTTGGCGACCTGTTTTTTGTTCGCCGCGCCGGTCAACGGATGCGCGGCCAACGTCTTTGCAAAACTGAACTCCATGAATTCCGCGGCTGATTCCACTGCCGTTCGCCAAGCAGACGGGTCCTTGCGCACGCACTCATCGGGGTCTTTGCCGAACGGCAGCTGGATGACGTGCACGTTACACTCCGCCGCCAACATCAGATCGATGCCGCGCGACGCGGCCGCCAAGCCGGCCGCATCCATATCGAACGCCAACGAAAAATTCGCCGAAAAACGTTTCAATAATTTCACTTGGTCGGCGGTCAGCGCTGTGCCGGCCACGGCGACGACGTTCTTGACCCCGGCCTCCCAGGAGGCGATGGCGTCCATGTAGCCCTCGACCAGCACGGCACGATCCAGCGTCCGGATATCCTGCTTGGCGCGGTGCAGGTTGTAGACGATCACCCCCTTATTATAGATGTCGGTCTGCGGCGTGTTGATGTACTTGGCGCCGGTTTCCTTCGGATCCAGGGTCCGGCCGCCGAACCCGACCGTCTGGCCGTGCCCGTCGTGGATGGGGAATATCAGCCGGTTGCGGAATCGGTCGTAGAAACCGGAACCGCGCTCCTTTTTCACCAGCAGTCCGGCCTCAAAAATGTCGCGTTCCGTGAATCCGCGCTCCTGCAAGAACCGTCCGGTCGCCTCCCAGCTGTCGGGCGCCCAGCCCAGGCCGAAGGTCTCGACCGCCGCCGGGTTCATTTCACGCCGCTGCAGGTACTCGCGCGCGAGTTCGGCATGCGGGGAATCGCGCAGCAGCGCCTGAAAAAATCCCGCCGCCGCATCCACGATCTCCAGTAAAGTGTTGCGGCGCGTGCTCACCTGCGGGTCAGTACGGCGCAGCGTCACGCCGGCTTTTTGCGCCAGCAACCGCAGGGCGCCGGGAAAATCCAACCCCTCCATCTTCATGACGAAACTGAACACGTCGCCGCCCTCACTGCAGCCAAAACAGCGCCAGATCTGGCGGTCGCGCGACACCATGAACGACGGGGTCTTTTCGTGGTGAAACGGGCAGAGCGCTTTGTGGTTGGCGCCGGCCGGTTTCAGCGCCACGTACTCGCCCACAATGTCGATGATGTCGAGGCGTGTTTTAACCTCTTCCTTGGGGTCCATAGCGATAGCGAATCCATTGTACGCCTCCGACGAGCGGCAAGCCAGTTGACCGTGGTGCCTTTTCTTGATTTAATGAGTGGACTCAATTCCGGCTCGGCGTCCGTCGCGTTCTGCCCGAGAGCGGAGAGGTCGCATAGTGGCCTAGTGCGCCTGCTTGGAGAGCAGGTATACCGCAAGGTATCGCGGGTTCGAATCCCGCCCTCTCCGCCCTGGACGGAACACTGACTGCCGCCGACTGCTCCGGTCGGCGCCGCCCCAAGTGAACCAAGGACCCATAGTGATGCCCCGCCGCACGTGCGAGGCGTTTTCGTTACCGCCCAACCTGCTATACTGAGGATATTCATCTATGCGCCTTTCACGGACGGAATGGCTGACTCTGGGCCTGGTTGGGCTCACGTTCGTCGCCGGCGCCTTGGTATTCCCGTGGCTGCCAACACGCGTCGCCGCGCACTGGAACTTTTCCGGCGCGGTGGACGGCTACACCTCGCGTTTTTGGGGCGCTTTTTTCATGCCGCTCATCGGCCTTGGGCTGTGGGCGCTGTTCATCTTCCTGCCGCGCGTCGACCCCCAAAGGCGCAACATTGAACAATTCCGCCGCACCTTTGACGCGTTCATCGCCCTCATCTTCATCTTTCTCGCCTACATCTACCTCTTGACGCTGGGTTGGAACTTCGGCACGCGAGGGGAGATCGGCCAGTGGCTTTCCCCGGCCTTTGCCCTGCTGATGTTCGGCATCAGTGAGCTGGTCACCAACGCTCAGCCAAATTGGAGTGTAGGCATCCGCACGCCCTGGACCTTGAGCAGCCCGACCGTCTGGAAAAAAACGCACCGTCTCGGCGCGGTGCTCTACAAGGTTTGCGGCGGACTGGCGCTGCTGGGCGCGCTGTTGCCTCGCGCGGCATTTTTCTTTGTACTGGCGCCGGCCGTGAGCGCCAGCGTCATACTGTTCGCGTACTCCTTCTTCGCCTACCGCGCCGAGCAGTCTGGGACGGCGCGGTCGCACTAGCACGCCCGTATGCGAATGATCCCGGCCACCATGGCGACGCAGCACCCGGACAACGCGGGACCCCCGTACTGGGAACGCGACAGCGACGGGTTCGTGTCCACGGGAGAAGAGATCGAAGAGTGCCTATCGGCATTCCGCGACCTGGGTTGCCAGGAATTCATGTGGGACTGGGAGGGCAAACACGTCGACGAGGCGGTCGTCGACAAGCTCTTCCATGCCCACCTCGCCTTTTTTAAAAAACGCCAGCTGGGCCGTGACGTATTTTTGACCTTCCGCATCCCCAACATCTGGCACGAGCGCGGCTACAGTTTGGCGCGCGCGATGATGGGCATCCATACGGCGGAAAGTTTCGCCCGCGACCTGGGGCTGCACACGCCGCCGCTGTTCGAGGTCATCTTGCCGATGACCAAAACAGCGTCCGACATCATTACGATCCAAAGAACCTTCAGCCGGCTGTCGCGCTTTACCAGCAAGCTCTTCCGCGAACCGTGCCATTTCCACTACCTCAGCGTGCTGCCCCTGCTGGAGGGTGTTGATGACCTGCTGTCCGCCCCGCGACTGCTCGAGCGCTACCTGATACTGCATCGCCGCGAGTTCGGGAAAAAACCGTCCGCGCTGCGGCTCCACATCGCGCGCAGCGACCCGGCGCTGAACGCCGGGCTGGTGCCGGCGGTCGTGGCCGGCAAAGTCGCGCTCCACCACTTCTATCAGTTCGGCCGCCGCCACGGCATCGACATCCATCCCGCGCTCGGCGCCGGCACCCTGCCCTTCCGCGGCGGTTTGTCGCCCCTGCGCATCAACGATTTTGTACGCGAGTACGGCGGCGTGCGCACCGTCTACATCCAGTCGGCGTTCCGTTACGACTTTCCCCTGCCGGCCGTCAAGCGGGCGATCGCGCGGTTGAACCGCGAACTGCCGCGCACCGAGCCGCCGCACTTCTCCAGCACGGAGATCGCAACGGCGGCGCAGATCTGCCATCAATTCACTGCGCCCTACCGCCGGACCGTGGAAACCATCGCTCCCATGGTCAACCGCATCGCCCAGCATGTCCCCAGCCGCCGCGAACGAAAACTGCACATCGGGCTGTTCGGCTACTCGCGCACGCTGGGGAAGGTGCGGCTGCCGCGGGCAATCCCCTTCACGGCGGCGCTCTACTCCCTTGGGGTTCCACCGGAGCTGATCGGCACCGGCCGCGGACTGCGGCTTTCGGAACGCTCAGGCAGCGGGGTGGAAACCTACTACCGCAACATCCGCCGCGATCTGGTGCTGGCCGGCCGCTACCTCAACAAGGACAACCTGGCGCGGCTGGGCACGCTCCATCGCGGCTGGCGGGCTATTGCCGACGACGTTCACGCCATCGAATCATTCTTAGGCGCGAAACTGGGGCCGAAAACCCGCGCCGATGAGGTGCACCGCACCCTCACGACCGATGTTTTGCGGAACTGGTCGGCGGGCGCGGAGGTCGCCGACCTGATCATCCAGTCGGGCAAGATCCGCCACAGCCTGGGCTAACGGTATGCGCTGCATTGACCTGACCCGTTCGTTCGGTGCGACCGCACCGGTGTTCCCCGGCGACCCGCCAGCCATTCTGGAACGCATCGCGACGATCAAAGAACACGGCTACACCAGCCATCGCATTGCCGCGAGCGTACACACCGGTACCCACATCGATGCGCCTGCCCACATGCTGGAGGGTGGAAAACTCTTATCGGACATCGGCGTGGAACGGTACTTTGGGCGCGGCGTGCTGGTGGATGCCCGCGGCATGACCACGGTGACTGCCACCGCACTAAAGAACGTAGAGTTGCGGCGCGGCGATATCGTGCTGGTGCTGACCGGGTGGTCGGCGCAGTACGGCAGCCAGCGGTACTTTTCCGATTATCCGGAGATCTCGCCGAGCTTTGCCCAACGATTGGCTGACGCACAGGTCAGCCTCGTGGGCATGGACACCCCCGGCCCCGACCGCCCGCACTACCTGGTTCACAAACTGCTCCTGAGCCACAACGTGCTCATTATTGAAAATCTCCTACACCTCGAGGAGCTGCTGCAGACAAAGGAATTTGAGGTCGCGGCGCTCCCTGCCCACTGGGAAGCCGACGCGGCTCCCGTCCGCGTGGTCGCGCGCATCCCGTAACCGGTCGCTATGGTCAATCACACCATCAAATTACTCATTTTCTCGGACATCTTTTTTGTCACCGGGTTCGGGCTGATCGAACCATCCTCGCGATCTTCGTGAGAACCTTGCGGGTGGGACAGTGTTTGCCGCCGGCATTGCCAGTATGTTGTTTTTAGTCACAAAATCCGCGATCCAACTGCCGTTCTCCCGCTATGTGGACCACCGCGAGCACAAGGTTCGCTGGCTGATCGTGGGGTCATTCATCATCGCAGCGGTGCCGCTCCTCTATATCCTTGCTCGTCGGGTTACCATCATCTATCTGGCGCAGATCCTCTACGGTATCGGCAGCGGCTTGGCGTACCCGACGTGGCTGGGGCTAGGGAACGCCAACTTGGACAAGCGCCAGGAAAGTTTTGAGTGGAGCCCATACTCGACGCTGACGGGTTTTGGCACGGCGGCAACGGCAGTGGTCGGCGCGGCGATCGCCCAATTCATCGGATTCACCTCCACGTTCGTGCTGGTTGGCATTATGGCGCTGGCCGGCTGCCTGGTTTTGTTCGCGCTGGAAGAACAAGCCGCGCGCAAAGCGCGCCGAGGCTAACCCCGTGGTTATGGGCACCATTCCATCCGTTGAGCATGTCGTGCTGGTCGACGACGGCGACCAGGTGCTGGGCGTTGCACCTAAGTCGACCGTGCACGGTCCGACCACTCCGCTGCACCGCGGATTTTCGCTGTTCCTGTTCAACCGCGCGGGCGAGCTGCTGCTGCAACAACGCGCACTGCACAAACTGACGTGGCCAGGCGCGTGGTCGAACTCCGTCTGCGGCCATCCGGCCATGGATGAAACAGCCGCACAGGCTGCCACCCGACGAGCGCGGGAAGAACTCGGGCTCACGCTGAGGGACGCCCGCCAGATCGCGCCGTACCGCTACCGTTTCCGTCATCAGGGCGTGGAAGAGAACGAGATTTGTCCGCTCGTGGTCGCCACCACCGAGCACGCGCCGTCTCCCAACCCGGAGGAGGTAGCGGCGGTTCGATGGGTCGGCTGGAACGACTTCCTCAACGAGGTGCGCAAAAACCCCGGGCGTTATTCGGAATGGTGTGAAGAGGAGGTCGAGGTTTTGGATTTGAGCCCGGCATTCCGCAACTGGTACCGCCACCAGTTCGGAAAATAACCGCGCGACAATAAAAATTCCCCGCAAAAGCGGGGGCGGGTTTCCTCTGCCTTACCGGGCGGGAATACCGCCGGGTGCAACTTTGAAATTCAAAGTCTTTTCCAGTTGGTGGCCGACGCGCAGTAACAATGTTTCATCGAACGGCTTGCCGATGAGTTGCAGACCGACCGGAAGTTTGGCGTTGGCATCATCAGGCGCAGGGCTCAACCCGCAGGGCAGCGACAACCCCGGCACGCCGGCGACGTTGGCCGCGACGGTGTACACGTCCGAGAGGTACATGGCGAGCGGATCATTGGCGCGGGCGCCGATCTTGAACGCGACGGTCGGCGAAGTCGGCGTCACCAGGCAATCCACCTGCTGGAAGGCGCGTTCGAAATCCTGCCGCACCAGCGTGCGCACCTGCTGGGCTTTGCGATAGTACGCGTCATAGTAGCCGGCCGAAAGCGCGTAGGTGCCCAGCATCACGCGCCGCCGGATCTCGGGGCCAAACCCCTCGCCGCGCGTCTGCCCGTACTGGGCGATCAAGGTATCTTTCTCCCGGCGCGACAAGCCGAAACGCACGCCATCGTAACGGGCCAGGTTCGACGACAATTCCGCCGGCACGATGACATAGTAGACCGCCAGCCCATAATCGGTATGCGGCAAGCTGAGGTCGTACACCAACGTCGCCCCCAGGCGCTCCAACTGCTTGAGCGCCGCTTCGAAACTTGCCTTGACCCCGGGTTCCACGCCGGCGACGGTATGTTCTGAAAAATATTCCTTGGGAACGCCGATCTTCATCCCCTTGATGGGGCGCTCCAGGTCTGCGGAATAATCCGGAACGGCGTGGGGCGAGGTGGTCGCATCCAGCGGGTCGTGGCCGGCGATCGCCTGCAGCACCGCGGCGGCATCTCCGACGCTGCGGGAGAATGGCCCAATCTGGTCCAACGACGATGCCATGGCCAGCAATCCGTAGCGCGAAACCCGCCCGTAGGTCGGTTTCAGGCCGACCACGCCGCACAGGCTGGCCGGCTGGCGAAAAGAACCGCCGGGATCTGAACCCCAAGCGACGCAGGCTTCGCCTGCGGCGACGGCCGCCGCCGACCCGCCGCTCGAACCTCCCGGCACCCGGCTCACATCCCAGGGATTTTTCGTGGGACCGAACGCCGAATGCTCGGTCGATGAACCGCAGGCAAATTCATCCAGGTTGGTCTTTCCCAGTACGACCGCGCCGGCCTGCTGCAGACGAAGGGCCACGGTCGCGTCGTACGTCGCCACATAGTCAGCCAAGATCTTTGACGCCGCCGTAGTTTTTGTTCCCGTCACGCACAAATTATCCTTCAGGGCGATGGGGACCCCGGCCATTGGATTCGAAAAATCCCCTGCCGTATCATACGCGTCGGCGCGCGCGACTGCCTGCTCGGGCGTGACCGAGAGGAAGGCGTGCAACGCACCTTCTACCTGAGCGATGCGCGCCAAATACGCCACCGTAAGGTCGCGACTGGAAAACTCCCGCCTCCGGAGGCCGGCGTTCGTTTCCCTGAGGGTCAGCTCGGTCAAATGGGCCATAGCCTAGGCAAACACGCCGCGCGTCTGGATAAAGTCACCGGACCGCTCGGGTGCCGCGGACAGCAAGCGCTCGCGGGTGGCCGCATCGCACCCAACCACCTGATCGGCGCGCGTGATGTTGCTCAGGCCGGTCACTTGGGCGGTCACCATCACCCCGTCGGTCTTGAGTTCGCCTAATTTTCCGACGTATTGCAGGATGGCGGCAAGCTGTTCCGTGAAGCGCGCCAACTCATCGGCCGGCAGCGTCAGCCGCGCCAGCTGCGCGACATGCTCCACGTCATGACGGGTAATGGTTGGCATACCAGACGATAAAAAATCTCCTCCAGCGTACGCGATTACCGGTGGCTTGGCAAGGGCGCTATGCGGCGCCGACGAGCCGCGCAAATTCGCGCTCATCGATGACCCGAACTCCCAAAAGCTTTGCCCGTGTCAGCTTGGAACCCGCTTTTGTTCCGGCCACAACCATGCCGGTCGTTGTTGACACCGACTCGCTCGGCGTACCGCCGGCCGCACGGATGGCATCTTTGGCCTGCTGGCGCGTAAACCGTTCCAAGGTCCCAGTCACCACCACCGTCAGCCCCGCCAGCGCACCCGCGTGCCGCCGCTGCTGGGCCTCCACCGTTACGCCGGCATCCAACAGCCCCTCGACCAGTCGAAGGTTACGCCGGTCGCGGAAAAATTTCTGTACGCTGGCGGCAACGACGTGGCCGATGTTGGGGACGGCGTCGATCTCTTCCAGCGTGGCGGCGCGCAACTTGGCGAGGGTACCGAAATGTCCCGCCAGATCCACCGCCGTCTGTTCACCGACGTGGAGGATGCCCAGGCTATAGATGAACCGCGGCAAACTCACGGTTCGGCGGGAAGCGATCGCCGCGATCAAATTGGCAGCGCTTTTTTCGCCCAGCCCCGGCAGCGCGGCAACGTCGCCGGACTTCATGCGAAAAACGTCGGCGGCGGATGCGATGACGCCCGCACCGACCAGCTTGTCCAACACTTTGGGCCCCAGCCCTTCGATGTCGAATGCCCCTTTGGAGGTGACGTGCCGTAGCTGACGCAATCGTTGCGTGCTGCAACCGCGGTTGGTGCACCCAAACCGCGTGCCCGCCGCCGTGCCGCCGGCGATGGCGCGGCGTTCTACCTTGGCGCCGCAGTTGGGACAGGTAGACGGCATGCGGAAGGTACGCTCATTGCCCCGCCGCAGGCGGGAAAGCACCTCCACGATCTGCGGAATGACATCACCGGCGCGCTGCACCACCACCGTGTCGCCGATCTTGAGGCCTAATCGTTCGATCTCGTCGACATTATGCAAGGTGCTGCGGGTCACGGTAACCCCGCCGACGTTCACCGGCGCAAGCACGGCGACCGGCGTCAGCGTACCGGTGCGCCCGACCTGAACAATGATATCCTGAACGACCGTCGTGGCACGGCGCGCGGCGAATTTATACGCGACCGCCCCGCGGGGGGCCTTACCCACCACCCCCAGCTGCCGGAACGCCGCCGTCTCATTGACCTGGACCACCACGCCGTCCACTTCGAACGGCAGCCGCTCGCGCGCGACGGCGATCTCCTGATGGAACGCGCGCGCGCCGTCCAGGCCGGGAACCACGCGAGTCTGGCGATGGACTTGGAATCCCAACAGGGCACAGATGAGGTGCTCCTCCTCGTGCGTCCGCTGGCCCAGATCGGTCACCAAACTATAAGCGTACCAATCCAGCTGGCGCGATGCCGTGACGCGGGGATCGAGCTGGCGCAAAGCGCCGGCCGCGGCATTGCGCGGATTGGCGAACGCCCCGTTCCTAGCCTTCTCCTGCGCCCGGTTGAGGCGCGCGAATGCCGCCTTGCTCATCAATGCCTCTCCCCGGACCTCGATCCGCGTCACGTTACGCAGCGCCCGCCGCACGCGGGAAACCAGTTCGGGATCGAACGTTTCGGCATGAACCAGCTCAAGGTTCAACCGCATCGGTACGGCACGGATCGTTTTCAAGTTTGCGGTGATATCCTCGCCAATACGGCCATCGCCGCGCGTCGCGCCGTGCCGCAAGCGGCCGGCCTCATACACCAGGCTGGTGGCCAGTCCATCGAACTTCAGCTCGCACATGTACTGCACGGTTTTCCCCGGCAGAAGTTTCGTGATCCGTTCTCCCCAGGCGGCAACTTCATCCTCAGAAAACGCGTCGTTGAGCGACAGCATCGGCACCTGATGGACCACCTGCCCGAATTTCTCCAACGCTGTGCCCCCCACCCGCTGCGTCGGAGAATCCGAGGTCACCAATGCGGGGAACCGCTCTTCCAGGCTGCGCAGTTCCAACGTCAGCGAACTGTAGACCTCATCGGTCACGGCGGGGTCGGCCAGCACATGATAGCGGTAACGCAAATCGTCGATCTCGCGCCGTAATTTTTGCACTCTGGCTTTCGCCTCGGCGAGCGTCAGGCTGCCCATATAGTGCCAGTATAGCACACCATTGCGCCAAAAAAACGCGGCCCCGCAGGCCACGCTTGCCTCGCTTCGGTAAAAATTCACGGGCACGGCTGGTCAGCCGGCAGCGACAGCGGATTTTTCTTGTTGATGCCGCACTCGGAGTAAATGACTTGGTCCAACAGTCCCAATACCGCCGGACGGTTGGGGACCGACACCTTGATCTCCTGGCTGCTGATGAAATTTCCCGCGCGGCCGGTCAGCTCAACGCGGGATGCGACCGGCTGGGACACGTTGTTGTTCCGCGCGCGGAAAGCGCTGATATTGACGTCCGAACCGATCGCGCGCAATTTCACGACATAGCTGGCACCCGTGCTTAAGCCCGAGAGAGAGTTCAAACTCGTGCTGTTCAATGGGCAGGCGTAGACCTGCTGCAGCGTCGTGCCCTGCATGCCGCCCCACACGTTGGAATCCCCCACCTTGGTCACGGTGACCACCACTGACCCCTGCGGATTGGTAGCACTTGCATCGCGACAATTGATCTCCAATTCATCCACGCAGGCGGCGGTACTCAAGCTGCCCGACACCGTATCCGCGGCGCACCGTCCCGGCAAGGTGGTTTGCGTATCGAACAGGTCGATCTGCACCGACTGGTCCTGCTCAAGCGGCATGAAGGTCAAGGTTGGCGCAGTCGGGTAGACATCGGTCACCTCGCAGCCCGCGATCGCCGGACATGACCCGCCGCAATCGCAATTCGTCCCGACCCCCATCCCAAGCTCCGGCGGCAGGATACGGAGCTTGCGGGTACGATAGAGCGCTCGTTCCACCCCGCTCTCCGCCACGTAGTACAGGCGCTGCGACGAAGCGCTCAGCGTCGCACCGCCCAACCCCGCCAGAACGGCGATCGCCAGATTCAACGCCGCAGCCAATGCTGCCGTGGTGATCAAGAGCGTGAGCAGCAGCTCGGAACCGCGGCGGGACTTCAGGGAACAGGTCACCCTACGGGTGATCCCCTGCAGGGGGAAAACTTGGAACATGGGACTTGGGTTACCGGTACTGATGCTATCGCTTATACAGCCGCTGGACCACCGTACTTTGGAACGTCAGCCGCGTGCCGGGATTATTGGCATCCTGAACCGTAAAAAACACCGTGACGGCAGGCTGCGCATTCGGCCCGAACGCACACTGGCCTCCGGTCGTCGTCGTACAGGTGGATGAGAAACACGCCGTGGTCCGATTGGCGGCCGTGCAGGTGCACACGGAACCGTTGAAGTTGGCGCCTGCCCCAGGCCCGCAGTCGGCATCGAGCGCGGCTTGGATGTCGGTTGCCGGGTCAACATCATCCGGGTAGGGCTGGAACGGCTGCGTGAGAAAGAACCCGGCGTCCACCACATTCAGGCCGGGAATGTTGAACAGGCGCTCACATACCGTCGCAGCCGCTCCCGCGCGCGTAAAACGATACAACCCAAGCGTGCCGGGGAATAGCATGGTGCCAGCGTCATTGGCGCAAAGGTCAACGGTCGTAATCGGATCGCGCCGGTTAAACACGTACGCGACCAAGGTATCGTTGGTGTTCGTTTCATCGCCGCCGTTGTTGAAGAGCACCAATTCGTGCTCCTGGCGATAGATATTGGTATTGGCATACGGGTTGCCGGCCTCGGCCGCATTCACGTCTACCCAGTACAGCGTTTCCGGCGCCGCATCATTGCTGTAATCAAGGGTTCCCCAGTACGCGAGTTCCAAGGTGCGGATCTCGCGCGCCATCTGGTCCAGCAACAAATTGGCTTCGGTGATGATCTTTTGGCGCTGCGAGCCGAGCCGTTGGGCTCGCGAGTACGTCAAGTAGGCGTTCACGACGGTCACCACGACGATGACGAACATCCCGAGCGCCGCCACGGTTTCCAGCAGCGTGAACCCTTGCGGCGGTGCCTGCCGCCTACTTCCAAACATAGAGGTAATCCTCCAGGGTAACGCAACCGTTGGTGCTGCCGGAACAACTCCGTCCGGGGTAATTGACCCTGGCGCGGACAACGTGGCCGGCAAACTGAGTATACTGGGCAGCGCAACTCCCCGGGCAACTGGCGCCGGTCGTCGTGACACACTCCGCATTCGTATCGGGGCGGATGCAGATGAGCGAAAGGTCCAGCCGCCGGCGATAGCGGGTGCCGGTGCCCGCCGGGCAACCTGCCTGCAGCTGGAAGTACATATTATTCTGGAGGCACAACTGGGTGCCAACATTGGAAAAACTACCATTGGCACTGTTGAAATTCAGCGTCCACGTACCCGCGACCGTATTCATCTCCACGGTGGTGTCCTGATCGGCGGTGGGCGGAGTAGGCTCCGGCAAAGGGTAGGGCAGCGTCGTGTACGACGGCGGCGTGCAACTGGAACAGCCCGCCTCATACGCGCCGCGCAGGAGGGCGTTATCCCGCAGCCACCGCGCCACTTCGATACCCTCACGCGCCAAATTGTTGGCAACCGCCGTTTCTTCGGAAGAACGCTGTCCGCGCAGCGACATTGTGACCAGCGTCGCGATCGAGGTCAGCGCCATGAGTATAATAAAGACGGCCACGGTCAGTTCTGCCAGACTTTGGCCATCCCGTTGGCGGAAAAAATATCCCGCGCCCATGGCGCTAGTGCTCCTGTATCCCGCCGCCGCCGGTATTGAATATCATCTGCACGCTCGAACCGCTGACGGTCGGGCCGAAAGTCACGATGTTGCGCAACCGCGCGGCGCCGGTGTAGCCGCCGCAGTTCGAGAGTTCTCCGCGTAATGTGGCGCTACCGCTGTAAGGTGCGAACACCACCGAATTCCACGTTTCGTTCTGATCGGCGCACCCGACCATACTGACCGTCAAGGGAGTGATCTGAATCGGCGATTCCACGGTCTTCACGCCGTTCGCCAGCACTTCATCGGCGTCGTAGTCGTTACCGCCGTCCACGTCAGCAAATACCTGGTATGAACATGGCGGGGTGGTACAACGCTGAAAGCGAAGACCAAAACCGCCCTTCGGCACTTTTTGCGTGCACGTGCCAGCGCACGATCCGCTCGGCGTGCAGACGCTGATGTCGCTGGGGCCGACCACGCAAACGGAAGCGGTCTTTCCTGAAAACCCGAGCTGGCGCACCGAACGGGCATCGGCAGTCACCACATCGCGGACTCGCCGCAACGACTGCACTTTCGTGCGTCCGCGGAACGCCGCCATACTGGCACCGGCAATGACCACCGTGATGAGTAGTCCGACCCACACCTCCATCAGGGTAAATCCGGAGGGCCAGCGACGCTTCCCATGAGCACCGGGAGCCGATGTTGGAGTACGAACTTCCGCCATAGCGCTACCTACACTTAATAATTACCAGCCAATTTGTCGGACGTACCAAGCGATGATGGGCTCCCCGTACAATAACGCGGTGATGCCCCCGGCCGCCAAGAACGTCCCGAGGGGGAGTTTGCTTCCCAGCCGTTTCAAGCCCATCGCCAACAGCGTGACCCCGACCGCTGCTCCCACGAAGTAGGAGAGCAGCAGGGCGACGATCATTCCCGGCCATCCCAGCATCAGGCCCAACAATAGTCCAAGCCGGATGTCGCCGTCGCCGATCCACCGGCCGCGGGAAATAACATATTGCGCCAAAAAGAACCCTGCTCCCAGTATACCACCAAGTAAAAGTTCTTCCCATGGCTGCCCCAGCCACAAGTTGAATGCCAAAGCCAGACCGGCGGCTGGCAACGTTACGCTGTCCAGGATCACGTAGTGCCGCCAATCGATGGCGAATACCACCAGGAGCACGGCAATAAAAATCCAATCCCGAGCGACGGTCAGCACGGCGTCCGCACCACGGTTCAACAGCGGCTGCGCGGCCAGCAGGAAAAGGCCCGCCGTTGCGATCTCGACGGCAGGGTACTGCCAGGAAATGCGGCGGCGGCAGTGCGCACACTTCCCCAACAGCAAGAGGTAGGAAAACACCGGGATATTCTGCCACCACACGATCTGGGCGCGACAGTGCGGGCAGCGCGAACGCCCGGTCAGGCGCTCACCCAAAGGCAGCCGGGCAATCAGCACGTTCAAAAAACTCCCGACGGCAAGTCCAGAAACAGCCACTATGGCTACCATGGCAATACTATCCATGTTGGGGTATTACTTTTATCTTGCGAACGGTTCACTCA
This sequence comes from bacterium, assembly GCA_030648715.1. Taxonomy (GTDB): domain Bacteria; phylum Patescibacteriota; class Patescibacteriia; order Buchananbacterales; family GWA2-38-13; genus VMFR01. The sequence continues at coordinate 940 of JAUSGZ010000059.1, read as the reverse complement.
AAGTTTTACCAACGAATAGACACTATTCTGCCACAGAAGTTCCACATCCATCATCGCGGTGTCTGATTGCTGCACCGGGAAATCAACCAAAAGATATTGCGCCTTAAGTTTATTCCCTACTTCGACATATCGACGAAGACGATCATTCAAATGTACTTCGGCAGCCGCCTCTTCCATGACAACCAACTGCCGGTGCCATTCAGCCAACCGATCATGGTCGACGTAGGACAATAACCCCCCATCCTTGCCCGAAAAGAGCACGGACCGAAGGGCAACATACCGGATTTCTAAGGAAAGCGCTACGGGAAGAATTGTAGCATTCGGGGGAATTTTTCGCTGCACCGCACCCAAGGCATCGATGGCTGCAGGCCAGTCTTTTTCCATACAAACCAACCGACCATGCAGCCAACAATTCATCCCCCGCAAGGCAAGAACTGGGGGGTGTAAAACAACCCAAAGCAAGACCAGCAAAAAACCGGCACTGGCGATACCAAACCGAGGAACCCATATTGGGGATGTCTCGAACTGCTTTGAGCGCTCGACCAGCGGCCAAAGGCAAAACAGCAGCATTATAGGAACAAAATACCGAATACCTCGAACCAAATCGACCTCGACGGGAATCAACTGTAACGACCGCGCAATCAACTGTTCAACGTAGGGGATGAACAACGACGATATCGCTAGCCCCAGCGCCCAAATACCGATGCTGCGAACATCTCGGCCGATCTTTTGCCTTTGCCGCAGCAGAACGACTCCGACGATTGCCAAGAACCAGAACAGCCATCGCTCGGGCTTGTGGAGGATGAACAAGAGCAGCGCATGTGGAATATTCAAAAAACCATAGCCGTAACGCTGCTCCATGATCTGATAGGCCTCGTGATAGGGGATACTCGGTGCACCAAAAGCGTGGTTATTGAGATAGGCCGACATGAACGGCAAG
>JAUSGZ010000054.1 GCA_030648715.1 bacterium | reverse complement strand
GGTATGGAGCGTCGAGAGCACCAGGTGACCGGTCATCGCGGCATTGACGGCGATGCCGGCAGCCTCTTCGTCCCGGATCTCCCCCACCATGATGACGTCGGGGTCCTGGCGCAGGATCGAGCGCAGCCCGGCCGCAAACGTCAGGTTTGTTTTGGAATTGACCTGGATCTGGTTGACGCCTGCGATCTCGTACTCCACGGGATCTTCGATCGTAGAAATGTTGATCTCGCGGCTGTTGAGGATCTGCAGGATAGCGTAGAGCGTCGTGGTCTTACCGCAGCCGGTCGGGCCGGTGGACAGGATCATGCCGTACGGTTTGTTGAACGCCTGTTTCACCTTTTTCATATCGCCGGCGCCGAACCCCAGGTCCTCCAGGGAGAATTGCCGCTGCTTTGACGACAACAGCCGCAGCACGACTTTTTCGCCGGCGGTCACCGGCAGGATGGAGACGCGAACGTCCACCTGTTCCTCGGGGACGCTGAAACGGAATTTGCCGTCCTGGGCCGCAGCATGCTCGTCGGTGCGCAATTTGGACAGCACCTTGATGCGGGAAACGATCTGCGGCTCGATGGCCTTCGGCAGGGCGACGACTTCGTGCAGCACGCCGTCGATACGGAAACGCACCACCAGAGAGTCGCGCTGCGGTTCCAGGTGCAGATCGGAGGCCTTGTTCTCGTAGGCATACGCGAGCAGCTGTTCGACGATGCGCACCACCGTCGCTTCCGCCTGCTCCGCCGCCTGCTCTTTGGCGGCGGCCTCCGCCTCCGACGCGGCCGCCGTCAGCAGCGCGGAAAAATCCTCTTGCAAGCCCTTCCGGTACCGCGACAACGCGCCGCCCAGGTCGCGCGGCGTGGCAAAGGCCGGCGTCACCAACTCGCCGGTCGCCTTCTGCACCAGCGCCACGGCCTCCATGTCGTCGGGGTCCGCCATCGCGACCGTCAACCCCTCGCCGTCGCGCTTGACCGCGATCACCTGCCGGCTTTTGGCGACCACTTCCGGAATAAGTCGCAGCACCGCCTCGGGTATTTGCACCTTGCGGAGATTGATGAACGGAACCCCCAGCAGGTCGGCGGAAATCCGGCCCAGGTGCTCGTCGGCTATCAGGTCATCGTTCAGAAGCACGTCGCGCAGGGGAAGATGCTGCGCCTCCGCCTTGGCGAACGCGGCGTTCACCTGGCCCGCGGGCAAAAGCTGCCGCGAGACCAGCACCTCCTTCAATTGTTCATCCGATACGTGCATACTGACCATTAACCATTGACCGGCAACATTTGACAAGCGGCGAGATTTGACCAACATCAACGCGGTCAATGGTCAAAGGTCAACAGTCAAATGTTATTTCAGTTGCTTCATCACCTTAGCCACCACCGCATCCAAGCTAAGGTCGCTCTTCACGATGTAGTCCTTGGCGCCCAGCCGCAGACCCTGCTGAACGTCTTCTTCCTGGCCAAGATTAGAAATGATAATAACCGGGACCGCTTTGGTGGCTGCGGCCGCCTTCAGCTTGCTCAAAATGGAAAATCCATCCAGGTCGGGCAGGATGATATCCAGAATGATGAGCTGTGGGACGTCCGCCTGCGCTTTCCGCAGGCCTTCTTTGCCGTTCCCCGCCAGCGTGCACCGCAGTCCGGCCTCTTCCAGCATCCGGGCCATCATTTTCGCCAAAAATTCGTCATCCTCAATGATAAGGACGGCCTTTCCGCCCGTTGCAGTGGCTGCTGCCTTCTTCGTGCTCTTTGTGGCCATAAGAATCGCGCCCGCGCGCGTTGATGCTCGGTGATGATTATACCACAAACCGCCGGAATGCCCAAACCAAAAAACCACCCGACGGAGGACGGTCAGAGTCCGCGCTATTTTCCACCGTGCGGATGGAGCCGGGAAACCGTCTTTTTCCCAACCGCGGCCCACACCGCGGGGCGCAACCAGTAGCCGGCTCCGAAATTGAGACGGTACTTGGCGTGGCGCTGGTAGAGCCGCGCCAGCCACGGCGGCAGCTGCGTTCGGGTACGGCCGGCGTACTCCTCAATGGTATCCCAGGTCAGGTGTTCGGCCGCTTCGGGGCCGAGTTGCGCGCGCAGCTGCTCGTGCACCGCAGTGCCGAAGTACGGGACGACCAAGTTGAAATTCATCGAGCTGATCCCCTGGCGCTTGAGAAACGCCATGGTTTCGCGGATGGTTTTTGCCGTTTCCCCCGGTGCGTTGAGCAACGCATACATTCCCAGATGCAAGTTCAGCCGCCGAGTCACTGCAATCGCGCGCGCCAGGTCGTCGACCGTGATCTTCTTGTTGACCGCCTCCAGGACCTCGGGGGAACCGGACTCAAAGCCGATGTTCACCCGCACCAAGCCAACACGCTGCATTTTCTCGAACAGTTGGGGCTGTTGGAAATCATTGGCGCGCGCGTTGCAACCCCAGGTGATACCCAACGGCTTGGCAAGGAGCAGATCCATCAGCTCGTTGACGAAAAACTTATTGATGGTGAATTCCCAATCCTGAAAAAAGACCCCGCGGACGCCGAACCGCTCGCGCAGGTACTTCAGCTCATCATAGACGTTCTGCGGTTTGCGCGTGACGTAGGCGTTCTCCATCATCACCCGACAGCAGAACGTGCAGCGATACGGACACCCGCGGGTGGCGAGCACGATGGAGAACGGCTGCGGAATGTCGCCGAATGTGTAGCGGTACTTGCCCATCGGGAGCAGGTCGTAGGCTGGCAAGGGCAGCGCGTCCAGGTCCAGGATGCGGCGAGCTGGCTGGTTGTGCAGGATCTTTTCCCCCTGGCGGTAGGACACGCCGGCGATGGCGGACGGATGACCGCCGGAAGAAATCGCCCGCACCAGTGCAACGGTCGTCCGCTCGGGCTCGCCGCGCACCAAAAAATCGATGGGCGGACAACGGCGCAACAGCCAGTCGGGCTGCGTCGTGCCGTGCGTGCCCGTGACGATAATGGCGGGCTTAGCGGGCAGGCGGACGATGTCGTTCAGCCAGGCGAAGAATGATTCCAAATAGGACTGCGGACACTCCCAGCGGTCCACCGGGGTGGTCGTCGTGATAAGCACCTCGGGAGAATAGGCCGCCACCTCCGCGTACATCCGTCGCACATCAAGATCGTCAACGCGCGCATCCACGAGCCGTACTTCGAAATCGTTGCGCAGCAGCGCTGCAATATAGGCCAAATCCAGCGGCGGCCGGTGCCGCCCCTTCATGACGGTTGCCCGCGACGAGTAGAGGTTCGGATTGACGATGAGAATGCGTCGCATAGGTACGATGAATGCCGAAAGCGGCGGGCAGGCTGCTCTAGTATAGCACCTGTCCGCCGCTTGTGAATTCTCTTTATGGCGAGACCGCCCAGTCGAATCTGCGGATCGCGCCGCCGATGCCATTGATTTCCAACAGCATGGTACGGGCGTTTTGCGGCAACGGCGGGAACACGAGGGTGCCGGACAGGTGGTGGCCGCCGCGACCGCCTTCCCAGCGCAGCGCCGCAAGGATACGGCCGTCAACGGTCAGCGCGCTGATGGCCGCGAAATCGTAGTCCAGTTCGACGGTGTGAGTTTCCAAATTGACGGCAAACCTCACACCGGACTGGTCCATCTGCTGCGGGCTGACGGTCACCTCAACGTTGGCCTGCGCATCCCGACGTGCTGGCAACTGGTTGAACGCGGGTTGCACCGCAAAACTTTCCGTTGGCGCAGCCGCAACTCCCAGCCATCCGATGGTCGCGGTGGCAATGACCACCGCCAATGCCCCGCTGCCCGCGTACCCCAGGGGAGCCCAAGACCGAGGGATGACCGCGCAGAAACGGCGAACTGCCGGCCGTTGCCACTGCGGCATCCCCCACAGCCGGCGCAACAGCAGCACCATTCCGGCCAGGTTTGTCGCCGCTCCCACCGCCAGCAACGGCTCCTGAGCGCGGACGACCAACCCCGCCAGGAGGGACCCGCCAAGGAGTGGCACAAGGTCAAGGGCATGATGAGCGCAACACGCCGCCAT
>JAUSGZ010000053.1 GCA_030648715.1 bacterium | reverse complement strand
ATCGCGTAGCCGGCCGCTTCCCCGCGGCGCTGAATTGCCCGGCTGATGTCCGAAATACGCTTGCCCGGCGCAACCTCCGCAATGCCGAGCGCTAACGCCTCTTCAGTTGCGGTGAGCAACCGACGAGCGGTACGGCTAATGACGCCGATTCCCACCGTGCGCGCGGAATCCACGTACAGCCAGCAGTCGCGCGGCTTGGTTGCCAAGCCAAGGTCCAGCCCGACGATGTCGCCCTCCTTGAGCACGCGGTCGGACGCCGGCGCGTGTACCACCTCGTTGTTGACGGAAGCGCACAGCGTGCAGGGGAACGGCGTTCCGGCGTGGGACGGCCGATAACCTAAAAAGGCCGGCTTTGCCCCGGCCTCGCAGATGAGCTGTTCGGCGAGCTGGTCCAGCTGGCGGGTGGTGACGCCGGGCTTGGCCGCGGCCGCTACCGCATCCAGCACGCGGGCGAGCAGTTGCCCGGCATCCCGCAGACTCGCGATATCCTCGGGGGTTTTCTTCGTGATCATATTTGTGCCTTCGCGCCGAGTGTTTTTCGCAGGCGGGCGACCACGCTGCGGAAAACGACTGAAATTGCCGGCCGACCATCCACGCGCAGCAGCACGCCCTGGCGGCGATAGTGGGACACCAGCGGTGCGGTTTCGCGGTGGTAGATGCGAATGCGCCGCCGCACCGGCGCTGGCCGGTCGTCATCGCGCACGAACAGCGCGTGGCCGCACCGGTCGCAAATGTTGCGCCGTCGCGGCGGGTTATGGTCCACATGGTAGCTGGCCCCGCAGGCGCAATTCAGGCGTCCGCCGATGCGCCGCACGGCTTCGCGGTCCGGCAGCGCAATTTCAATGACGTGGGTCACCCCGCCCAGGCGCTCCAGCGCCCGCAGCTGGCTACGGTTGCGCGGATAGCCGTCCAAAATGAACCCGCGGCGGCGCACCACGGCGGTCTTGAGGTATTTGTTGACCATGGCATTGGTCACGGCGTCGGGCACGAGTTTTCCGGAAGCCAAAAACCGCATCGCCCGCCTGCCCAGCGCCGTTCTCTTGGAGATCTCCGACCGGAAAATGTTCCCGGTGGAGACGTGCCGCACCCCGTAGCGCTTGGCGACCAGTTCGGCCTGCGTCCCCTTACCTGAACCCTGCACGCCAAAAATAACCATCCTCGGCGGGCGAGAAACTCCGGTGGGGTTCAATGTTTTCCGTTTCGCCATAGGTGCAACCATAGATGGTACGGCATCTTTGGAAAAAGCGCAACGGACAAGCAAAAACGAGGGTACAAACCCTCGCAAACGATTGGGCCCATGCTACAGCCGGCCCAGGGGAACGCCGGAGATGCCGACCGCGAACATCGCCGAGAACAACCCCAACAATACCGGCAGCACGCCGATAGCGACAATGACGTACACCGCGACGCCCAGCAGGATCCCAATGGAAACGGCCGGATGGATGTGGACCTGCAACGGCTTGGGAACTGCCATAGTACGCCTCTACTATACCCTACCCCATTGATGGCAAGCCAGCCTAGATATCCACTGTCTACTGCAGGCCTCGCACATCCGCCAGCAGCAAGACCACCCCCGGCCGCAACAGGAATGGCTGGCGGGACGCGGCGGATGGCAAACTTTTCCACGCATCACCTTTAGCCGCGACAATGATGAAGTCGTAACGCGCCAACGACGGGAGGGGTTGTTTGATGGACAAATATTCCACCTGGTGCTGGCGCAGATAGAACGGCATGGGCCAGTATTCGTCCGTCCATACCAGCACCCGCGCGCGCGGGAGCGTTTGCGTCAGCGCCTGCGCCGCCGCCATGGTGGAACGGTCGGTGTGCTCATACGCGTAGGGGTTACCGACCTGCCAGGGCTGCAGCCACGAGAACTGCAGACTGAAGACCGCCAGGTACGCGATACTGGCAACACCGCCGCCCCAGCGCAACCTACGACTTTTCATGTGCCCCCATCCCCAGGCGCCCAGCAGTGCCAACGGCGCGACCAGATTGATGACGAGCCACGGTGTTTTGTAGTCAATGGCGCTGTAGACCGCAAGGGTAACCAGCGTCCAAAGCGCCAAACTGCGCCCCGCTACCTCCCGCCAAGCATACCGCAGCCCGACGACGGCCCACAGCAGGAGCGGCAGCTCGAAACGCGAGATCAGCAGCAGGTAGTAGCTCCATGGCTTGTTATGGCCGGCGCCTTCAAAACCCCGCGACAGCCAAGGCGCAAACCCGCGCAGCGAGTCAGCCAGCCCCGGGAGGTAACGGAAAAAACTGGAGAACAGACTGACGTAGACGAGCACCAGCAACGCGGAGGCGAGACTAATATATTCCCACTTGCGTGGCTGCCGCAACGCCTCAATGCTGCGCCGCCAATGAACCACTGCGATGAGGCCCATGGCGGCGAGCACTATGACGGCGGTTTCCTTGGTGGTCACCGACAGCGCCACGCTCGCTGCCAGCATCGGCAGGAACGCCAAGTCGCGGCGCTGCAGCAGCGTCACGGTCAGCATAACGGCCGCCAACGAAAACAGCACGAGCGTTGATTCATGAATGGAATACCGCGAGTAGTAGGTCATGGACGGCGACAGCAGGAGGAGGACCGCGGCCGGCAGCGCAAAGCGCGGTTCGCGCCGCCACCACACCAGCGGCAGCGCAACTAACGCGATCCCGGCAAGCATCGCCGGCAGCCGCAACGACAGATCCGACACGCCGAACACCAGGAATGAAAAAAAGACCGCGAAGAAATACAGCGGCCCGTGGTAATTGTTCGGGTCGTAGTGGAACTGCCCGCTCTCGCCGATGCGCTGGGCAAACCAGTAGTTAACGCCCTCGTCGTGGTGCAACGGCCGCAACGCCGGCAGCGCCAGGCGTGAAACGATGGCCAGCGCGAGCACCGCGGCGCCAGCCACAACCATCCACCGCCTTCGCACGATCGCTTGCTGGTCCATACTAGGTGCAGTATAGCATACGAGAAAAAACCGCCTGGAGGCGGCGAGTCCTCGAAAAACGCGAGCGCCGCGCTACCACCCTTCGTAGTCGCGCATCGTCAGCTGCGACTCGATCTGCTTGGTCGTCTCAATGACCACCGACACCACGATCAGCAAGCTGGAACCCGACAAGGTGAGCGTTTGCAGCCCGGTGAAGTACTGCAGCGCAATGGGGAGAACCGCGATGAGCGCTAAAAACAGCGCACCCGCCAGCACAATGCGGTTGGACACCTGCCCCAAGTACTCGGCGGTCGGCCGGCCCGGCCGGATACCCGGGATGAACCCGCCCTGCTTCTGGAGGTTCTCGGCCACCTGCTCGGGATGGAAGACGACCTCCGTATAGAAGTAGGTGAACCCGAACACCAGGAGAAAGAACATGACGCCGTAGCCCAAGGGGTTGGCCTGCAAGTTGAAAAACCCGTAGACGGCGTTGGCCGCCCGCGCAACCGTGGCGTTCGCAGCCTGGATGAAGAATTGCGCGATCATCGGCGGGAACAGCACGACAGAGATCGCGAAGATGATGGGGATCATGCCCGCCTGGTTGACGCGCAACGGCAGGTGCGTGTTGACCCCGCCGTAGAGCTTGATGCCGCGCACCCGCCGGGCATAGGACACCGGCACGTTGCGTTGGGCCTCGGTAATGAACACGGTCGCCGCGGTCACCACGATCGCGACGGCCAGGAACGTCACCACGCTGATCAGCTGCGAGGAATCAAAGACGGACAAGGTCTGCTGGATGGCCGTCGGGATGCTGGTGACGATACCGGCAAAGATCAGCAGGCTGATGCCGTTGCCGACCTTCTTCTCGGAGATAAGCTCGCCCAGCCACATGAGGAAAATGGTACCGGCCGTCAAGGTAACAATGGTGCCGGCCAGCTGCAGCGAGGTCATCGCGCCGATCAGCCGCACGCCCCCGGCCTGCTGCTGCTGGAGCAGCGCGATCAGCCCATAGCCCGACAGCACCGCCAGCGGCACGGTCAAGAGCCGCGTCCACTGGTTGAGCTTATGGCGGCCCTGCTCCCCTTCCTTGCTCAAGGCCTCCATCTTCGGAATGATCATCGTCAGCAGCTGGATGATGATGGACGCGGTGATGTACGGCCCGACGCCCAGCGCGACCACGGAAAAATTCTCCATCGCGCCGCCGGAAAAGATGTTGAGCAAACCGAACAGCTGGTTGCGCTGGAAAAAATCGCGCAACGCTCCGACGTCGACGTTCGGCAGCGGGATGTGGGCGGCCAACCGGAAAACGACCAAAAGCGCCAGCACGTAGAGGATGCTGTTGCGCAGGTCCTTGGACTTCCAGATTTTCCGCAATGGGTCGAGCAGCATGGTCGGGCAATTTAGCGGTTCCCTCCGCGGCCGCCGCGGCGTTCTATCCTTTCTTCCCCGTCCGTACCGCCGGCAGCGCGACTTGCGCCTTTCCGCCGGCCGCTTCGATCATCTTCTTGGCGCCGGCGGAGAACGCGTCGGCCTGCACGGTCAACGCCTTGGTCATCGGCTTGCCGCCGGCCAGCACCTTGATGCCCTGACGGTCGGTGTCCACCAGACGGGCGGCAACCAGCGTGCGGCCGGAAACCGTCGCGCCGGCGGGAAACTTGCGCTCCAGCTGGTCGGTGGTCACGGTCCGCTCCTTCGGCGCGCTGGGCTTCTGCCCCTTGAACTTGGGCAGGTGCATGATGAGGTGCTTGAGCGAACGGCGGGCGATGCCCTTGGCGCCGCCGGTGCGGGCGCGCTGGCCCTTCACGCCGCGCGTGGAGAATGCGCCATGGCCGGATCCCAAGCCGCGGCCGACCCGCTTGCGGGGGCGGACCGAGTTGGGGAAACGACGCAAATTGTGCAATCCAACGGTCATAGAAGTGCTACCGATCATCCTTATCCTAACACGCGATTATACCGACGTCTCGGTCGAAAGCTCCGTTTCTGCGGGCCGTGGCAGCAGCTGGAGCCGGCGGAACGCCTCCAGCGTCGCGCGGACGTTGCTGATCTTGTTGCTGGATCCCAGGTTCTTGCCGACGACATTCTGCACCTGCGCAAGTTTCAGCATGGTGCGCACCGCGCCGCCCACCTTCACGCCGGTGCCGGCCGGCGCGGGTTTCAACAAAATATGGGCGCCCTTATATTTGACCTCGACGGGACACGGGATGCTCTCGCGGTACACCGGCACGGCCACCAGGTGCTTGCGCGCCTGGGTGACGGCCTTGTTCACCGCGCCGGTCACGTCCGCGCCCTTCGCAATGCCGACGCCGACGCGATGGCCCTGGGGCATGCCGATGGCAACGCACGCGCGGAACCGCATGCGCTTGCCGCCCGCCATCACGCGGGTGACGCGGTCCACGGCGATTATCTCCTGGGCAAAGTCGGTCTCAGGCTGCGGCGCACCGCCACCGCGGCCGCCCCGGCGCCCTCCCCCGCCCCCCTTGGTGTTCATCTTGGGTCTCGGCATACAAGAGTCTTAAAACTTCAAACCGGCTTTACGCGCGCCTTCGGCCACGGCCTTGACGCGGCCATGGTAACGGTACGCGCCGCGGTCAAATATCACCGCGTCGATCTTTTTCAATTTAGCGCCGTCAGCCGCCAGCGCACCCAACTTTTCGGCAGCCGCGGTCTTGCCCTTCGCGCCCTTGATGTCCTGGGTGGAACCCGCCCACAGCGTCACCCCGGCCGCATCATCGATGAGCTGGGCGTAGGTGAAGCGCAGGCTGCGGAAGACCGACAAGCGCGGCCGTTGAGCGGTGCCAAACAACGTGGCGCGCGTGCGCAAGGCGCGGCGCTCTCGGCGTTGCTGGGTAGCGGTTTCACGATTTGCCATAGCACTCAGGGATACGAAAGTTACTCGGTCTTGGTCGCCTGCTTGCCGGCTTTACGGCGGATGACCTCGCCGACGTACTTGATGCCCTTGCCCTTGTAGGGTTCCGGCGGCATAATGTCGCGGATCTCGGCGGCCACCTGGCCGATCTGCTGCTTGTCGGTGCCGGCCACGGTAATGATATTTTTATCCACGGTGACGGCGACCCCGGCCGGTACCTGGTACGTGACCGGGTGCGAGTAACCGACATGGAGCGTCATCGTGCTGCCGGAGATCGCCGCCTTGAATCCGATACCCGAGATCTCCAGTTGCTTGGTGAACCCCTCGGTCACGCCACGCACCATGTTGGCGATCAGGCTGCGGAACACTCCCCACAGCGCCGCCTGCTTGTGGTTCTCGGGATTCTTGACGCTCACCGACACGATGCCATCCACGACCGACACGCCGACCAGCGGGTGCAGCAGCGTGGTCAGCTTGCCCTTTGGCCCCTGCGCGGACACCATCGGACCGTCAACGGTGATGGTGGTGCCGGCGGGCACGGGAATCGGTTGTTTGCCAATCCTGGACATAACAGCAATTTCGATATATCGATATTTCGAGATCTTAGTAGACTTCGCAGATCAATTCTCCACCGAGCCGGCGTTTGCGGGCCTCACGGTTGGTCATCAGGCCGGCGGACGTGGAAACCACGGCGATACCCAGGTCGTTGAGCACGCGCGGCAGGTCTTGACTGGCAACGTACACACGGCGTCCCGGCTTGCTGATGCGCTTCACGCTGGAAATGGCAGGGACCCCCGGCTGGCGGTAGCGCAACCCCAGGGTCAGCTGCTGGCGCGCGGCTTGCTGCGGATGCGGGGCGACCGCCACGGACGCCAGGTACCCATGCTCCTCCAGCACCTTGGCGATGGACAGTTTCATTTTGGAGTACGGCATCACCACCTGGCGGTGACCCACGGCCAGGGCGTTGCGGATACGGGTGAGCATGTCGGCGATAGGATCGGTCATAGCAGGTACATTACCAGGACGACTTGCGGACGCCGGGCAGCGCGCCTTTCAGCGCCAGTTCGCGGAAGCAAATGCGGCAGATCTGGAAATCACGCATGTAGCCGCGGCGCCGGCCGCACCGCCAGCAACGCCGCACGATGCGCGTGGAAAACTTGGACGGACGGGCGGATTTCAATCGTTGTGCTTTCACGGCCATAGGGGGAACGCTAGCTGCGGAACGGGAAGCCCAGCTGTCGCAGCAAGGCCAGCCCTTCATCACGGTTGCGAGCGCTGGTGACGACCGTCACCTCGACGCCATGCAGCCGCTCCACCTCATCGGCGGAGATTTCCGGGAATGGCAGGTTCTCTTTGAAACCGAGTGAGAGGTTGCCGTTACGGTCGACACCCTTGGGATCCAACCCGCGAAAATCACGCACGCGCGGCAATGTCACGTGCACCAATTTTTGTAAAAAACTGAACATCCGCTCGCCGCGCAGGGTCGCCTTCAGCCCGATGACCTGGCCCTGGCGGATCTTAAAGTTGGAGATGGACTGCTTAGACTGCGTTTCCACCGGCTTCTGGCCGGTGATGCGCCGCATCGTGCTGGCCGCAGCCTCGACGAACTTGGGGTCCTTGAGCCCGGGGCCCAAACCGATATTGACCACGACCTTCTGCAGGCGCGGTACCTGCCAGACATTACGGTACCCCAGCTGCTGCTGGAGCGCCGCGGAGATCTGCTGCTGGAATTTGTTCTTCATGGTTTCCATAGGGTCTAGCGGAAGGTTGCCTTACAGTGATGGCAGCGGCGCTCGTGGCGGCCGTTCTCGAGTACCGCCACGCCCACGCGCGTCGGCTTGCCGCACTGGGGACAGACCAGCATCACCTTGGCGGCGGGCATCGGCGCGGGGAATTGCACTTTCTGGCCCTGCTCGCCGGAACGGCGCGGGCGCAGGTGCTTGACCGCCAAGTTCATGCCTTCCACGGACAGCACCCCAAGCCGCGGGAACGCCTGCAGCACTTTGCCGGTCTTGCCGCGATCCTTGCCGCGGATGACCATCACTTTGTCGCCGGTCTTGATCTTCATAGCGTCTACAGTACTTCCTCCGCGAGTGAAATGATCTTCGCAAACCCGCGGTTGCGCAGCTCGCGGGCCACGGGGCCGAAGATGCGCGTGCCCTTGGGTTCCTTGGTCTCCTTGTCTACCAGCACAATGGCGTTGTCGTCAAATCGGATGAAACTGCCGTCGGCCCGGCGCACTTCCTTGCGCGTCCGCACGATCACCCCGTGATGGACCTCGCCCTTCTTGACCATGGCGTGCGGCACCGCTTCCTTGATGGTCACCGTCACGATGTCGCCGACCGTCGCCACGCGGCGCTTGTAGCCGCCCAATACCCGAATCACCTGGATGCGGCGGGCTCCAGTGTTATCGGCGGGCGTCATCATGGTGCGATGTTGGACCATAGGAATGCAGTATGTTGCGCGCTGGACTTAAGATTTCGGGTATACCGCCAGCCAGCGCTTGGTGCGGGAGATCGGCCGGCAGGCGACGAATTCGACCGTGTCGCCGACCCGGAACTTGCCCAACGGATCGTGCACGTGGAACCGGCGGTGGGTGGTGTAGATCTTGTGGTACTTCGGGTGTTTCACCGAACGCGCCACCTCGACCACCAGTGTTTTGGGGGTCTTGGCCGAGAGCACCTGGCCCTGAAATCGGCGAATGCGGATCGGTTGTGGGGTGGTCATAACAATCAGTTACTTGGCTGCGGCGGCAGACGCGGATGCCGCGGGCTTGACGACGGGAGGATTCCGCAACGCGGTCTCCAGCTGGGCAATGGCCCGGCGGGCAGCACGCACCTCGCGCACGTCCTTGTGGATGCCTTCAGCAACCTGCACGCGCAGCTGCTCCAGGCGACGCTGCTCCTCCTGCAGCATCGTTTGGAGCTCTTCGCGATTTTTTCCGGCCAATGCAGCGAACTTCATAGGCTATTTGAAACGCGTCAGGAATCGGCTGCGCACCGGCAGCTTGTGGGATGCCAAGAGCATCGCCTGCCGCGCGATAGTCTCCTCGACGCCGTCCAGTTCGAACATGACGATGCCCGGCCGGACGACCGCCACGTAGTGGTCGACTGCTCCCTTGCCGGAACCCATGGTCGACTGTGTACCCTTCATCGTCACCGGCTTATCGGGGAAGATACGGATCCACAGCTTGCCGCCGCGCTTCAGCTCGCGCGTCATCGCTCGGCGCGCCGCCTCGATCTGGCGCGACGTTACCCAAGCGCCGGTCATTGCCTGCAAACCGAAATGCCCGTAACCCAAGGTCGTCCCGGCGGTTGCCGTTTGACGGCGGCGCCGGCGTCCCTTGTGCCACTTGCGGTGTTTGACTTTCTTGGGCATTAACATACGTTCCTGGGTCGTTGGTCAAACGCTAGCGTCCGCGCGGGTTAGCCCGGGCCGGAACGGGCGCGGCGGCTGCCGGCCGCTCTTCCTTGGCGAATTTCTCACCCTTGTAGATCCAGACCTTGACCCCGATAGCGCCATAGGTCGTGAACGCGGCGCCGCGGCAATAGTCGATGTTGGCGCGCAGCGTATGCAACGGCATCTTGCCGGACACCAATTTTTCGGTGCGCGCGATCTCGGCGCCGTTCAGGCGGCCCGACAGCATCACCTTGCAGCCCAGCGCGCCGGCCCGCTCGACCCGCATGATGGCCTGCTTCATGACCCGGCGGAACGGCAGGCGCTTCTCGAGGTCGGTGATCATTGCCTGCATCACCAACGCGGCCGACTGGTTGGCGTTGGACACTTCTTGGATATTGATGGTCAGATTGGTCTTGGGCGGCAGGAGCTGCAGGATATCCTTCTTCAATTGCTCCACGCCCTGACCGCCGCGCCCGATGATCATACCCGGCTTGGCGGCGTGCAGGATGATGGTCCAAGCCGCCGGCGTGCGTTCGATCTCCACGCTCGCCAATCCGGCGTCGCGGAGTTTGACCGCCAAAAACTTGCGAACCTGCACGTCCTGACGCAACAACACCGGGTAGTCGCGCTTACCGAACCACTTCGAATTCCACGGCATCATGACGCCGATACGGATCGCGATGGGATTGATCTTATGACCCATATCGAATTAACCAGCTTTGCGGTTGAATAATTTTCGGGTAAAACCCTTCCCTCCCGTACGCCCGGATTCACCCGGCTTGCCGTCTTTGCCGGCCTCGCCGCCCGAGGAACCCATGCCGCGCTTCAGTTCATCCAGCGTCACGGTCTTGATCGGTTCAGCGGGCTTGACCGCTGCGGCTGCCGGCTTGCGGACCGCTCCCGGCCGTTCGGCCAAGATCACGGTGATGTGGCTGGAACGCTTGCGGATCATGCCGGCCCGGCCGAACGCGCGCGGCCGCCAACGCTTCAGCGTCGGTCCCTGGTTGACCAGGATCTCGCGCACCACCAAGTCTTCTTTTGCGATCTGAAAATTATGCGAAGCATTGGCCACGGCCGACGCGATGAGCTTGGCCAGCGGCACGGATGGGGCCTTGCGCAGCATCTTCAGCCGGTCGATGGCTGAAACCGCGGGCTGGCGAACGACCGTCTGGGCAACGACGCGCATCTTACGCGGCGACATCCGGCAGTTGCGCAAAAACGCCGTCACCAACCGCGGGGACGCGGCGGGCTTCGGGGCTTTCGTTTTTTGCGCTGTCGCCATAGGTGAATGTTCGGATGAATATCTTGGAATTATTTACCGGCGGGTTTGCCGCCTGCTGCCGGCGCGGGAGCGCCGACGGCTGCCTTGCGAGCCGCTTCCTCCTTGGCAAGCTGGGCGACTTGCTGCTCTTTGGCCATGCGGCCGCCGTGCGTCGTGAACTTGCGGGTCTGCGCGAACTCTCCCAACCGGTGGCCGACCATGTTTTCCACGACTTGCACCGGCACGTGGGCACGGCCGTTATGCACGCCGATCGTGAACCCTACCATGGCAGGAGTGATGGTGCAAGCGCGATCCCACGTCTTCACCACCGTGCGGTCGCCCGGTTTACGCTTGGCGAGCTTCGCCAGCAAACGCTGGTTGATATAGGGGCCTTTTTTGAGCGATCGTGCCATAGTTGAGATATCGAAATATCGAAAGCTTACTTAGCCAGCTTGCGGCGCTGGATGATCAGGCGGTTGGAATACTTCTTCGGCTTGCGGGTCTTGACCCCCAGGGCCAGCTTGCCCCATTTGGTCTTCGGCGCTTTCAAACCGATGGGCTGGTTGCCTTCGCCGCCGCCATGGGGATGGTCCACCGGGTTTTGCGCCTTGCCGCGCACCGTCGGACGCCAGCCCATGTGGCGCTTGCGGCCGGCCTTGCCGATACGCACGTGCATGGCATCGGGGTTGGAAACCTGCCCGACCGTGGCCAAACACTGCTTGGCAACCAGGCGCACTTCTTTGGACGGCAGGACCAGCTGCGCGAACGGCCCGTCGATGGCCAGCAGCTTGACGGTCGTTCCGGCCGCACGGGCCAGTTCGCCGCCCTTGCCGGGCAAAAGCTCGACGTTGCAGATCGGGGTTCCTGGCGGCACCATTTCCAGCGGCATGCGGTTGCCGACCTTGATGTCGGCACGGCCGCGGGACGTCACGATCTTCTGTCCGACCTGCAAACCGTCGGGTGCCAACAGATAGCTCTTCACACCGTCGGCGTAGTACACCAGGGCGATGCGCGCACGCCGCCCCGGATCGTACTCGATGGTCTTGACCACGGCGGGAATGTCAAAACGGTTCTGGAGGAAATCCACCATGCGGATGAAGCGCTTCGCGCCGCCCCCGCGATGGCGCACGGTGATCTTGCCCGCCGCATTGCGGCCGGAATGCTCTTTGCGGATGAACAGCAGCGGCTTGTGCGGCCGATCGGTGGTCAGCTCGCTGAACGTGCTAACCGACGACAGCCGGCGGCCGGGGCTGGTGGGGCGATACTGTTTCACGGGCATACGAAAAGGCAAAAAAGCTAGGCAGCGGTCTTTTCCGCATCGATCTTGGCGCTGGCAGGGAATGTGGCGATCGCCTTCTTCCATGCCTTGGTTTTTCCCTGAGTGCGTCCGAACCGCATCCCGCGGCCGCGGACGTTGACGACGCGCACCTTTTCGGGAGCCGCGCCGTACCGCTGCTGTAACGCGCGCTTGATAGTGATCTTGTTGGCGTCCGGGGCGACCTCGAACACGTACTGCGAACGCGCCGCGCCAGCGGCGGCCTTCTCGGTCACCAGCCGCCGGAGAACGATCCCCGAAAGGTACGGCGCACGGCTGCCGGCCTTGGCGGAATGCGCTGGCGCCGTGGCGGGCTTCGCCGCCGCTGCCGCCGGTTTCCCGTCCTGTTTTTTAAAAGCTTTGAAGAATCCCATAAATTTAGGACTTGGTTGTGGCGCCGTACACCTCCATCATCCGGTCCAGGCCGGCGAGCGGCAGCATCAGTACTTGGTGCGACAGAACGTCGGCAACATTCAAACTGTCAGCGGCGATCGCCGACACGCGGCGCAGGTTGCGGAACGCCAGCACCTGGTCGTCGGATTTCGGGGGTAAAACCACCAGCACGCGCGGCCAGGATTTGGCGGCGGGAACTGCCGCCGCTTTCTTTTTCGCCTCCGCGACGGCCGGCTTGACCGCCTTGCCGGGACGGAGTTTCAGTGCGGTCAACAGTTGGAACGCAGTCTTGGTCTTGCCACCCAATGGTTTGATGTCGTCCACTAAATACACGGCCTCAGCTTTGGACGACAGCGCCATGCGCAGCGCCTGACGGCGCACCTTGCGATTCATCTTCAATGTAAAATTTCGGTTCGAGCGCGGGCCGAACGTGATACCGCCGCCGATCCAGATCGGCGAACGGATGGAACCGTGGCGAGCGCGCCCGGTCCCCTTCTGACGCCAGGGCTTACGGCCGCCGCCGCGCACTTCGCCGCGCGTCTTGGTGTGGGCCAGCACTTGACGGGCATTGGCCTGCTGGGCGACGACTGCCAGCTGCAGCAACCCCGGTTTCACGGGTACGCCGAACAACGCGGCGGGGAGCTCGCGCTCGCCGACCGTCTGACCGCTGGCGTTGTAGACCTTCACTTTCATACTTACTGGGTGACGGCTGGTACCGCTGGCGCTGCGGGTTCTGCCGGCGTGACGGGGACTGTTGCCGGAGCAACCGGCGCGACCGCTTTGGCGGTCGTGAGGTCGCCCTTCCCCTGGATCAGGAGCAACCCGTTACGGCTGCCCGGGACCGCACCTTGCACGTACAAGGTATGCTCCGGGGCATCCACCGCGATGATCTCCAAATTAGCGACCGTGATCTGATCGTTCCCCATGCGGCCTGGCATGCGCTTGCCGGGTCGCACCCGCTGCACACCGCCCGCGCCACTCGAACCAGGCATGCGCAGCTGATCCTTATGACCGTGGGTTTTCGGCGAACCTTTGAACCCGTGGCGCTTCACGACCCCCTGGAAACCACGGCCCTTTGACCACCCCGTCACTTTCACGACATCGCCGGGGACAAAGGTTTCCACCGTAATACGGTCGCCCACCGCCAAGGACTTTACCTCCTCGGGCGTCAGACGGAACTCGCGCAGCACGGCAAGGGGACCAATACCCTTGAGATGGCCGGCCTGGGGCTTGGCAACGCGCTTCCGCTTGCCGCTGCCCAGCTGGACGGCCGTGTATCCGTCGCGACCGGCCGATTTGATCTGCGCCACCACGCACGGTTCAGCGACCACTTTGGTCACCACAATCGCGCTGCCGTCGGGGCGGTAGCGCTGGGTCATTTCCGATTTTCGGCCGAGGATGAACTTCATACTGCGGATAAACAAAAACTGCCTCAACAATGAGCCAGCTCCAAGAGCTTTTGGCAGATTGTCGGTCGGGCTGTTGGGTCGGGTTGTCAGTGCTCCATGCGCCTCGCCGTTCGGGACCGGGGATGCCCCGCATCTTTGGTTGAATCGCTTCCACCAAAGGTGTGGGGCCGCATCCGGCGCTTTCCGGAGGGGCTGGGCTCCGCCGCCGCGGGTGCGGACGGCGGAGCGAGCTTACATCTTGATTTCAATGTCGACGCCCGCGGGCAAACTCAGGTTGGTCAGGGCGTCAACGGTCTTGGCGGTCGGGTCCAGGATATCCAGCAGCCGCTTATGGATACGCATCTCGTACTGGTCGCGGCTGTTCTTGTGGACGAATGTCGAACGGTTGACGGTATACTTCTTCTTTTCGGTCGGCAGCGGCACCGGACCGATGACCTTGGCCCCGCTGCGGGTCGCCGTCTCGATGATGGTGCGCAGCGACTGGTCCGCGATCTTGTGGTCGTACGCGCGGATCTTGATGCGGATCCGCTGACGGCTCTCCTCCTGTTCCGGAGCGGCCGGTGCGGCCGCCACCGTCTTTGTGCGCGCTGCGACTGCGGTCATGGGAAAGATCGTGCCGACGAATGGCGTTACTTGATGATCTTGATGACGGCGCCCGCACCCACGGTGTGGCCGCCTTCACGGATGGCAAACCGCTGCTTCTCTTCCAGCGCGATCGGCCCGATCAGCTTGATCTTGATCTTCACGGTGTCGCCCGGCATGACCATTTCCGTGCCTTCCGGCAACTCGATCTCGCCCGTCACGTCCGCGGTACCGATGAAGAACTGCGGCTTGTAGCCCTTGAAGAACGGCTTATGGCGGCCGCCTTCCTCTTTCGTCAAAATATACGTCTGGCCCTCAAACTCCGTGTGCGGGGTGATGCTGCCGCTCTTGGCGAGCACCATGCCGCGGTCGACTTCCTCTTTCTTGATGCCGCGCAACAGGATGCCGGCGTTGTCGCCCGCCTCGCCCTGGTCCAGCGACTTGTTGAACATTTCAATGCCGGTAACGGTGGTCTTCTTCGTGTCGCGGATACCGACCAGCTCGACTTCGTCGTTCAGCTTGATCATCCCGCGCTCGATGCGACCGGTCACCACGGTGCCGCGGCCTTCGATGGAGAAGATGTCCTCGATCGGCATCAGGAACGGCTTGTCTTTCTGGCGCACCGGCTCCGGAATGTAGGTATCCAGCGCGTTGATCAAATCGTCCATCGGCTTGGACCACTCGGCATCGCCGGGGTTCTCCAAAACCTTGAGGGCCGAACCGCGGATGACCGGGATGGTATCGCCGGGGAATTCGTACTTCTTGAGCAGTTCGCGGACCTCTTCCTCCACCAGATCCACCAGCTCCTTATCCTTGACCTGATCGACTTTGTTGATGAACACGACAATGTACGGCACGCCTACCTGGCGGGCCAGAAGGATGTGCTCGCGAGTCTGCGGCATCGGCCCGTCAGTCGCCGCCACCACCAGGATGGCGCCGTCCATTTGGGCCGCACCCGTCACCATGTTCTTGACGTAGTCGGCGTGCCCGGGACAGTCGATGTGCGCGTAGTGGCGCTTCTCGGATTCGTACTCGACGTGCGAAGTATTGATGGTGATACCGCGCGCCTTCTCTTCCGGCGCGTTGTCGATCTGATCGACCGACTTCTGCTGGGCCTTGAGGCCTTTTTTATTCAAATACGTCAAAAGCGCCGCCGTCAACGTGGTCTTACCGTGGTCGACGTGGCCGATGGTGCCGACATTCAAGTGCGGCTTCGTGCGTTCAAATTTACCGGTCATGGGAGACTCCTTACGGCGCAGCCAACCGCGAGGCGCGGGTGGCCGGACGCGCGGGTTAATTAATTTAAATCAAGCTATTTTTTACGTTCCCCAATTATAGAGAGAATGGGCCAAAATGTCAAATCGACGCTCCGCACATCCTATCCACACGATTTTTTTGCTGGGTTACTCAATGGGTTCGAAAAAATATTGGTCCGATGCGTTTTCTGCGGCAGTTGCCTCCGGCCCGGCCGCGGACGGCTCTTCCGCGCCCCATGGTTGAGGCGTTCCACTGCCGCGGGATCCGGCATCGCGGGAAATATCGGCGGCCAGATCGACGGACGCGGTCGCGGGACGCCGCTCTGCCATGCGCTCGTACTCGTTGAGCGGCAGGATCACGTAGGCGGGGTTGCCCTCGTGGTCCAGCACGATGCAACGGTCGCCGGTGCGCTTGATGAACGCGATGATCTTTTCCAAACCTGTGGTCATAGGCAGCTTAGCGGCCCTTGGCGCGCTCGGTGTCATACTCGCCGATGAGTTTTTCGGCGACATGGCGCGGGACGGGCTGATATTCGTGGAACTCCATCGTGGAAGCGGCGCGGCCCTGGGTCAGCGAACGCAGCTCGGTGGCGTAGCCGAACATCTCGGCCAGCGGTACTTCGCCGTCCACCACCTTGGTCTTGCCGCGGTCGCGCATTTCGGTGATCTTGGTGCGCTTGCTGTTGAGGTTGCCGATGACCTCGCCCATGAACTGTTCCGGCGTGATGACCTGGATCTTCATGATGGGCTCGAGGATGACCGGGTTGGCCTTGCGGACGGCGGCCTGGAACGCCATGCTGCCGGCGATCTTGAAGGCCGCTTCCGACGAGTCAACGTCGTGATAGGAACCGTCAAAAACAGCGGCCGCCACATCCACCACCGGGTAGCCGGCGATGACCCCCCGGGTCATGGCCTCGGTAACGCCCTTCTCAATGGCGGGCAAAAATTCGCGCGGGATCAAACCACCCTTGATCTCGTCCAAAAATTCGAATTCGCCGCCCCGCGGGCGCGGCTCCACCCGTAGCCAGCAGTGGCCATACTGGCCGCGGCCGCCGGACTGCCGGATATACTTGCCTTCCGCTTCGGCGCTGGCCAGAATGGTTTCCTTGTAGGCAACCTGTGGCTTGCCGACGGTCGCTTCCACCTTGAACTCGCGCTTCATCCGGTCGACGATGATCTCCAGGTGCAACTCGCCCATCCCCTCAATGATGGTTTGCATCGTTTCCTCGTCGGTGTGCACCTTGAACGTCGGGTCTTCTTCCGAGAGTTTCTGCAACGCCACGCCCATCTTCTCCTGGTCGGCCTTGGTCTTGGGTTCGATCGCCTGGGCAATGACCGGGTCGGGGAAGCTGATGGATTCCAACAGGAGCGGGCTGCTGGGATCGCACAGGGTGTGGCCGGTAAAGGTATTCTTCAGCCCGACAATGGCGGCGATCTCCCCGGCAAAAACCTCGGTCACGTCTTCGCGCTGGTTGGCGTGCAGCCGGACGATCCTGCCGACGCGCTCCTGGTTGCCGGTGGTCGCGTTCAGCACGTAGGAGCCCGCCTTGATGGAACCGGAGTAGACGCGGAAAAAGCACAGTTTGCCCACGAACGGATCAGCGGCGATCTTGAATGCCAGCGCCGAGAACGGTTCCGTATCCGAGGCGTGGCGCTCCAAGGGCTTGTTCTTGTCGTTGAGGTCGTGGCCCTGGATGGACGGAACATCCAGCGGGGACGGCAGGTACTCGACCACGGCGTCCAGCAGCAGCTGCACGCCCTTGTTCTTGAGCGCCGAACCGCAGAATACCGGCAGGATCTTGGAGGCAATGACGGCCTTGCGCAGCACGGGCTTGAGCTCCTCCACGGACGGCTCGTCACCCGCGAGATAGCGGTTCATCAATTTTTCATCGTGCTCGACGATGGCTTCCACCAGCTTGGCGCGCCACTTCTCGGCGGTCGCCTTGAGGTCCTCGGGAATGGCGATAACTTCCATATCCTTGCCCATGTCGTCCTTCCAGATGAGGGCGGTCCGATCCAGCAGGTTCACGACGCCCAGGAATTTTTCCTCCGCACCGATGGGGAGCTGCATCGGGTGGGCCGCTTCGGTCAGCCGCTCGTGGATGGAGGCCAGGTCCGCGAAGAAATCCGCCCCCATGCGGTCGAGCTTATTGACGAACGCGACCAAGGGGACTTTGAACTTTTCGGCCTGGTGATAGACGGTCTCGGACTGCGGCTCCACGCCCGCCACGCCGTCGAAGACGACCACCCCGCCGTCCAGCACCCGCAGACTGCGCTGCACCTCGGCGGTAAAGTCGATGTGGCCGGGGGTGTCGATGATGTTGATCTGACAGGTCTCGATTTTTTGAGATTTCGATATGTCGATATTTCGAAATGTCGAAATTTCGTCCGGCCGCGGCCAAAAGCAGGTCACTGCCGCCGCCGTGATGGTGATACCGCGCTCGCGCTCCTGCTCCATCCAGTCGGTAGTGGTGTCGCCCTCGTGAACCTCGCCGATCTTGTGCTTCTTTCCCGTGTAAAACAAAATGCGCTCGGTGACCGTGGTCTTACCGGCGTCAATGTGAGCGATGATCCCGATATTGCGGACGCGCTCGATCGGATAGGAGCGGGGCATTCGGC
Source organism: bacterium (assembly GCA_030648715.1). Classification (GTDB taxonomy): domain Bacteria; phylum Patescibacteriota; class Patescibacteriia; order Buchananbacterales; family GWA2-38-13; genus VMFR01. Next base: position 5,531 of record JAUSGZ010000053.1, on the reverse strand, counting down.
TACAGTGTTACTTCCGGCGGTTGAAGCGGGCAAAGTGCGCGAACGCGCGGTTGGCTTCGGCCATCCGGTAGACATCCTCGCGCTTCTTGAAAGCGGAGCCGACCTTGTTGGCGGCATCGGTCAGCTCAGCGGACAACTTCTGCCACATCGGCTGGCCCTTGCGGGTGTGGGCGGCCGCCAGGATCCAGCGGAACGCCAGCGCCTGCCGGCGCTCAGGGGAGACGGGTGTGGGGATCTGGTAGTTGGCGCCGCCGACCCGGCGTGAGCGCACCTCAACCTCGGGGCCGACGTTGCGCACGGCCGCGTCGAACACCTCGCGCGGATCGTGCTTGGTTTTTTCTGCGATGTCCTCAAAACTCTGGTAGAGAATGGACCGGGCAATGGACTTCTTGCCCTTGCGCATGATGTAGTTGATGAACTTTGTGACCGTCGCGCTGCCGTACTTGGCATCCGGCGCCATCTTCCGTTTCGGGGATTTTCCGCGCATACCAAAAACTTCCGGTTAAGCGGCTTTCGCCTGCGTCTTCTTCACGCCGTACATCGAGCGGCTCTGCTTGCGGCCTTCCACGCCGGCGGTGTCGTACACGCCGCGGACGATATGCTAGCGCACGCCGGGCAAGTCTTTGACGCGGCCGCCGCGCACCAACACAATGGAGTGTTCCTGCAAATTGTGGCCCTCGCCGGGGATGTAGGCGGTCACTTCCAAACCGTTGGACAGCCGAACACGAGCGATCTTCCGCAAGGCGGAGTTCGGCTTCTTCGGGGTGGTCGTGGTGACCTTTAGACACACGCCGCGCTTGAACGGCGAACCTCCCGGCAGCTCGTAGCGGCGGCGGCGCAAGGTGTTATTGACCGACTGCAAGGCCGGCGTTTTCGCTTTGCTCCGCTGCTGCTTGCGGCTTTTGTGGAGGAGTTGGCTGATGGTGGGCATGAGGTTACGGGTGCGAAGCGGCGTACCGAAAGATTAACCCTGCCCGAAGGACAGGGCAACAGAATGAAACGAGTATATCGGGGAACGCGGCTCCCGTCAAGTCAGGCGAAGCAACGTCCTACCAATAAGCTCCCACGAGCAGCGCGTAGACGAACCGCAGCACGGGGGACAGTAACGGCCCCGCAACGAAGATGAGTGGGAGCAACAGCCACAAGCCATAGGCCTGTAAAAATACCTCAACGTTATGCAGCCGATCGGGCAAAAGCGAGAACAGTACTTTGGAGCCGTCCAGCGGGGGAATCGGCACCAGGTTGAACACCGCCAGCAGTACGTTGGCGAACACCGCGATGGATAACAGGTCGGTGAACGACGACGGTGGGGCGAACTGCACGACCACCCCGAGGACCATGGCCAGCAGCAGGTTGGATAACGGCCCGGCCAGCGCCACTACACCGCCGTCGCGTTTCGGATTGCGCAAATTATACGGATTGACCGGTACGGGCTTGGCGTACGCGAACAGCACGCTGTTGCCCGGCAACGCCAAAAGCAGCAGCGGGAGCAGCAGCGTACCAATGGGATCGATGTGCGGCAGCGGGTTGAGTGTCAGTCGGCCAGCCAGCCGGGCGGTTGGGTCGCCCAAACGATCGGCCATCCAGCCATGACAGTACTCGTGGACGATCGCGAAAACGGCGACCGCCAGAAGGAAAAATACCCGTTCCAGTTCAGGCATAGTGCTCTCGCTTGCCAGAGCGCGCCCGGTGTGCTACGCTCAAGGCCACGGTAATTTGCATGCTATGGCAAAAGTTTGTGATTCCTGCGGCCGGCGCGCCCTGCGCGGCAATTCCCGCAGCCACTCCAACATCGCGACCGTCCGGCACCAGCAGATCAACCTGCAGTGGCGCCGGTTGCCCGGCGGACGCCGCCGGCTGTGCGTCAACTGCATCAAAACGATGCACCGCGACGCGCCGCGTCCGAAAACAGCATAACACCCTATCCGCCGCCGGTAAACGGCCCTTGGGCCGTTTTTTCGTTTCCCGCGATTTGTCCCGCGAGAAAGAGCGATGCTAGGGTTTCCCCGACCGTCCTAAACTCATCGCCCTTTTCCAAGGAGGCCGACGTGCAAGGGATCATTTGCACCCACTGCCGTGAAGAAAACTCCCCCGAGGACCTGTACTGTACCCAATGCGGCACGCCGCTGCCCGTCTTTTGCGTCCACTGCGAAAAGGACAACGACCGGTCGCTGGACGCTTGCGAATGCTGCGGGCAACAGCGCGAAACCCGCCCGCTCACTACTTGCCGCTTCTGCGGCCAGCCATTAAAGGATCCGCTCACGCAACGCGCGGCCACGCCTGCAAAACCGAAATAACGTCCGCCCGCAATGGCCGACGCCCTTCCCCCGCCCTCCCCGCGGGGCTTTTTTTAATTTACGTGCGGCTCCAATTTCCCTTGCAGCCCGTTGGCGCGCAGGATCTGCTCCGGCGTCACGGTCAACAGTTTTGGATCGCGCTGGTCCACTGGGTACAGCACCGTGTACATCTCCGGCAGCATCGGCTCCATCATCTCGGAAAGCGTTACGGTGCGCGCCAAACGCGCGTAGACGGAGAACGTCGTATCCGACTCCTCCAGCGCCATATCAATACCGGTCGCCGGTACCAGCGACCCCGACGCGGTCTTGAGGTACGACAGCACCATGCCGTCGCCGCCGAGTTCCTTGGTCTGTACGGGCACCAACGCCGCCGCTTCATCGGACTTCCCAACTACTGCGAGGAGTTTGCGCCAAGCCTCTTTAGTCAACGTCAGGTCGTGCACCTGGCAGAACCCGCCCAGGCATTTGAACCCGTAGTACAGCGCGACGGTCAGGTAGCACAGCAGCATGCTGGGGAAGATCTTTTTTTGCCGCAACGCTTCGGCAATGTCCTCGGGCGTGAACGGCAACACGTACTGGCTGGTTTTTGTCCGCAGGGTTCCATGGTCCAGTAGCATGCGCATGCGGTGTAATTTTTCGTCCACCGCCCAGAAGAAGAAGGATCCCCAATCCCCCTGGCGCGAGAATCCGCCGGGAATGCCGTCGAACAGCTCCAATGCCAGTCGCTGGTAGTCGGGCGTGAACAGCAGTTGGTACAGGAGCGAGGAAGGGTTGTTCAAATGGTGGCGTAACAGCAGCTCCGTCACCAGGGTCTCGATGTCCAGGTATACCAGGTCGGGAACCTTTGGCCCGCTGGCCGGCGGAGCACCGGCGGCCGGGGTGAAAAATGTCGGCCACAGCCGGTAGTTGATGGCGGAGATCTGCGAGGCAAAGTCTTGTTCGCCAAGTACCTGCGGCGTCGCGAAGTACGCTTCCAGCAGCGCGCGGATCTTTTGCCCGCGGCCGTCGGCGATCTCGCCGTTCTTCTCTTTCTTCACCAGCTCGGCTTCCGCCTTGGTCAGGTCCTCGCGCGTGAACGGCCGCATGCCGTACACGACCCCCATCTTGACGCGGTCGGGCAGGATCGGCAGCCGGATAAAATTCCCTGAGCCGTTGACGCCGCCGTGGAACTCGATACCCCGCGGATAGGCCGAGGCATTGTTGACCGAAACCGACGCAAATGAAAAAACCACCAGGTACCGGAGCTCCGGGATGGTGGCGTTCACGTACGGCAGCGCGGAGATGATGTTGGCGTTGATGAAGAAGGGATGGTCGATGGGGCCATGATGGTCGGTGGTGGAAACCAACGGCAAGCGGGCCAGCTGCTGCGCGACGCCAGCGGCGACCTCATCGCCCAGGCGCTTGGCGATCAGCTCGCGCGCGACCGCGACCAATTCGGGCTTGCGCTCGTCCAGGCGCGGCGCAGGATTGACATCCAGAAAGTCCTGCGCATAGTCGTGGAGGATCTGCGCCCCGTGCTTGGCCATGATCTCACCCAGCACCGGCCGGCGCTTCCAGATGGCTTCCCGTAACACGGAAAGATTACCCGCAACGGCGTTCGCCGGCGGTTTACCCTCGGTGTCGGGGGTAAAGGAAGCCATAAACTGGCTTGGCGGGAACACTACCACCAGGCCTAAAAAAAATCAATCCTTCCAAAATCCTAAAAAAATATTTTCTGCTTATGGTGACTAAAAAAATGCACCACCACGGAGGGCGGCGCAAAATTTACGGCGTAATTATGGCTACTCGTAGCGCAGCGCTTCAATGGGATTTTTGCGCGCGGCCTGCGACGCCGGGTATAAGCCAAACACCACGCCCACCAGCGTAGAAACACCCACGCCAAGCAATACCGCCGAGAGCGGCAGCGCATACCCCCACTGCAAGCCCATGGCGTAGCGCAGCACCAGCGACGCGATCCCGGAGAGCAGCGCCCCCAGCGCAATGCCGACCACGCCGCCCGTACCCGTCAGCAGGATGGATTCGAACAGGAACTGCCGCATGATGTCGCCGCCCGTGGCGCCGACGGCCTTGCGCAGCCCGATCTCGCGCGTGCGCTCGGTCACGGCCACCAGCATGATGTTCATGATGCCGATGCCGCCCACCACCAGCGAGATCGCCGCCACCGATGTCAGCAGCACCGTCAGGATGGTGGACACGATGCCGATGGACGCCATCGCGTCGGCTTGCGTCGTGACGTGGAAATCATCCTTGTCCGGGTCGGTAATGCCGTGGGCCTCGCGCAGCGTCAGCTCGATGTCGCGCGCGACCCGCGGCACCATGGCCTCGGTTTCGGCCTGAACCATAATGGCGTGGAAGTGACTGATGCCCAGCAAGTACTCCTGCGCCGTGGTATAGGGCACGAACGCCATCTGGTCGACATCGATGAGCCCTGCGCCCTTTTCCTTAAGCACGCCGATGACGCGGAACGTGCGCCCCTTGATCTTGACCTTCTGACCCACAACCTCACTCGCGCCGAACAATTCCTCCTTGACCTTGGTGCCAATGACCACGACGCTAGCGCGCCGGCGCACATCCTCGTCGGTGAAAAAGCTGCCCTCGGCGACCGACAGGTTCAGAATATCGGCGATGAGCTCGTCCGTGCCGCGCATGTTCGTGCGCTTGGTTTCCGTGCCATAGGAGATGGTGGCGGCCAACGCGACCGCCGGCGACACCTTGCCGACCCCTCGGACGTTCGCGGGTTGCAGGATGGCCTCGACATCGCGCGGCTTGAGCGAGTCGGTGAAGATCTCAACGAAGTCCGACGGCCCTTTCGGCTGGCGGCCGGGCTCAACGATGATGGTGCGCGACCCCAGGCCGCGGATCTGGTCCAGGATGAGCTGCTCGGCGCCTTCGCCCACCGACATGACCAAAATGATGGCGGTGATGCCAATGACGATACCCAAAATGGTCAGCGCGGAACGCGACTTGTTGGCCCGCAAGCCCCGGAAAGCCGTATTGAGAGTAAAGCGCAGCCGCATACCCAGTAGGACAACTTTGAAAAGATACTATTTTAAGACCGCGGAAAAAGTGGTGATCGTGGTCATTGCGAGGAGTCCCGAGCCAGTCGAGGGACGACGTGGCAATCTCGTTTTTGGTTTGACACCGAGATTGCTTCGTTTCACTCGCAATGACGAAAGGTACCGCCCACCGCCCTGGAGGCTTTGCAGAACGTAGACGTAGTGGAATCCTGTCGAA
>JAUSGZ010000052.1 GCA_030648715.1 bacterium | reverse complement strand
GGCCAGAACTATTCGTTTCGCCTTACCATCCCACAGCGCGACGGCGAACATCCCGTTCAATTTTGAAAACACCTCGCTCCCCCACTGCTCATACCCGTGCACGATGGCCTCGGTATCCGATTGCGTTGCAAAATGGTGTCCGGCGCGCTGCAACTCCGTTTTCAGCTCGCGGTAATTGTAAATCTCGCCATTGAAGGTGACCGCAACGGATTTGTCCTCGTTGAACATTGGCTGATGGCCGCCAGCGAGGTCAATGATGGACAATCGGCGGAACCCCAGGCCCACGCCCTCGGCAACAAAAAAACCGTCGTCATCGGGCCCACGATGGGCGATAACGTCGGTCATTCGCTTCAGGACGGACTGGTCACCCTGGCCAACGTAGCCGGCAATGCCGCACATAGAATTCGTGCTCTGTGCTCAGTTCTCTGTGCACCGTACCGCCGAACGTACCGTCACGGAGCAGTGAGCACTGTGCACGGAGCACTAAAAATTAATCTCTTCTTTTACCGCGTAGATCGGTTTATTCTGCGCCTCATGGTGCATGCGCATCACCAGTTCCGCCAGCAGCCCGATGAGCACGAGCAGCACCCCGACCAGCACGAACAGCGCGGTCAGCACCGGCAGCGGAGTTTCCACGAAATCTTTCTGGCCGGTGGCCTTGAAGTAGACGGCACTAGCTGCCGCCAGCACGCCGACGGCAAACGACCAAAACCCGATCTTGCCGAAAAAGTACATCGGCTTGGCCGAATAGTCATTGAGGAACTTCAGGGTTACCAAGTCCAGCAAGACTTTCGGGATGCGCGAAATGCCATACTTGGACGCGCCGAACTGCCGCGGCCGGTAGGCAACGGACAGCTCCGCCACGCGCGCGCCCTGCCAGCCTGCCAGGGCGGGGATGAAACGGTGCATTTCGCCGTACAGGCGCACGCCCTTGATAATATCGGCGCGGTAGGCCTTCATCGTGCAGCCGTAGTCGTGGAGGTTGACCTTGGACACCCGCGAGATGAGCCAGTTGGCCGCGCGCGACGTCAGACGGCGCGTGACGGGGTTTTCCGTCCAGCGCTCCTGCCGCCAGCCCGACACGATGTCATAACCTTCATCCAGTTTCGCAATGAGTTTCGGAATATCCGCTGGGTCATTCTCCAGGTCCGCGTCCATCGGCACGATAACTTCGCCACGCGCGCGGTCCACGCCGGCGGCAATCGCGGCGGTTTGCCCGAAGTTGCGACGAAAGGTTACGACCTTCACGCGCCGGTCGGCGGCTGCCAGTTTCCGCAGGACCTCAAGGCTCCCGTCGGTGGAGCCGTCGTTGATGAATATCGCTTCAAATTCGCCGGCGGCGGCCAAGGCCGCCGTTATCTTTTCCCACAGCGGAGGCAAAGATTCGGCCTCATTGAAGACCGGGATGACGAGAGAAATGCGCATAGCTTCAGACAACCAAACAACCTACCAGAAAATCACGTTTTTGGCAATGCGTTCAGGGCGGCAAGGATAGTCGTTGCCCGCCCGTCCCACGTGTAGCGCTCCGCGAGTTTTTTTGCCGCCGCAACGCGCGCGGACTGGTCCTCCTCGCCTGCGTGGCGAATTCCATCGGCGATGGATTGAAAACTGCTTGGATTTACAAAAATTACTTCTCGCTCGCTTACAACTTCCCGAATGGACGGCAAATCGGATGCAACAATCGGACGACCGGCCGCCAGATATTCGAATAATTTCAGCGGCGAAGTATAAAGCCGAGAACGGTCGGTTTCTGGGGAGTTCGGCACCACGAGCACATCAGCTGCTGCATAATAGGCCGGCAACTTGTTCCGTTCCTGATGAGGGATTACCTGTGCACGCTTCGATGGATCGTCCATCACCTTGTTCTGCAACGGTTTAAGATAATTTCCCTGTCCGCCAACGAACACGACCCGCCATGGTTCGGGTAGCAGCCGGCTCGCTTCCGCCAACCGAAACACCCCTTTCCAGGGATAGGGATGCCCGGCGTACAGCGCGATTTTGTGTTGGGGATTCCAGCCGAGCTGTGCCCGAGCTGCTGCTTTTTCGGGAAGGCGAGAAAATTCATCCAACTCTACTGCGTCGGATGCAACCACAATTTTTTCCGCAACAATACCCCACTTTTCCAGCCCCTCCTTAATCGCCCGGGTGATTACAATAATGCAATCAAGGCGCTGAAGGAGTTGAGTGTAGTGTTTCGCATTCGGCAGCGCATGGAGTTCGGCGGCTACCATTCGGTGGATGGGCCCAAGTGTTTTCAATATTAGTTCATCGCGGGAGTACACCCAATCCGCCGCATGAACACGTAAAAATGTCTTGACTGCGCGGGCAAAGGTGAACGACTCAATCCAAAACCCCAGGGGGCCAACCAGCCGCCGCGCGACCCCAACTAAGTCAACCACCGGCAGACGCACAATGGGAAAGCGCTGCGCGATGCCGTAGTACGTGAACGGGTCGGTTTTTCCTAACGGATTACGGCGTGCCGGAACCACCAGCGTCACCTCCGCGCCTTGGGCCGCAAGTGCCGCGCAGGTGCGCATGATTTGGTAGCCGTGCGCTTTTTCGGTCGGCAGCCGGATGTTGGCGATGTAGGCGATTTTCATAGCGATGAGAGGGGCAACTCAAAGACCGTTACGGTCGGACCAAGATTGCGGGCCGGAAAGATGGTGTAAATAGGCTGCAGGAAATTGCCGTTGACGTCGGACAACTGCGCGGGGAATCGCTGCACCACGCGCGCACCCGCAGCAATGATTGCTGTCGTTTCTAAACGCACCGTCGCAGCGTCTTCCACCACCAGGAAACGAAATCCGGCGCGTTCCAGCGCTGGGGCGCTCAAGTCCGCCTCAATACCCGGGGACAGAAAATGCAGCGGCAGGACTTCATAGGAAGGTTGCGGGTAACGCTCGGCGCGAACCTCCAGGAGCGTGCGGTCTTCCTGGCGCAGCGATGAAGGATCCAGTTCGCGCTGCTGCGCGATGGAATCCTTGGTCGGCGTTAGACGGAAGGTCGTCACGTCGGTGATAACCCGTGTGCCGGAAGGAATATTGCCGCGCACCCACGCGACAGCCAGTTGCCGCGTGTCCGGCTGGGTCAGGAGCCACAGGTACTTACCGCTAATGGCCAACGGGAATGCGAACACCAGCGCCAACAGGCTCAGCGCGCTCGATTGCGCGAACGCCCTGGCGCGTCCGTACAATTCGCTCAACCCGAATCCGGCGACCACGGAAAGCAACGGCAGGATGATGAGCAGGTAGCGCACCTCGTCGTGGAAGATAAGATACAGCACCGTCAAATAGGCCAGCGGCATCACCGTCAGCAGCGTGAACGCCTTGCGCGAAAAGCGCCAGACGAACGGCAGCCCCAGCAGCGTCAAAATGAACAGCGCCGGTTCCAATTGCCAGTAGTTGCGCAGGTGAAAGCCGTAGGACGCCAGCAGCCCGAACAGGCTTTTGCCAAAACCGGCGCCGGAATCTTCCCCGAACGCGATGCGCCAAAATTCCTGCGGATGCAGGGCGACGAAAAGGACCGAGATCGCCCCCGCTGCGGCCACCGACATGAGCAACCCGCGATGCAGGAACTTTTGGCGCGCTTGCGGGTTCAACCAGTGCGCAATGAAGACCAACAGCAGGGAGAGCAGCGGGATGTAACTGACGCCAAATCCCAACCCCGCGGCAACGCCGGCAAGCACGTAATCGCGCCGGCTGCCTCCGCGCACGATGCGGGCGGCAAAGATGGCGACTACCGTAACGGCCAGCGTCGCCCCCACCCAATGCCGGATGAAGTGCGACAGCTGCACGTGCAGGAAAGAAACGCTCAAAAGCGCGGCGGAAAGCAAGCCGGCGCGGCGGTCGAAAAATTCGCGCGCCAGGCGGTAGGTCGCGTACACCGTGACCGTGCCGAGCAGCGCGGCAACCACCCGGGCAGTCACCCAGATCAGCGTCGGGTCTAACACCATACCCTGCACGAACGTAGCAATGTCGGCAGCGCCAGAGAACAGATAGCCCGCGCCCAAGGTCGCACCCAACGGCGCCAAAACCAGGTACGGAAGCAATGGCGGATAGTAGAGCGGGCGGAACGCTTCCGGGTGCAACACGGGAAGCAAAGTCTTTAACTGCAGCATTTTGAGCGCACCCAGCACCATCGCCGGCTCATCGCCGACGAACACGTACGGCAAGCCGTAAGCAATACCCACCATGCGCAGCAACAACGCCGCCGCTATGATGGTGGTCAACACCCGATGTCGTCGCACCCAGGGCCACATAGTATTTACGCGTTCGCTATTCCGCGCTCCCGCAACGCACTCAGGAGTGTAGCGCCGATCCTTAGCGGAGTTAAACGCTCGGCCACCAGACGACGGGCCTGCTCCCCGAGCCGATTTCGCAACGGCGCATCCGCGAATAACCTTCGAATGCTGGCAGCCAAGTCCTCCGGATCATTAGCGCGGCAGAACACGACTTCCTGACGGTCGGTCAAAAGCTCTTCCATCCCGGGCAAACGAGCGGTCAGCACCGGTTTGCCGACTGCCATGGCCTCAAAAATTTTATTGGGAATTACGGGCCGCTCGCCGGGGCCAAAGACACCCAGACACAGGTCGGCGCGTTCCAAATATCCCCGCAGCGTCGGGTAATCGACGTCGTTGACGAACTCCACGTTGGCGAGTTTCAATTCCTTCGCCAACGCCGCCACGCGCGGATATTCCTGGCCCCGGCCGATCAGCGTAAAGCGTACGGGCAGGTCGGCGAGCATTGCCGCAGCGCGCACGATAATATCGGCTCCCTGGAACGGCGAATAATGGCCGTGAAAATGCACGGCGAAATTTCCGGCTGCCTTTGGCGGTACCGGAACGGCCGGAAAATCCTGCAGGTCGCAACCGACGAACACGACCGCGAAACGGTTCCGCGGCACGCGAGTGATCCGCGCCAGGTAATCGGCGTGCGCCCCCGTGTCCATCAACACCACGCGCGCCAGCCGGCAGGACAACCAATCAAGGAAAAAATAGTACGCGGCGCGGAGGCTCAACGGCCTGACCTGCCGCCGCGCAACGACCAGCGCCTGGTACTGGGACGTGAAGGCGTCGAACACCACCGGCACGCCCAGACGCTTGCCGATAACCCACGCCAACGGCATCACCGTGTGGCCGGGAAAACCGACCAGCAGAAGGTCAATACGTCCGCGCAACCCGCGGCTCCCGCGCCACAAGGCAAGCCACTTGCGCACGCCGCGTTCCCGCGTATGGCAATCCAGTACCGCGACGCCGTGCTGTTGCAGGCCCTTGCGCAGGATGCGCTGGCGCGGGTAGTCCAACTTGTAGGTGCCGAAGAACCCGATGGTCATATCGTGGATGCACCTCCACCGCGGCACGCGGCAACGATCTTCGCGGCCAAGGCCGGCAAGCTGTGATCACGCGCGACCGCGGCGCGCAAACGCTCTCCCAGTGCGCGGCGCTGCGGCACGTCCCACCCCTGCACGCGGCGCAGCGCGTCAGCCAAAAGCTGGGAATTGTTCGGCGGTACCAGCAGGTCGGATGGCACCAGCGTGCGGAAAGCGGCATTGGAAGTCACCAGCGGCAGCCCGCACGCCATTGCCTCCAGCCCGGCCTTATCCACGCTGCCTGTGCCGCTCAAATTCACCATGACGTCGGCGTGCTGATAGTGGGCAGCTACGCGCTCATTGGCTACGGGCCCGCTCAACCGGACTGCGTCCTTCAATCCCAGCCGTTCGATCATCGTGCGCAAACTTTCAAAATACTCCTGATGCTGGGGCAATCCGGGGCCGCCGACGATCTCACAACTCACCCCCGCGAGCCCCGCCTGCCGCAGTACCGCGACGGCTTGGATCAACGTTTCATAATCCTTGGTCGGGGAGATGCGGCCGACCGACACGATGCGGAATTGGCCGTCCGGCTGGCGTGGCTGCGGCGTGAACATTTCCAGGTCAATGCCATGGCCGGTCACCTGCACCTTGCGCGAACGCACGCGGAAGCTTTCCGGCGATGCCGTCAGCACCGCGTCCACCAGGCGTGCCATCAGGCGCGTCTTCCAGGTCACCGCGCCGTGGACGTACCAGGCAACGACCCGGCGCCCAAGCAACCGGGCGATCGGCCACACCGCCAGCGCGTACTCCGGGTTTTGATGGCAAAACACCGCATGGCTGCGGGCGACCAATGGCCAGGCCGTCGCCGGAAAACGCACCCAGCGGTGGAAGCGGGAGACCCCGCGCTCCTTTCCCAGCGAGTGGACGGTAACGTTATCCGGCAGGCCGCTGACGTCGCCTTGCTGCAGGCAGAGCACCGACATTTTGCCGTGCGTACGGGCGACCTCCCGCGCCAAGGCCTGCACCCAACGGTGGGTATGGCCGGCGTGGGAGTCGCGGCGGTCGACCTTGCGCGTGATCATCAGCAGGTTCATGGCGTTGGTGCGGTCAGCTCGCGCCAAAATTGGGTGACGGCCCGCAAACTCGAGCCGCCGTCGAACCGCTCGGCCACCAGAGCCTGGCCGCGCTCGCCGATCGCGCGCGCGAGGTCCGGATGTTCCAGCAAGTGGGCGATCTTTTCCGCCAGCGCTTCGGGGTTGCCAACCGGCGCAAGGTACCCGTTCACGCCGGGTCGCACGATCTCCTTGCTCCCCGTCGTGTCAGTCGCGACGAGCGGCACGCCGGCGGCATTGGCCTCGATGAGCACTTTGCCGAAACTTTCGTGCCGCGAGGAAGAAACGTAGACGTCGGCGGCATGGTAGGCCGCGATCAACTGGTCCTGCGGCAGACGGGCGCGGGCGCTGACCGTGAGGCGTGCTGGCGGCGCCGCGATCTTGGCGGCGATATCCTCGGATGTCAAGCCCGCACCGAGCTGCACCAAATGCAGGGTGCCTCCGTAGCGGCGGCAGACGGCGGCCACCGCCGCATAGAGCGTTGGGTAATCCTTGGCCGGGTCATTGCGCCCGACCGACAGCAGTACCTTGGCGCCATTCGGGATCCCATGTTCGCGCCGGAACTGGGCCACCGCCTCGGGTGCGACGCTACGGAATTTACTCGCGTCCACGGGCGTGGGGATGACGCGGATGCGGTTGCGCGGAATGCCGAACCGCACCAGCTTGTCAGCGATGCCCTGGCTGACGGCGCGCAAACCGTCGGCCTGGCGCACCACGGATCTGGCAAAAGGAAGCAAGAACCGGTTCACCACGGCGTCGGCCATCCAGTGGCGGTTATCGAAAAAATCACCGTGAAAATGCACCAACAGCTTACTGGCATGGCGGCGCTTCATATGCGCGCCGATCAGCCCGGTGAGGAACGGGTCCTGGGTCACCACCAGATCATACTGCCGCTGGGAAAACAGCCCCTCCGCCAGCCGAATGCCGTCGGTCAAGTAGAGCCATGGCGAAATAGAATTGGTGGGATGCGCTTGCACGTTCGGGGAAAGCGCGAACGGCGCGTAACCGCGACCGGACAGCACGACGATATCCAGCCGCTCGACACCGGGCTGCTCTCCGTACGCGCAGTGACGGGCAACGACGTCGCCCAGCTGTCCCCCGCCCAGCAACCCCTTATCCAAGCTCACCATCAGGATCTTCATAGGCGTTCCAACCGCTCAACAGTTGCCTGCAGCATGACCGGCAGTGAGAATTTCTTCAGCTCCTCCTGCGCTCGCCGTGCCAGCGGCGCATACGCGTTACGGTCCCGCACGAGCAGAGCGACGGCCTGCTTGATCTTTTCAACGTCATTATACGGGATCAGGACACCCGTTTCCCCATCCCGGATCAATTCACGGTTGCCGCCGACCGCGGTCGTGATGACCGGCACGCCGGCATACATTGCCTCAAGGATGATGTGCGAGAGCCCCTCGTAGGCGGTATTGAGCACGAACGCGTCGGCTGCCCGGAGCCAGTCAAAAACTCGGGTGCTGTTGGCGACACCGATGCCCACGATCCTGGGCTCGGTCGGCGGGAGGGCGGGCGCCTCGGCATCCGCCATCATCGCCCGCAGCTCCTCGTCGGTGATGCCGATGCACACCAGCCGGACATTCCGGCCAGCGACCAACAGCTCCGCCACGGCGCGGCCGAGCGCCCCGAACCCCTTCCACGGCACGGGACGGCCGACGCTGACCACCAGCGTGTCGTTTGCAGCGATGTTGAACTGCGCGCGCAGCTGAGCCTTATCACCCGCGACGATCGGAAAACTCGGTGCGTTATAGACCACGGAAATTTTTTCGTCCGGCACGCCCCAACCGTGCACGATGGCTTTCAAAAACACGCTGGGGGTGATGACTAGGTCGGCATGGCGGCACACCAGGCGCTCGACAAACCGCAAAAGCGCGTATTTCCCGCGGGTT
>JAUSGZ010000039.1 GCA_030648715.1 bacterium | reverse complement strand
CAACCATTGTCCTACCGGGTATGCCGTTCACTGACCGCGTCGCCGTCAAACTTGCCCAGCTTTCCCCCGATGTCCGGGAGTCGCAGGGGCCGCTGTGGCGCGAGATAAAAAACCAGTATACCCCGTTCAACCTGTTCTTCGGCCCGCCCTCTGACCCGCGCGTCATCGCGGCGCTGGTCATCAAAGGGTTCATGTCCCTGCTGGGCATCGTATTTTTGCTCTACGTAGTGTACGCGGGGTTCATGTGGATGACGGCCAACGGCGACGAGGAAAGGATCCGCAAGGCCAAATCCACCATCACCACCGGCGCGTTCGGCGTCCTGGTCATCCTGGCGGCCTACTCCATCGCGCAGTTCATCACCATCGCCTTTGGCTGCGCGACGTCCACCAACGGCGAGTGGTGCCTCTTCTTCAACAACCTGACGTGGTAGCTTTTCCCTGCGCACTCCCCCGGAACGAACCGGGGGTATTTTTTTGTCCCCATCCACGGTAAGCTGAATCCGCACCCTCTATGGAAACACCCTCACTGGTGCGAAAATGCCGCGACTCCCACGCCGGATTCCTGCTGGCCGGCGCCGCCGTGCTCTGGCTGGCGGTAGTCTTTGCCGCGGCGCAGTGGAAGTACGCCAACCTCCGCTACACCGCGATGGACCTGGGCATCTTCACGCAGGTGATCGCCCGCAGCGCGGACGGCGATTGGTTCGGCAGCACCATCCACCCGCCAACGTACCTGGGCGACCACTTCAGCCCGGCCCTGGCCGCGCTGACGCTTCCCTACCGTCTGCTGCCCTCGCCGCTGACCCTGGTCTTTTTATTACAGTTCTCCCTGGCGCTGGGCGCGTGGCCGCTCTACCGCCTTTCCCGCACCGTCCTGCCGCCGCTGGGCGCACTCGCCGCCGGCCTGGCCTACCTGGTGTCGCCGTTCACCCAGAACCTGGCGCTGTTTGAATTCCACTTCATCGCATTTTCCGTGCCGGTGCTGCTCGCGGCGGCGAACAGTTTTGCCAGAAAAAAACTGCCGGCGTTTTCCGGCTGGTGTTTGGCGGCCCTCCTCATCCGCGAGGATGTCGCGCTGGTGGTGTTCGGATTCGCAATACTGGCGTTGCTCCAACGGCGTCCTTGGCGCTGGGTGCTGCTGCCCGGCGTGGCTTCAGTTGTCTGGTTGCCCGCAGCGCTCGCTCTCATCCGCACGGCCGGGGTAAGCGGCGGCTA
The DNA here is from genome assembly GCA_030648715.1 of bacterium. Taxonomy (GTDB): domain Bacteria; phylum Patescibacteriota; class Patescibacteriia; order Buchananbacterales; family GWA2-38-13; genus VMFR01. The sequence continues at coordinate 8,861 of JAUSGZ010000039.1, read as the reverse complement.
CAAATTTTTTGCCTACTACGCGTGGCTGGGCGACACGCCGCGCACCATGCTGCAAACCATCTTCCTGCAGCCTTGGCGATGGCTCGCCATGCTGCTGCGGCCGCAGAACGTCATCACCGCCGCTGGCCTACTGCTGCCGTTCGCGTTCCTGCCGCTGCTTTCCCCCGCCGCATTGGCGCTAGCGGCTCTGCCGGCGCTGCAGATGTTTTTGGGGGCGCCCGGCGGCGGCGACCTGGTGCTACGCACCCAGTACAGCGCGCTGTTCCTGCCCGGGCTGTGGCTGGCGGCAATTCTGGCGATCCCCCGCCTCCCCGACAGCAAACTAGCGGCGGTCGCCGGCCGCCAGGGCGGGCTGGCAGTCGCGGTGATAACGGCCGCCGTGGTCTATGGCGGGCTGACGCTCGGACCGCTGCCCGGCACGCTGAAGATGATAGTCCGACAGGGCTGGCAGAATGAGTCGGCGCTGGCGCGGCGCACACTGGCGGCCGCCGTACCCCAGGCCAGGGGAGTCGCCGCCGCCTACCCGCTGCTGCCGCAGGTGGCCGGCCGCACCGCGACGGTCGCCAGCCTGAACTACGCGTTCATCGGCCGCCAGCAACTCTCCACGCTCTCCTACGCGCTACCCAACGACATCGACTTCGTGCTGCTGGATACGGAGGAATTCCTCACCTACCACCTGCAGTACCGGGCTCATGGGCTGTACCACAACGACTATCCGACGGCCGCGGCCAACCTTCGCGCCCAGCTTGCGGTCGGAAATTTCGGTGTCATCGGGGTGGCCGGCTCCACCGTGCTCTTGGAGCGTAACGCTTCCAGCACCATTGCGCTGGCAACCGTCCTGCCGGGAACCCCGGCGGACGTGCGCGGAGATCCGCAGGACCTGGACGGCGGCGTGCGCTTTTTGGGCTACCGCGCGGGAGCGCCAGCACCCGGACCGATGCCGCGTGAACGCCAGCTGCCGCTGGTCCTGTACTGGTCGGTGAACAGCGCGCAGCCAGCGCCGCTGTACTGGCAATTGATCTCTGACGGCAAACCTCGGGGAGCGCTGCAGCCCGTCGGGAACGGCGTGCTGCCGGTAACGGACTGGCCCCAGTCTGCGGTCGTGGAAACCACCACCTGGCTGTGGCGGCCGCAAACGACGGAAAAACTTGCGCTGCAGGTGGTGGCCGTGGATTCCGGCGGGCTATTCCTCGCCCCTGACCTCGCCTCGGAACTGCGGGTGACCAAAACCACGCGCGTTGGCGAACCGATACCCCTGGACGACCTGTGAACACGGCGGCAACGCAATGAAAAAACCGGCGCGAGCCGGTTTTTTTGTGTTCGCGTTCACGGGGTGGCCCCAAACATGGTCCCGGCGGAATTTACGAACACGGGAGCCAGGCCCGGGACATCGTCGGGCGGAACGGCTGCAGCGGCGCGGTCCAGGAATCCGTACCAAACGTAGCGCGCACCCGTTCGCTTGAGCAGCGCGGCCCGGAGGGCCGGGTCGGAAGAGGCGTAGAATTGTTCCACCACCGGACGCTTGGCCGCGCTGTTGATGGTCTCATCGCCGTGGCCGAAATACATTGTTCTCGCCGTGAACGCGCCCAGCCACATCCCGCTGTCGTGGGCGGCCAGGATCGCCTCCCCCGGCCGGATGTGTTCGCGCGCCCAGGCGGCCGCGGTAAAAAAATCATTTGGAAAATAGTAGGACGCGGGGAACTTCCGGTAATACTGCAGATCGCGGGCGGCAATGCCAAGCGGCGAACCCAGCAGCACGGCGGCGGCAAGAACGATGGCGACGCTCGCGCCCGGCCACCCGCCGCGCCGTTTGACCCAGCGGAGCATGGTAACGGCGGCCGGGGCGGCAATGATTCCCAGCGGGAACAGCAGCCCCTGCAGGTAGCGCGCCTGGAATTGACTGGGCAAGAGTGTGAGCACCATGGCGGCGGCGAGCCACGCGCCAATCCACCAACGACTGGTCTCGGTCCGCGCAAAATACGTCCGCGCTCCGAATGCGGCCAGCACCACCACCGCGCCCAAACCGGCAAGGACATAGGGCAGGGGCGGCAGGCGCGAGATGTTCTGCAGCGCTCGCGCGGCCGACACCGGGTCAACGGAAAGCAGCCACGCGTGGTACGCAAGCGACCCCCCGACCGCGAGCACCAGCGGCAGCAGGTACGGCGCGACGTCGAGCGGCATGCGGTGAACATTGCGCCAGCGCAACAGCAGCCAGCCGACGGGAACTGCCAGCAACGTCGGCCAATGGTAGGGATGAAAATTCAACAGCACCGCGGCGGCGATGCCCGCGGCCCAGCTGGCCTTGAACGACCGCTGCTCCGCGGCGCCGGCGACCAGCAGGATAGTGCCCACGAGCAGCGCCCACGAAGCTACCAAGTGCGGCGACGACCCTAAACTTAACATCGGCGAACTCCACGGCAGCCATAGATCCACGGGCCACCGGTAGCCGGCCCCGCGGTCAAGGTACTCGGCATGGGGCAGGAACGGCACCAGCCAGATGCCCACGCCGCCCGACAAGGTGAGCGCGAACGCGGCCACGCGTTCCCATCGGTCAGCCAGGAACCACGCGATGCCGCGGTACAGCACGACCAGCAGCACCACACCCAGCAGCACGCGGCTGACGTGGAAGGTCGTGATCGGCGAAAGCGCAAGCAGCCGCCCAACGGTTCCAAGGGTCAGCCACAGTACGTTCAATGTGCCGACCGGCTGGGGCTCGGCGGTAAAAATGTCGCGCAGCGTCCAACTGCCATCCTGGATCTGGCGCAGGTAGCTGTAGTAGACCGGCGGGTCGGCGGGCAAGAGCGTCCGCACGCCGATAAAACGCGTGCCCGGCGGCGTCGCGAGAAATCCGTACAGCAGCGAACCGTTGGCGGCAATCAAGGCCAATGCGCCGATGACTACGGCCACCGCCCAAGCAAGGCGATGCGGTGCGCGAAAAAATGCGGGCATATGCATTACTGCACCCGGTACACGGCCGCGGTCGCATTCCGATAAATAGAGGACAGGAACGGTAGCGCGTCTAGCATGGCAGTGCCGCCATCGCGCGCGCTCCCGTACACGTGGGTAACGCCCCAGTCTGCCAACAACGCTCGCCGAACATCGGCACTGCCCGGTTGAAAGAACCAGGCGGCAGCCACGCGCTTGGCTTCATAGTCCAGCGTTTCCACGTCATGGCCCAGGACCACGGTCCGGCCCGCCAGCCCGGCAATGACGTAGCTGGACTCCGGCAGCGCGAGCACCACCGCGTTGGCATCAGTGCGCGAACGAATGCCGCCGATAGCGGCCAGTTCCTCCCTGGGCCAGAACACGAGCGGGTGGCGCTGGACCATCAGCCCCAGATCGTTGGCGAGGTTGACCATATTGCTGAACCCGAACAGCAGCAGCAACGCCAGCGGCGCCAGGAACGGCAGACTCCGCTGTGCGGAGAACAGCTGCGGCCACCGCCGACGCAGCCAGACCGCCACCGCCGGCCAGCCCGCCACGGTCAGCAGCGCCAGAGGGAGCACGAGCCCGGTCACCAGACGGCGCTGGAAAGTGAACGGCGCGTAGAGCAGCATGCTCTGCGCCGCGACCCACGCCACCAGGAGCAGCCACCGCGGCTCGCGCAGCTGCCCCATGCGCGCCAGTTGTCTGCCCCCGATGAGAGCACCCACCAACAACAGCCCAAAGCTTGGCACCAGCAAATACCAGGCCGGGGTCAGCTGCAGATTTCGCGCCGCGCGGCCGGTTGTCAGCGGGTCGGCCGCCACCGCCGCCGCGTAGTAGGCAACGATGGGTGCGGCGATGGCGGCGCCGACCAGCAGGTGGCCGATGACATCCAGCCGGGCGCGACGCTGGGTCGCGGCCAGCAGCAACCACCAGCAGCCCAGGACTCCCGCCACCAACGGCGCATGGAACGGATGGAACGACAGCAGGGCAAGCGTCATCGATCCGCCCAGTACGCTGTAGCGGAACTGCCGCGTCGCCACCGCGCGCTCAAAGGCCACAAATATCCCGGCGATCATCCCAAAGGCCGCCACCATGTGGCCGGCGTGCATGGCCGAGAGGAAAACATTGGACTCGGCGGTCCACAGATCAAGCGGCAGCTGGTACAGGCCCGGCAGTTCGCGGCTCGGCCGAAAGAACGGCAGCAGGTAACCGGAAATGCCGCCCGAAAATACCATCAGCACCAGCGCCGCCCGGCGGCTGGCACCGGAGAAATAGCGTCCACCCAACACCCACAGCGCGAACAGCGCGAACGGGATGGTCAGCAACCGCGCGAGGTGGAACGTCAATGGGATGGAAAGCCGCAGTAGGTTGCCTAGGATTCCCGCCGCCAGCCAGTACGTGTTCAGTATCGGCCACCCCGGTTCAGCGGTGAACTGGTCCTGCAGCAGCCAGTGCCCGTCGCGCACTTGCCACAGGTAGTTGTAGTACACGAACGTATCGCCCGGCGCGAATCCGTGCAGTCCCAAGTACTGGAGCTGCGACGTTGCGCGCAGCCAGCCCAGCAGGTACGGCAGGCTGGACAGCGCCGCCAGCGCGGCGGCGACGCCAAGCAGGAAACGCCGGTCAGACCATCTCTCCGAGGACATAGGGAATGGCGGAGCGTAAAACGTGAAGCGTGAAACCTGCAACGCAAATACACCGAGCGCGTGCCACGTTTCAAATTACCGGTTTCACGCCGCGGGGCCGCTCCGACCGCAGGCGCCACACTTTCCAGAATGCCTCCACCATGATGGCAAGGTTGAACTTTGATTTGCCATGCCGGCGCTCGGTGAAAATAATGGGCACCTCCAGGACGCGATAGCCGTGCCAGATCGCGCGGGCGGTCGTCTCGATCTGAAAATTGTAGCCCACGGAACTCAAATGGCCGAGGGTGATTTGCTCCAGCGCCTGGCGCCGGTAGGCCTTGAACCCGCCGGTCAGGTCGCGAATTTCCAGCCCTAAGACCGTGCGGGCATACCAGTTGCCGAACCGGCTGATGCTGCGGCGCACAAAACCCCAGTTCACGATGCTGCCGCCGCGCACGTACCGCGAACCCAGCGCGACGTCGGCCCCCTGCTGGAGCGCGGAGATGAGCACGGGAATGACCGCCGGGTCGTGGGAAAAATCCGCATCCATCTGCACGACCACGGACGCGTGCTGCAGGAGCGCCCAGCGGAAACCGTCCACGTACGCGGTCCCCAATCCTCCTTTGCCAACGCGATGCAGCACGTGGAGCTGGGATTGCCGCGCGGCCAATTCATCTGCCAGCCTGCCGGTGCCGTCCGGCGAGTGGTCGTCCACCACCAGTACTTGCAGGTTGGGAATACCCAGCCCAAAAACCTGGCGCAGGAGCGATTCCAGGTTGCTGCGCTCATTATAGGTCGGGATGATGAGGGCGACGGTTTCGTTCATAGCGATCGCGGGGCGCCGCACGTCGTCACCAACGTGCCATCCCGCTCGGTGGTTTTGCACGCGCGGCCGGACGTCAAGCAGGCAAAACGTTCATGCGTGCGCTGCTCGCAGGCAGTCTCCCCCGGGTTGCAGTACGGCAAGGCGACCACCCAGCCACGGTCGGTCAGGACCGGATGACGCAGGTAGAGGACCGGCTCGGGATACGTTTGCAGATAACTACACCGTAGCACAGACAGGAGCTGGAAAGGCAAACCGCTGGCAACCGTCAGGGGAAATTGCTGATAGTCGGTCAGGAGCAATCGCCCCGACAGCGCATTTTCAGCCTGAAGCTTTGCGACCAACGGGGATACCCACTCGGCGCGGTACGGCGCGCTGCGACGAGACGAATTGACCGTCAGCAGCGTCAAACCGCCGACAACCGCCAACAAGAACCCGGCGGCCAACACCACCTGCGCCGCCCGCTGGCTGCCGTGCGGGAACGGCGGCTTGACCAACGCGACGCCCAGTACCGCCAGCAGCGGCAGGAGCGGAAAGAACAAACGCTCCGCCACGGACTCGGCCGGCAGCAGCAGCGGCAGCACCGCGGTATACGACCCACAAAGCAACAGCCACCCGCGGAGCGGGGAAGGCAACGCCTGCAGTCGGGCTCGCAGCGGATGCCAGACCAACGCAATGCCGAATGCCGCCAGCGTCACCGCAGCAACCAACGTCAACCACATGGGGCGAAAATGCAACGGATCGCTGCCCGCGTACCGCCAGACGGCCGGCATGTTAACCAGCAGCACCCACGGCAGAGTAGCGGCCACGATCGCGGTAACGCCCGCCCACCACCGCGCGGAACGGAGCAATCCCGGCCAACCGAGAGTTTGTACTGCCGCGAACACGCCGGCGGCACCAAGGTACACGGCCAGAGGCGCGTGGGTATAGAACAGCGCGATCACTCCACCGACCGCAAGCCACCAGTTTTTTTTCTGCCGCGACCGCCGCCATCGCTCGAACGCAACGACCGCCAGCGTGAACGCCAAGGTCAGCGCGGCATAATACCGCGCTTGCCCCTCCGCTGCCACCGCCAAAGGATTGCCCGCCTGCAGCGCCGCCACCAGCAAACTGGCCGGCGGTGGAAGCACCAGGCGCGCCAGCAGATACGCCGCCGACACCGTCAAACCGCCGAAGATCGCCGCGGGAAGCCGCGCTTGCCACGCGCCGACCCCGAACAGACGGAACGAGCCGGCCATCAAATAGTAGGGCAGCCACCCCTTGTTCTTTTCGAACCGCGAGCCGGCGAAATTGGTCGAGACAAATTCGTACTTCGGGTCGTCGTCGGGCAAAAAACTGCGCGTTTCATACAGCCGTTCACCCCGAAAGGTGTCGTGCGGGTAACCGTCCTCCAAAATTTGCTGCGCGTAGATGACGCTCTCGGCCTCATCCTGCCAGAGCGGCCGCACGCTGGCGCCGATCAGCCGCAGACCGACACCAAGCGCGGCGAGCAACCCCAGAATGGACGCAACAAACCATCGGTTACGCATAGCTCTGCAGGAGCGTGACTGCGGCGTAGATACTGCTCATGAAGAAAAAAGCGACCGCACTGAAGGTCACGAACCGGACCAGTGAAGACCGGCGGACCGCGAACTGCCAGCCCAACAGGAGCAGCAGCAGCGCCGGAACCGCCAGCGGCAGCAGGTAGCGGCCATCCGGCTGGTGCAGGACGGAAAAATTGAGCCACGCTACCGCACCGATCTGCGCCAGCACGGCGGCGGCCGCGCTCCCCAGCAGCCAACGACGCGAGAGCCCTGAGCGCGAACGAGCGGGCGAAACCATCCGGGCCCGATGCACCCAACCGACCACGCTGACCGTCGCGAAGAGGAAGAAGAATGAATACCACAGCGCGGGAAAATCGACCAGGTGGTAGCTGAACGTCACGAAACTGCTGGTGAACAACGGCACGAAAAATACCAACCAGTGCAACGGTTGCCACCATCCGAGATGGACCACCGGCCACTCAAAGCCGCTGGAGCCCAACGGTAGCCGGTAGGCCTCGACGACGGAGTACTCCGGCGGGATCCAGGAAATGCCGCTGCCCACGACGAACGGCACATAGGCCCTTCCCCAACTGAGCATCTGCTGCAGGTAGAAGATGGTGGGAAACGCGAGCGCAACGGCAACGGCGGCCGCGAGCGGCCAACGGTTCTCCCGCTCCCGTAACAGCCACAGGCCATACCCGGCGGCCAGCACGAAGCCGGCATAGCCGTTCTCGCGGCCAAGGAACACCAGCCCAAGCGCGAGACCAACGGCAATGGCCAACTGCTGGGAGAAACGCCCTTGGCGGTGGACGATGGTGAGCAGGTAGAACACCAGGGTGGCTGCCAACAGCGTATAGGCGTCGGCGTTGAGATACATGCCCAGTCCCAGCACCTTGGGATGGAACCCGACCAAGGCAGCGACGATGCCAGCGCGTGCCGGAAATTCCGGCCAAAGATTACGAACGGCAAAATACGCCAGAACGACGGCCAGCGTGGCGACCAGCGCCGAACCAAAACGGAGCTTCACATAGAGTGGCAACGCTCCCGGTACCGCGTGAGCAACCCAGGCATTCAGGCGATAGCCCAGCACCGGTTTGACCACGAAGTGCGAGGCGCCATTCCCCGCATAGGGCGGCACGCGATTGGTACGGTATAGTTCCCCCATGACCGCATAGCGATAGCGTTCGTCGGGGCCGGCGTCATACGGCATGGCGACGGCCAGGGCGACCCGCAAGGCAAGGGTGATGACGACAACCATCGCGCACCAGTAGCCCGGACGCAAGCCCGCCAATGATCCCGCGATTTGATGACGAACGTCCGACTTAGACATACCAACGTACCAATTGCCAGAACGTCAGGCAGCCGCCCCAGACCGCCAGCACTACGAAGCTCGCGCCCAGTTCAGTTTTGAATTTCACGCTGATAAACCGCGCCCGAGACCACCCGGCCGCAAGCCACAAAACCCCCGGCACCGCCAGCGCCAGCAAATACCTCCCCTGGGGCTGAAAAATGACCGAAAAATTGTGTCGAACGACGGCGGCGCTCAACGCGGCCAGGGCGACAGCCGTACCTGCAAACAGCCACGACCTACTCGCGGGAGCGCCCTCCGGCGCCAGCGGACGCCGCCCGCACCACCCGGCAAGGCAAAGCATGACTCCGGCGAGAAAAAAAATATACCACTCAAGCGGCAGCCAGATATCCATATAGCCGAACAGCCCGAAAACGCTGGGGATAAGCAAGGCGAACAAGGCAGCCCAGTGCGATGGGTTTGACCAGGCCAGGTGGACAACCGGATAGTCAAACCCTTCCACTGGCAGACGGGCATAGGCATCGGCCACCGACCAGCCCGGCGGCACCCAGGCAATGCCGCTCCCCGCCAACAGCGGCAGAAAAGCATGGCCGTAGACCGACTGCTGCTGCGCGTAGAACAGCGCGGGGAACGCCAGCGCCACCGCGGCGGCC
>JAUSGZ010000038.1 GCA_030648715.1 bacterium | reverse complement strand
GCACGACCGTCGGCAACTCGTTGCGGCGGGTGCTGTAGTCGTCCTTTCCGGGCGCTGCCGTTACTTCGTTCAGCGTGAAGGGTGTGCAACATGAATTCGCGGCCCTGCCCGGTATCAAAGAAGACTTCGTGGAGATCGCCTTGAACCTGAAACAGGTGCGCTTGAAAGTGCATTCCGCCGAGCCGGTGCGGCTCAAGTTGGCGGCCCATGGCGAGATGAAGGTCACCGCCGGTGATATCGTCGCCACGAGCGACGCTGAAATTATCAATAAAGACCTGATTATTGCGACGTTGACGGACAAGAACGCGAATCTGGAGATCGAGATGATCGCTAAACAGGGACGGGGCTACGAGCCGACCGAGGCGCGCGAAAAAGAGGAGCTGGAGGTCGGTATGATCGCGCTTGACGCGCTCTTCAGCCCGGTTCGCAAGGTCGGTTTTCAGATCGAGAGCGTCCGGGTCGGGCAGATGACCAATTGGGACAAGCTGGTGCTGCAGATCGAAACTGACGGGACTATTACTCCCAAGGATGCGTTGCTTGAGTCCGGGAAGTACCTGATCGAGCACTTTACGTTCGTCGCCGATAAAGTTAGTGAGTCCACGCTGCAAGAAGCGGATAGCGCAGTGGCGGCAACGACGACCGATGAGCCAGCGGCAGAGGATTCACAAGTTGCCTCCACCGATGACGAGCCGAAAAAGTCTAAGAAGAAATCCAAGAAGACCGAGTAGAACGTATGCGCCACCGCAAGCGTAAAGCCACCCTTGATCGTACCGCCGCCGGGCGGCGGAGCTTGCTGCGAAATCTAGCGGTCAGCGTGATCCTGTATGAAAAAGTGCGCACCACCGATGCCCGCGCGCGGGCTATCCGTCCGATCGTTGAGCGACTCGTGACGTTGGGCCGTTCCAACGACCTGGCGACCCGGCGAAGGCTGCTCGCGTACCTGCCGGTGAAGAATGCGACCAAAAAGGTGATTGAAGTGCTGGGCCCGCGCTACCGCGACCGCAAAGGCGGCTACCTGCGCATCACGAAACTCGGCCAACGGCCCGGTGACGGCGGGTCGGTGGTACAGATAGAATTTGTCGTATAATTATGGCAAAGATAGCTCGTCCACCGGTCGTTCGCGCCAATCTTGAGCTTGACGCGCGTGAACAGACGCTTGGCCGCCTGGCTTCGAACGCTGCGAAATTACTGATGGGGAAACACAAGCCAAGTTTCGACCCCAGCCGTGATTGCGGCGATTTTGTGACTGTTACTCACGCAGACAAAATTCGCCTGACGGGAAGAAAATTGCAGCAGCACGTGTACCACGACATGTCCGGTTATCCCGGCGGCATTCGAACCCGGCACATCAGCGAGATGTTGCCGCGCAACCCTGGCGAGGTGGTGCGCCGCACGGTGTATTACATGCTGCCGAAAAACCGTCTCCGTAACGCCCGAATGAAGCGCCTGCGCATCACCCGCTAAACTGTCTGCCATGACCCCTACGACCACAAAGAAAGCAACAGCCAAGCCGCACGCCAAAGCGGTCAAGGCGGCACACCCCCGCGTCAAAACCGCGGTGAGGGCGGTAAGCCCCAAGCCGCGCGCAAAAAACACCTACGTGGCGGCGGTCGGTCGGCGCAAGACCGCGGTGGCGCGAGTCCGACTGATACCAGGTTCCATTGAGTTCACCGTCAATGGCAAGCCGCTCCCGCAGTACTTCCCGCAGCCGGACTTGCAGGAATTGATCATGGCGCCCCTGAAACTGGTCGGTAAGGATGGCGACCACGGGTGTTCGGTCAAGGTCAGCGGTGGAGGATACCACGGACAGGCAGAAGCGGTCCGCCACGGCATTTCGCGCTGCTTGTTGCTCCTGGATGCGGGGCTGCGCCCGACGTTGAAACCCCATGGCTATCTGACCCGTGATTCCCGGATGAAAGAACGCAAGAAGCCAGGCCTCAAGCGCGCCCGCCGTGCCCCACAGTGGAGCAAGCGGTAAAGGCAATTTCATCTCAAAAGCGCCGATTGATTCGGCGCTTTTGTTTTTGTGCGAGCCGTCGGATTCGGCTATACTGAGAGCATGATTGCGTACACCGTTTCCAAAAATACGGTTTTTTTAACCGGCGCGTCGGTCGTTCAGAAAATCCTCTCGTTCGGCTACTTTTGGTACCTGACGGCCAATCTCCCTAAAACCGACCTCGGCGCGTATTTGTTCGCGCTGTCATTCGCGACGCTCTTTGGCAGCGCCACTGACCTGGGCATAACTCCGGTGCTGATCCGCGAAGCCGCGCGCCGCCCGGAGGAGGGGAACCGCTATCTGCGCGCCATCATCAGTATGAAGCTCGTGCTGAGCGTGCTGGCGGTTGCTGTCGCTGCCGGTATCATTAGTCTTTCGGGCCGACCGCCCGAGGTGCGGCACTTGGTTTATGCGGCGCTTGGCCTCGTATTTTTGGACGCCTTTACCCTGAGCTTCTGGGGAATATTCAAAGCGGCGCGCAATCTCCGCTATGAAAGCATCGCGACCATTTTGGTGCAACTGGTTATCCTGGCGGGCGGCGTAATCGTTGTGCAAACGTCGCGTTCCACCCTGCATCTCGTTTTTACGCTGATGGCTGCGAGTCTGGTGAATTTTACGCTGGCGGTAATACTTTTACGGCGGGTGCTTGGGTTCCGGTTGCTGCCGGCGTGGGATCGTCCCACGGTCCTCGCGCTGTTGCGGCTCGTGCCCGCATTCGCGCTGTCATTGCTGTTCGTGAAAATTTATAATGTCGCCGATACCGTGCTGCTCGGCTATCTCTCCGATAGCGAGGCAGTGGCAAACTACGCCATTCCAGCCAAGGTCGTTACGTCGCTGCAGCAGGTCATCCCGGCGACCTTTGCCGCCGTGCTGTTTCCCGTATTCGCTCAGGCGTACCGGGCCGGCGGACCTCGCCTGTCGCAGCTTTTTACCCGGGCGTGCGCCTATCTCGCCATCTTGAGCATACCGATGTCGCTGGGGCTGGTGGCGCTGGCACCGCAGGTGCTTGAGCGGGTCTGGCCGGCTTACCTGGAAGTCGCACCGGCATTTTCCGTTATGGCGCTGGCGCTGCCGTTCATGTTCCTGGCATTCCCCACCGGGTACTTGCTGAACGCGACGGATCGCCAGTCGCGTAATACCCTGAACCGCGGCATCATCATGGTCGCCGCGGTGACCGGCAACGCGCTGCTCATTCCGCGCTTTGGATATCTCGCTTCCGCAGCGGTCTTCACCGCTTCCAATATCGTGCTCCTGGGACTAGATTGGTACGCCGCGCGGGACATAATCCGCGGGCGCTGGCGGGACTATGTGCCGCTGGCGGGAAAGATCCTCGTCGCCTCCCTGGCGATGCTGGCGGTTACCATTGCGGTCCGGTCAAGTTTTGACGTATTTGCAACCGCCGCCATCGGCGGCGGGGTTTACGCCGGGATTTGCGCGGCATTGCGGGTTTGGCGCCTGCGGGCGCTCCCTCCGGAAACGGTATGAAACGCGTACTCCTCATTACTGATGATTTTGCGCCCGCCGTCGGCGGAGTCGCCTCCTATTACCGGGAGATTTGCAGCCGGCTTCCTGCAGCCGCGCTCACGGTACTGACCATACCGCAGGAGAGTGCGCGGGAGTTTGACCGCGAGCAGTCGTATCGCATCATTCGCGAACCCCTGCTTTCCACGGGGCTGCTGCAATGGCCGCGTTGGCGTAAAACTTTGCGGTCGGTCAGGAATCTATTGCCCGCCGTCCGGCCCGAAGTGCTGTGGGTTGGGCAGATCTTGCCCTACGGCACCGTGGCCTGGCTCCTGCAGCGCCAAACTAGTCTAGCGTATGTCGTGAGCGTCCATGGAATGGATATTGCCATCCCTCGGGGACGGCGATTTTGGCTGGCAGGCCGTATTTTGCGGGATGCACAGCATATTGTTGCCAATAGCCATGCCACCCAGGAAGTCGCGCAATCCCGTTATCGGCTCGCCAAAGAACGAATAACGGTTGTTACTCCCGGCGTGGCCGTGCCGCGACGCGTCCCCCAGACCGCGGTCGACGAATTACGGCGCCGGTACGGGCTGGTGGACGCGAAGCTCGTCATTACCGTCGGCCGCCTCGTGCCGAGGAAGAACCACCGCTTAATGCTTGAAATGCTGCAGCGCCACACGGTCATCCCGTCACTGCGCTACGTTATTGTCGGCGATGGGCCAGAGCGCGAGGCATTGGAACGCGATGTCAGGAGGCGCAATTTAGGGACTCGAGTCGTTTTCGCCGGTCGTGTTGACGGAGCGGAGTTGTCCGCCTGGTATGAAGCCGCCGATATCGTGGTCCTGACGCCCCGCGCCGACCAAAGCGGCGATCGCGAGGGCTTTGGCATGGTGTACCTTGAGGCGGCAAGTTTCGGCAAACCGGTGATTGGCAGCGATATCCCCGGGGTACGGGAAGCGGTTACCCATAACGTGAGTGGAATTCTCATTCCACCGGACGACGCCGACGCGCTCGCGCACGCCCTTCATCACTACCTGAGCGAGCCATCCTTTGCCCACCGCATCGGCATACAGGCCCAGGACCTTGCAACCCGCCGATTCTCATGGGAAAACCGCGCTGCAATATACCGCGAGTTATTTTCGTAGCTATGCCGAACATAGACGTCGTTATTCCGGTCTTTAATCAAGCTTTCGAGCTTGGAAAGTGTCTGCAGGGCCTCCGTGATCAGACCTTGCGTGATTTTTCGGTTATTATTGTTGATGACGGGTCATTACCGCCACTCGATCCAGTGAACGCCAGGGACCTGTCAGTACGAATGGTGCGGCAAAAGAACGCGGGGGCATCAGCAGCGAGAAATAGGGGAGCGCGAGAGGGGAGCGCGCCGTATATTCTGTTTTGCGACGCTGATATAAAACTCAAAAAAAACGCCATCCAAACCTTCTATCACGCACTCAATAATTCCCCAACCGCTGCATTCGCCTACTCTTCGTTCTTTTTCGGCCGCAAACTGTTCCGTCTTTGGCCGTTTGACGTGGCTCGCCTGCGACATGAACCGTACATCCACACGACCTCGCTCTTGCGGCGGGCCGATTTTCCCGGTTTTGACGAAACTCTTGGCCGCTTTCAAGATTGGGACCTTTTTCTCTCGCTTGCGGCGCGCGGTAAGACCGGGGTATGGATCGATGAACCGCTTTTCAAGGTACGCCCCGGCGGAACGATGAGCGTCTGGCTGCCACGTTTGGCCTACCAATGGTTGCCGTGGCTTCCGGAAGTTCGCCGTTATCGCACCGCGCGCGAAGCCATCGCTCGCAAACACCATTTTACGGTCTAAGGATATGGAAGGACCACTAGTGTCCATCATCATCGTCAGTTGGAACAGCGCGAGCGTGCTCGAGGCATGCCTACGCTCCATCAACGCCGCGCTGGAACACTGCCATGGCGAGATTATTGTGGTCGACAACGCATCGCGCGATGGCAGCCTTCAGGTGGCAAACCGCATGCGTTCCGAGGTCACGGACCTACGGGTTGTCGCTGCCGGCGGCAACCTAGGCTTTGCCCGAGCCAATAATTTGGCGCTTGAACAAGCGCGCGGGGACTACCTCCTCCTGCTAAACCCGGACACGGCGCTGGGGCCACGGGCTATTGCAGAGCTTGTTGCCTGCGCCCAAGAGCGCACCGCCGCCATCGTGGGGGCACGGCATTACCACATGGACGGCAGACCGCAACCGTCCGTTCGGGGGTTGCCGACCGTTCCGGCGTTGCTATTACTGCTGACAAAAGCCCACCATGTGCTGCCGCGCTTACCGGTGTTCACACGTTATTTCGCCGCTGATTTCGACTACGCGATTACCCAGCCTGCGCCACAGGTCGCCGGGTCTTGTTTTCTTATCTCCCGCGCCGCATTCCAGCGTCTTGGCCCGATGGACGGGCGTTTCCACGTTTGGTTCGAAGAAGTCGACTGGTGCCGTCGCGCACACGACCTTGGGCTGAGCGTGTGGTACTGCGCCCAAGCCCGCATCAACCACCACGGCGGCCAAAGTTTCGGACAGATCCGGTCGGTACGCCGGCAATGGATATTCAACGCTTCTCTGACGCGTTACCTAAAGAAGCACCATGGCATGTTTGCGGCGGCCTGTGCTATCGCCCTTTTTCCACTCAGCCTTGCGCTGGCAGCCATCAGCGGAGTGCTGCGCCCGTTTCCGCGGCACTAGCATTATGCGCCTTGCCGACAAGTACTTATGGCGGTCAATGACGGTTTTTGCGCTCGCCCTGATACTTTTCGCGACGACTTTTTTCCGACCGGGACTGCATGCGGCCCTAACGCTGGCAATCGCAGCGCTCGTGTTGCTGGCAACGCTGCGGGACCTACGCTGGGGAGTCTACGCGGCGTTCGGGGATCTGCTGCTCTCGGGTAAGGGCTACTGGTTTTCCGTACCGCTCGGGAATGATCGTCTCCCACTGCGCATGATAATCTTCATCATCGTCATCGCAGTATGGTTTGCGCGACGGCTGCGGGAGCGTGGAGGCATTCGGCGGCTGAGCGGAGCCCAATATTGGCTTCCATTGCTGCTGGCGTCAGCCGCCGGCTACGCCGCGTTGAATGGGCTGTTCCATCACCCATTCAACAACGTTTTTTTGGACGCGAACGCCTGGCTGTATTTCCTGCTGCTGCCGGCCATTTTCGAGGCCTTGGCGACGCCCAAGGACTTCCACCGCGTAGTACAGCTGCTGGCAGCCGGAACATTGGTGCTCGGGATCGCGACATTCCTTACCCTTTGGGCATTTGGGCGCTTACCCCCGACCTCCTTGACTCCTTGGTACCGACTGCTGCGCGACAGCGGCATGGGCGAGGTTACGCCGGTCAGTGGTACGCTGGTCCGCGTTTTTTTCCAATCGCACGTGTACGCGCTGGTCAGCGCGATGGTTTTTTTGGCCCTCCTGTGCCGCCGTGCCTTTATCGGCATCACTGATACGATCGTTGCCGGCATGGTTTGGTACATTGCTGCCGCAACGATTGTGGTGAGCCAATCACGAAGCTTTTGGGCAGCTGCAGCCGTCGGTTCCGCCCTGGTACTTGGCATCGCGGCGTTCCGCTATGCCTTGCGCTGGCGCGTTCTTGCGCTGGCGTTCCTGCTCGGATTCGTGGTGTTTACACAACAGTCCCTGGTCGCACTGGTTTCCGGTAACTACGGAAGCGCGGTGCTGCGGCAGCGCATTTCCGGCCTGGAGCATGAACCGGCGGCGACTACGCGCCGCAGCCAATTGGCGCCGCTGACCGCGGCAATCGGCGAGCACCCGCTGCTGGGCAGCGGTTTTGGCCGGACCGTTACCTACCGCACCCAGGACCCGCGCATTTTGCGCCAACAGCCCGACGGACGGTATACGACGTTCGCGTTCGAATGGGGATACCTTGATATTGCGCTCAAGTTGGGAATCCTCGGTTTCCTTATCTATGGCGCATGGCTGGCAAACCTCATGCTGGCGCCATTCCGTCCCGGCATCAAAAACCCCGGCATGACCGGGATCTCAGAAAGCTTCGCTCTGGGACTGACGGCGGTAGCCGTTGCCAATATTTTCACGCCGTACCTTAACCATCCGCTGGGGATCGGGTGGGTATTGGTTGCCGGAGCGAGCGCAGCAGCGTTCCTTGCGCGTCAGGATGGCCGCGGAGCCACGCCGACGCCGCCAGCGGCACTCCTCCCTCAAGTTGCACACGGCCGATGACCAGGGCGCCAGAAACGGTGGCAACCGTTATTTTTCCGTCGGCCGCCTCAAGAGTCCCCGGCGTTTTGGCTGGCAATATGGCATCGTGAACCTCAACATCCAAGAGTTTTAACCGTCGGTCGTCAAACCAGGTATAAAAACCGGGCCACGGATTACACGCCCGGTACTGGTTGTACAACTCGCGAGCGCTTCGTTCCCAGACGATCGCTCCGTCATCGCGTCGCAGTTCACGCGTAACGCTCGCGCCGGCGTCAGTTTGCGGTAGTGCACGAAGGCTGCCGGACAGGTAGCGTGGGAGCAGCGAAAGCAATAGTGTGGTCCCGACTTCGGCCAATCGAATGGTCAGCTGTTCGGCTGTTTCCGCGGGAAGAATGGCGACCTGGCGCTGGCCAAGGATCGGCCCATGGTCCATTTGGTCATCCAGGACGATGACGGTAACCCCGGTAGCCGTCGCCCCGTCCATGACCGCCCAGGCGACGGGGGCCGGACCGCGGTAGCGCGGCAAAAGCGAGGGATGAATATTCAAAATACCGCGCGGGAACATCTCAAGCACCCGGGGCGGCAAGATACGACCGTACGCAAAGAGAACACCCAGCAGGGGCTCCTGAGAACGCACGAGGTCTGGCAGAGTCGAAAGCTTCCCGGGCTGCAGCACGGGGATGCCAAGACGTATTGCCGTCAACTTCACGGGCGGCGCGACGGGAACACTGCTTCTACCGACCGGACGGTCAGGGGCGGTAACCGCCGCCGCTACCGCATAGCCGGCGCTCACCAACGTCTCCAGCGTGGCTGCCGCGAACGCCGGTGTGCCAAAAAAAACGAGTTTTGTTCGCAGAAGGTCCATGCTATAGCGCCGAACCGGCCCGCCACAGTTCGCGCAGACGGTCCGCGCCGCTGGTCAATTTATGCATCCGGTCAATGAAGAGG
>JAUSGZ010000035.1 GCA_030648715.1 bacterium | reverse complement strand
CTCGACTACGCTCGGGATGAAACTGTAGAAATAAATTTCTGCAGTTTCAGTTTATCTTAAGATTATCTTTATACTACCATAGTTCCGGGGGTTGTCAAGATTGGAGCATGGCCAAACAAAAAGCAGGCAACGGGTGCCTGTTTTTGAAGTCTGGCGGGGCGTCGTGGAGGATGTGGGAACTAGGATTAAGAGGGAATAGTTTTAGAGCAGTGGTGCCTGTATCGTTGGTTTAATAAATGGTCGAAGGTCAGTCTTCACCAGTATCCTTTGAATATCTGTTCGGCTAATTATCGCAAGTGATGGTTTTGTATCATCCTTGAGTGGAGATTCGTCGGTGAGAGAGAAGCCGATATACTCGACCTTTTTGTGTCCCCGGTGTCGAACCCAATCGATGGCTGGGACTAAATCTCCATCTGAGCTTACGACAATCGCGGTATCGTATTGATTATCAACCGCCCCGACAATCAAATCGGTAGCCAGTTTAACATCAATACCCTTTTCTCGCATTCGTTCAAATTCGATTTGCCTTACTCCTTGTTTGAGTAAATTTTGGTATCCAATTACCCGACTATCAATAACTATTTTTTCTATCCGCTTGCGTAGCTTACTCGTTTTGATTTGCCAACCACTGGATAGTAAGCCGGTGAATAGTTTTGTCTGCCTGGACATTGCCTCCACACTTTTCTTATTGCCGAGCTCTTCTCGGACGGTTCCAACATAAAAACGTTTGCCGTACTTGGCGATGCTTCTTCCGTTGGCCAGAAAATTAGCAAAATCTTCGAAAGAAAAATCCCGCTCTTGAAAGTTGAGTTTTTTTAAAACGAGGTGGTGAAAGTTCCCTCCGTCAATGTAGATATGGACTCGTTCTGCCGATGGCATACGTTTTCACGATACCATAAAATTTCCCTAAATAAAAAGTCCTGCACACTACCTTTCGGCAGGCGCAGGAGACTTTATGATTAAAGTATAGGTCATTGGCCAACTTTTGTCAATTATACAAAAAACCGGCCTAACAAAGCCAGGTTTTTTAGTCGGCGGGCTGGACCTCTCCTCGGGAGGGGCAAGCGGGATTCCGCTGTGCTTGAACCCGTCGTCCGCCTCCGCTATGCGTTATTCTTCGATTAGATGTCTCTTCAAAAATGCTCTACCAGAACCCGACTTGAGGTATTTCTCAAAATTGAAAGCGACATACTTATTGGCGAAAGCTGTGTAGGCGACGAGCTGTATCGGCAGCCTGTTTTTTGTGGAGATAACTTGTCCCTTCGCGTGTCGTTCTAGCCGATCTTTCAAGTCGTTCGTACACCCAACATAATAGGTGCTATCTGAGCACCGAAGAATATATACCGAGTATATGGTGGGTTGCATCTCGCTAGGGTAATCTCGCCTATGCGATCTTGACGGGCATTGCCCGTCGAAGCTCGCTTTGGCGAGCGAAGACGGGCTGGACGGGATTCGAACCCGCGGTCTTCGCCGTGACAGGGCGACGTGTTAGGCCGCTACACTACCAGCCCATGATTCTTGAAGCTTGTGATTTGGAACGAAAGCCCGATTGACCCTCACCCTTGATCCTCTCCCTCAGGGAGAGGGGAGATAGTGGGTATAAAAATAGCGCAGCGGCTAGTCTGCTGTCACCAAACCGCGGCTACGCGCCAAAAAGGAATATAGCATACGTTGCCTGGGTTGGCAAGGGCCAGGGAAGTGCGATGTCAGCGGTCGCATCGGCACCGGCCGATCAAGATGCGCCCATTGGTAGGAAAGTAGGTAAAAAATCGAGACGAGCGAGGAGGTTCGAAATCGCGTGCTGAGGAAACTTGCGCATAGCGATGTTACGCCGAGTGAGTCTGATTTTTTCTACTTTCCGGACACGGGGCGCGACTTTGGCGGCACCTTTCTAGAAAGGTGCCAATGAGAAATTGAAATCGAGTTTCTGGATTCCCACTTTCGTGGGAATGACGATATGGGGTTACTGGACCCCCGCCTTCGCGGGGGTGACGGTTTTTGGTTACTGGATTCTCCCGCCAACGGCGGGACAAGCCTCCTGCTCGGGAATGACATTTGGGCGCAATTTTAGTATAAGAAAAAGGCCCGGCGGATGGCGCGGGCCTGGCGGAAAAAGGGCGGGAACGGGGGTGCGGTCTAGGCGACCGCGGAGGCGGGGGCAGTGGCGATGGCCGCTTCGTGCAGAGCGCGCAGGCTGCTGACCGTCAGGAGCTGCTCGATGCAGCCAATGACGTTGGCGTCGTTGGCGTGTTTGAGGTGGGCGACCAGCAGGTCGCAGGGATGCAGCGGCGGGCAGTGGAGTTCGCCGCCGCTGTTCAAGGAGAGCAGCTGCGCGACGATCGGAACCGTCAGGTCGGATGGCAGCACCACCAGCACGGCGATGTCCTCCCTGTGCCACAGGCACAGAAGCTCGCGGAGGATCTCTCCCTTGAGCCAGGCGTCAACGGACGCCGGTTCGTTGTCGGTCTTGCCCAGCGCGGTGAGCACGCCGTCGATGACGACCTGCGGCGCGGCGGGATTGACGCAAATGGGGGAGATGGTGCCGTGTCCATGGAGGAACACGCTGGACGTGCGCAGCGCCTGCAGTCCGCCGGCGTGAATGACGGCCGTGAACGGCTTGTCGTGGTAGCTGCGCGCCATTTTGCCGGTGGTCTCGGCTTCCGACAGGCTGTCGGGGCAACAGCCGTCCGGACCGCTGGGGTCCGACTTGACCATGGCGAGAACAAAGAGCTTTCCCATTGTCGGGTCTCCCTTCTCGGGTGTGGGTTTTCAAACAGCATCAGAACGAACCAAAAAAGCTGACCTCGTGTGAGATCAGCTTCTTTCGTGCGTTCGGGAGGGGCTACGCCAAGGCGGCTGATCTCATCAGGTCAGTGGTAAACGTAAACATCGTGGAATTGGCGCGGCGCATAGTAGTGGCAGGGTAGCGCAACAGCGGGGCTCCGTCAGGTTAGCCTTTGATTGTTTCTACGATCTTGGCGAACACCTTGGGGTGGTGCTCCGCCAGCTGGGCCAAGATCTTTCGGTCCAAGCCGAGTTTCGCTGCCTTGGCTTTCGCCATGAACACAGAGTAGGACAACCCGTGCAGCCGCGCGGCGGCGTTGATCTTCATCAACCACAGCGCGCGGAAGTCGCGTTTTTTGGCGCGGCGGTCGCGGAAGGCGTAGGCGCCGGCTTTCAGGACCGCCGGGCGGGCCAGTCGAATGATGTTCTTGCGGCCCCAACGGTAGCCCTTCGCCGCTTTCATCAGCGAGCGGCGTTTCTTCAAGTGCATGACGGAACGTTTGACGCGAGGCATAGAGATTGAGGTTGTAGGTAGTAGCTGCTTAGCTTCTTAGGGTTTGGTCAACTGAAATTCTAATAAGCTAAAAAGCTAATCAGCTAAGAAGTTTTTACGCATACGGCAGGACGGAACGGACCTTGCGGATATCCACCTTGGCGAGGCGGTTGCGGCGCCGCTTGTTGCGCGTCACCTTGCCGGACTCGCGGGCGTTGAAGTGGTCCTGGCCGACGCGTTTTTTCATGATACGGCCGCCCGTGCTGATCTTGAACCGTTTGGCCGTGGCTTGGTGGGTTTTCATCTTGCCCATACGTTGGGGAATCTGGAATTAGGAATTATGAATTACGGGAGGCAAAAATAAAAAAATCCGTTCCCCCTAATCCCTAATTCTTACTTCCTGATCCGTCGGTTACGTTTTCGCGATGATCGTCGAGAGTTTGCCGCCCTGGGCGGAAATACCCTGTTCGACTTTGACCGGAATGGTCTGGTGTACGGCGGTAATGAAATCCTGGATGATCTTTTCGGCCAGGTCCTTGTGCTGGCGCTCGCGGCCGCGCAGGATCATCTCGATGCGGACCTTGTCGTCGTTGCCGAGGAACTCCTGGGCTTGCGTCATCCGGGTTTCGGTGTCGTGCTTACTGATGCGCAGGGAAAGCCGGATGCCTTTGATATCGATCTTTTTCTGTTTGGCCTTTTCGCGCTTACGTTCTTTACCCTCTTCGTATTTCAGTTTGTTGTAGTCCAGGATCTTGCAAACCGGAGGGTTGGCGAGCGGCGACACCTCGACCAAGTCGAGCTCGCGTTCGCGGGCCAAGGCGATGGCCTGTGCGGTCGGGAGAACACCGACATTGACGCCGTGTTCGTCCACGACGCGCACTTCCGGCACGCGAATGCCATCGTTGAAGCGGAAACGCGGTTGTTCAACTTGGATGAGCTGGCGCCGTTTATGGAAGCGCCGACGAGAGATGCGCAAGGTTGTTGGTGTTACGACGAGATACTAAATACTGGGCACGGTGCACGGAGCACAGTGCACTCGACGGTTATGGTGGAGATGGGGGGAATTTCACCCCCGTCCAGATCATGCGCGGCCAGACGTCTCCAGGCGTAGCCAATTTGGAATTTCCGCGTCGGCGTAGGAAATCGGCAAAACCGCCGGCGCGTACGTTCCGGGAAGTTTAAACTCGCCCGCCGGAACAGCGGACGAGCCGAGCCCAGGCTCTGACACCGGTATCCGCCCACTGGGCGGCAGCGGACCGATGGCGGTTGACTAGATTAGGCAACCGCGGGCACCAAGGACAGGCGCGCGAACGCAGCCTTTACCTTGGAGATAAGCGAATTGGCACTTATGCCGTTGGCAGCGCGTTTGATGAGCGAACTGCCATGCTCAGCCTGCAGTCCAACGTTGCATGACGCTGTCGATTGTAAAACATCCCCATAGTCGGCCCGATGGACATCGGACCTTCTCTTGAGATGGGCTCACGCCCTCTCTATTCGCGTCCCATGGCCGAACGAATTTCGCGCTCCACCGTGCGTTTTTTGAGGGCGGCGCGCTTATCGTACTGGCGTTTGCCACGGGCAACTGCCAGTTCCAGCTTCACGAGACTCCCCTTAGTATAAACGGAAAGTGGCAAAAAAGTCAAGCCTGCCTGCTGGATGGTGCCGATCAGACTGTTGAGCTGCGCCCGTTTAAGCAGGAGCTGCCGTTCGCGGGTCGGATTATACTGGGTTTGGCGGCTGGCCGCCGGCGCGTAGGGCGAGATGTGAGCGGACACCAGCCATGCATTGCCGGCCCGGTCCAGCCGGACGTAGGCCTCGTTCAGACTGATGCGGCCGGCTTTGACCGACTTGACCTCGGGCCCGGACAGCGCAATGCCCGCCTCCATGGTCTGCAGGATGGTGTAGTCGTGTCTAGCCCGGCGGTTGGTGGCAAGCGTTGACATAGCACCTTCATAGTAGAGGTTGCCTCCCTGGCGGTCTAGGGGAGCGGTTGCCCCGGCACGGCCATTCCCCGTATACTATAGAGGAAAGGAACTTGTATGCCCGGTAGTACAACGGACGGGCATGCAAGAACTTGCGTCAGGGCAGAAGCGTTTTCCATCATTACACGAGAATAACCGATATTTAACCGTTGTCCTACCGGGTATGGAGACCAAACCCCAGCACGTGGTGGTTCACCTGGCCACCGGCACGATGTTCAAGGCGGTCGGCATCATCGCCGCAGTGTGGTTTTTCCTGCAGGTGAGCGAGGTGGTCGGCATGGCGTTCGTCGCGATGCTGCTGGCGCTGGCCCTGGAGCCGGCCGTGACGTTCCTGCAGCGCCGGCGTTTGCCGCGTATCCTCGGAGCCGCCGCGATCTTTTTGGGCTTGTTCGTGCTCGTGAGCCTGGTGGTGGTGTCGCTGGTCCCGTTGATCGCGGAAGAGATTGCCAGCATCACGACCAGTTTCCCGGCGTACTGGGAGCGGATGGCAGCCGGTTGGGGCGGGGTGGAGTCGCGCTTTCATGAACCCATCCAGCAGGCGCTCGCGTCGTTGCAGGCAACCGTGCAGGCATCCGCCGGTAACGTGTTCAACCTCATCACTGCGCTGTTTGGCAACCTAGTGTCGTTCATCGTCGTGCTGGTGCTGACGTTCTACCTGCTAGTGCAAGAAAGCGCCATTAAGCGGACCGTCCTGCTGTTCGCGCCGCCGTCGTCCCAGGGGTACTTGACCGGCCTCATCGACCGGATGCAGCAACGCTTGGGCCACTGGCTGCGCGGGGTGTTGCTGCTGGGGCTGATCGTGGGCGGGCTGACCCTGGTTGGCCTGCGCATTTTGGATGTCCGTTATTTTCTGGTGCTGGCGCTGGTTGCTGGCATCTTGGAGCTGATCCCCTACGTGGGGCCGGCGTTGGCGGCGATCCCTGCGATCTTCTTTGCCGCCACGGAGTCATTGTGGAAGGGCGTGGCGGTGCTGGTGCTGTACTGGCTCATCCAGCAGCTGGAAAACCACCTCATCGTGCCTAAGGTGATGGCCAAGGCCGTCGGCCTCAATCCGTTGGTGATCATCGTGGTCATCTTGGTTGGGGCGAAATTGGCCGGGTTCGTCGGGATACTCATTGCTGTCCCCACGACCGCGGCGTTGAGCGTCTGGCTGAAGGATGTCTACGACGCCAGTCCGTTGGGTTCGGGAAATACTCCGCCGGTGGAGAAAAAACCTTTGGTCCTGTAGCGGTCAATCTGTATGCGGAAGTCATCTTTTTTTGTTGCCATTGGCGCGGTCGCGGTTGCCGTCGGGGTGACGGCGCTGGCGTTGTGGCCAAGGGAGGGTGGCGCGCCCGCAGCCTTGCCGCCGAGTCCGACGGTAACGCCGGAGCCGGTAGGTACACCGACCGTACTTGAGCCCAGCCCGACGCCCGCAGCATCGGCCTTGCAATTTGTCGCGTTCGGCGACTGGGGCAACCGTCCCACCATGAAGCGCGAGGTCTTCCGCCAGTTGGAGCGCACCAACCTCCAGCCGGGGTTCACGGACATCATCGCGGTCGGCGACAACAACTACGGCACAGCCGATACCTTTGACGCGTTCGTGCAGACCGAACTGGGACCACTCTTGTCGCGCGGGGTCAAGCTGCACATGGTGTTGGGCAACCACGACGTGGAGTCGGACGAAAAACGCGTCAACCAGACCGGCAATATGGCATACGGCGAGTGGGATTGCAGCGCATGTTTGCGGAGCGCGCCGCCGTCAGCCAACCGCCGGTACTATTCATTCTACAAGGCGCCGGTCCGGTTCATCATGTTGGATTCCGACCTGATGCTCGAGGGCGACGAAGACCAGTACCGGTGGGCGGTGGAGGAGCTGACCGCGTCCAATATGGCCAATGAATCGTGGCAGGTGCTGGTGTTCCACCATCCGCCGTTCTCGGCCGCACAGACGCACGGCGGCATCAAGGAGCTGGTGGACCGCTACAAGCCGCTCCTGCCCGCGCTGGGCGTGGATGTGGTGTTCAACGGCCACGACCACACCTATGAAAGGATCGCAACCACGGACGCCTGCGGCGCGGGGGTGCAGTACATCGTGACGGGAGCCATGGACGTGCGCGCCGGTGATATCAAAACGCCGAACGGCTGTACCGCCGCGTATTGGGACAAAAGCCAGGCGTTCGTCCATGTGGCCGCCACCCCGCAAAAGTTTTCCGCCCAGGTGCTCACCGCAGATGGGCAGGTGGTGGATACGTGGGAGATAACCCGGTGAAGTAGGGGGCATGAAGTAAGGAGTATGGGTGGCCAACTCCCATGCTCCCTGCTTCCCATTTCGTGCTTCAGGCCACTATCAGCGCGTCACTGCGTTGTTTTTTTATTGAAATTTTGTTATGGTAGCGGCACTATGCAGGTAACCGTCCTGGGTTCGGGGGTCTGTGCTTCGGGGCTGCCGCGGATCCTCGACCGTCAGCCGCCTGGATTCTGGGTCACGTGGGACGGCGGGCACCTGCTGTTTGACGTCAGTGAAGGCATCCGGTTTCGGCTCCAGCGGATCGGCGTGCCGTATGCCACAGTCAAGCACATTGCCATCACGCATTCGCACGCCGACCATTATGCGCTGCCGCCGCTGTTGCTCGCGATGTTTTGCACCCCGTTGTGGGGCGGCGTGAAGCCCGAGCGGCTGGATCTGTACGCGCCGGATGCTATCGTTGACTCCTGGCCGACGTTATTTAAAATTCACGTACCCGAAGCCCCCGCGCCCAACGACCACTGCACTGAGGACGGGTTCCTGTGGCCCAAGCTGCAGTGGCACCGGATGTCGGGGACAAAGACCGTTTTACTCGGCAATGCCAAGCTGGTTGCCGCGGACGTCTTTCATGGCTTTGGCCGCTGTCCGGCGATTGCCTTCCGGCTGGAAACGCCCGAAGGGACCGTGGTGTACTCCGGCGACACCGGCGACTGCGACGGCATTCGCGCAATCACCAAAGGCGCGGATCTGTTCATCTCGGAGGCGTCGGGGATGGTCGGTCACCGCGATGCCGCCAAACGCTATGGCCATTTGACGCCCTATGAAGCGGGGGATGTTGCGCGGGCATCCGGCGTCAATAAATTATTGCTCACCCATTACCCGGGGTTGGACAGCAACAAACGGATGGTAGAGGATTGCCGGAAGTCGGGGTTCAAAGGCGAGATTCGCATCGCGAAGGACTTTAAGAAACTAACTATTTAGACAGCGTAAATTCGAATTTTAAATTTTGAATTTCGAATCAATTTTAAATAATAGAATTTTGAAACATCGGCCGACGTTCGAACATTCAATCATTCGAGTTTGATTCAAAATTCGAAATTCTGAATTCAAAAATTCTTCATGAAAGTATTCATCGAAAAACCAGCGGGGTTGAATCAGATAAAAAGCGACGGCACGACGAAGGTGATGCGCGATTACCCCTATCCCTACGGCTATATTCTGGATACTGTCAGCGGCGATGGAGAGAATGTTGATTGTTACGTTATCACCCGGAAAAAACTTGATATTGGTTCCATCGTCGATGCCGAACCCGTCGGTTTGGATGAGTATTTTGAGGATGGAATGGAAGACCATAAGGTTTTGGCGGTGTTGGCGAACGAGCCGGTGCCTATCGATGCTACTGTCAGGGGTAAATTAAAAGAATTCGCAAAACATTTTTTCGATCACCGTCCTGAAAAAATTCAGCGGGTAGGAGATCTCTTGGGCAAAGAGGAGGCCGAGCAATATATTCAACACTGTAAACAGCAGCATCAATAACTACCATCAGTATGGCTGATAGAATGGAAACTATCGTTTCGCTCTGCAAGCGCCGCGGGTTCATTTTTCCCTCGTCGGAGATCTACGGCGGGCTGGCCAACGCCTGGGACTACGGCCCGCTGGGGGTGGAGCTGAAAAATAACATCAAGCAGGCGTGGTGGTCCCGGTTCGTCCATCGGCGCGACGATGTGGTCGGGCTGGATGCGGCGCTGCTGATGAACCCAAAAGTCTGGGAGGCCAGCGGCCACCTGCAGCATTTCACCGACCCGCTGGTGGACTGTAAGAAGTGCAAGCAGCGTTTCCGCGCCGACCACATCGCACCAACAACCTCGGCCAAGCCCGACCTGGGCAAACAGGCGGAGCCCCCGAAGGGCAAGCCGGTGTGCCCCAACTGCGGGGGTGAGTTGACCGCGGTGCGGCAGTTCAATCTGATGCTCAAAACCTTCCTCGGCCCGGTGGAGGATTCGTCGGCCAGTGTGTACTTCCGGCCGGAGACGGCGCAGGCGATGTTCGTGGACTTCAAACAGGTACAGGCCGTGACCCGGAAGAGGCTGCCGTTCGGCATCGCCCAGGTGGGCAAAGCGTTCCGCAACGAGATCACGCCCGGCAACTTCATTTTTCGCACCCGCGAGTTCGAGCAGATGGAAATAGAATTCTTCGTCCGCGAGAACGAGTGGGAGCAGTGGTTTGCACACTGGCTGTCCGAGATGAAGGGCTGGCTGAAGTTTTTGGGCGTGGCAGAAACCGACCTGAACTTCCGAGAAATTGCCGACGGCGAGCGCGCGCACTATTCCAAGCGCACCATTGATATCGATTACAATTACCCGTTCGGCAGCAAGGAGCTCTACGGGCTGGCCTACCGCACGGACTTCGACCTGCAGCGCCATGCCGAGGTTTCCGGCGTCGACCTGCGCTATACTGACCCGCAGAGCGGCGAGAAGTTCTTCCCGCACGTCATTGAGCCGACCTGGGGCGTGGACCGTTCCGTGCTGGTGACACTGCTGTCCGCCTACCGCGAGGAAGGGGACAGTGAAAAAAAACGGGTGTTCTTGCAGCTGCCGAAAACCCTGGCGCCCTACCGCGCGGCGGTATTCCCGCTGCTGGCCAACAAGCCCGAGTTGACCAAGCCTGCGCGCGAGATCTACGACGATTTGCGGAAAACGTTCAATGTCGCGTGGGACGACCGCGGCAACATCGGCAAGCGTTATTTGAGCCAGGATGAGATCGGCACCCCGGCCTGCATCACCGTGGACTTTGATTCGCTCAAGGATGGCGCGGTCACCGTGCGCGACCGCGACACCACCAAGCAGGAGCGGGTGAAGATCGCGGAGTTGGTCGGATATATTCACTCGACCTCTTAACACCATTACCATGTACCAAAAAACCAAGATTCCCAACGGGCCGTTGCTCTTGACCGCGCCGCGGTCGGGCACTGCCGCCATCACGCTGCTCGTCCTGGTGCCGGTCGGGTCGCGCCATGAGACCAAAGACATCAATGGCAGTTCGCACTTTTGCGAGCATTTGATGTTCAAGGGGACGAAGAAGCGCCCCACCAGCTTGGACCTCACCAAGGAGCTAGACGCCGTCGGCGCCGAGTACAACGCCTACACGTCCAAGGACCACACCGGCTACTATATCAAGGCGTCGGCCGACCACTTGGAACTGGCCTACGACATTTTGTCCGATATGGTGCGCAATTCCGTCTTTGACGCCAAGGAAGTGGATAAGGAGCGCGGGGTCATCGTGGAGGAGATCAACATGTACGAGGACAACCCCTTGATGCACGTGGAGAATTTGTTCGAGGAGGCAGTCTTTGGCAAGGACCACCCGATGGGGTGGAATATCGCCGGACCGCGCGAGGTCATTAAAACCGTGCCGCGCGACCGCTTGTACCAGTACTACCAGGCGCACTACCACCCGCAGCGGATGGTCATCGCGCTGGCGGGAAAATTCAGTCAGGCAAAAGTCGTTGCTCTGACCAAGAAGCATTTCACTGCGGAAAGCAAGCCGCCGGTGGCCGGTACCTACGCGGCGTTCAAGGGCGTCCAGGACAAGCCCCGCGTTATCGTCTCGCATAAGGCCACCGAGCAGGTGCAGTTGTGTCTCGGTTACCCGGCGTATCCGTACGGCCACAAGGACCTGCCCGCCCTGACCCTGCTGTCCGTCATTTTGGGCGGCAATATGAGCTCGCGGCTGTTTGCCTCCGTCCGTGAAAAGCACGGCCTGGCCTATTTCATCCGCGCGTCCACGTCGCCCTACCAGGACACCGGCGCGTTCGTGGTGCAGGCGGGGCTGGACAAGGCGCGCCTGGAGCAGGCCATTACCCTCATCCTGGAGGAACTGAAGAAAGTGGTGGCCGCGGGCGTGACGGCCAAGGAGCTTTCCGACGCCAAGGATTTTCTGCAAGGCAAAGTTGTGCTGGAGCTGGAGGATTCGGCGCATCTGGCGGAATGGTACGGCAAGCAGCAGCTGCTGACCGGCAAGCTCAAAACGCCCGAGCAGCGACTGGCCGAGTTGAAAAAAGTTAAACTCGCCGACGTGCAGCGGGTCGCAGTAGATGTCTTTGACCGCAAGCGGGTGAACCTGGCGCTCATTGGGCCGTACGAGTACGAAGAGCCGTTCCTCAAACTGTTAAGCTTATAGGCAGTAGCTTGTCCCGCCCTGCGGGATCCCGCCAACCCTATTAATTTATTTGGTGGCGGTGATAGCTGGTAGAGATCGGGATGGTCGAAAGGTGGTTCTCGACTACGCTCGAACAGTAATTATTCTTCGAGCGCCATGTCGAGAAGTACTCCCAGAACCGATTCGGCCTACAAACTATTAGCGAACTCCTAATTTCTAGACCATGTCAGATTTAACTAGCCAGCATTGCGTGCCGTGCGAGGGCGGAGTGGCATCCTACACGAAGGCGCAGGCCGAGGAGCGGCTGACAAAGATTCGGGGCTGGACGCTGCGCGAGGACGGGAAAGAAATTTCCCGCCAGTTCAAGCTGAAGAATTTCAAGGAAGCATTGGCGTTCGTCAACCAAATAGGCGAGATCGCGGAAACAGAAGGCCACCATCCTGACCTGGAGCTGGGTTGGGGGAGGGTCGGAGTACGGCTGTCCACGCACGCCATTGGAGGGCTGTCGCTGAACGACTATATTTTGGCGGCAAAAATTAACCAGCTCCGCGGAGAGTAGTTAACCCAAGAATTTTACCACCGGCCGCCTCCCGGTGGTTTTCTGTATCTGCCTTACTTTGATAGGTGTCTATGGATGAAACGAACGCCGTTATCCGCCAGGCGGTTGCCCGCCGTCTGAACCTGCTGTTCAATGTTGGCCTGATCGTGCTGGTCGCCATGGCTGCCCGCGCCACCACGGATCCGCTGATGATCCTGCGGGAGAAATTTTTTGTCCGAGGAAATTTTGAATTACTGGTGTTGTTCGCTGGCGTGCTGTTGATCGGCAGTCTGTACCGGCAAATGGGAGCTCTCGCCGACCACCTGGTATATTGGACGAGATTTTTGAAGCACCCCCGTTCCAGCATCGTGGCGACGGCATTGGTGCTGGGCGCCATGCCGGTGAAGGGCCGCACCATCATGGTGTCGCCGGTGGTGGCCGAAGTCGCCAAGCAGCACCGGCTGGCGGTGTTTCCCACGGCCATGGTCAACCACCTGGCGACCCACACGTCGTACCTGATCTCCCCGTTGTCGGCGAGCCTGCTGCTCGCCACCTCCACGCTGGGGCTGGATTTTTTCAAGTTCGTCGGGTATTTGCTGCCCGGAACTCTGGTGCTTGTCGCGGTCGTCGTCTACTACGCGTGGCGCGTTAACGTCGCCAAGCCCACGGAAGCGCGCCGCCGCGATATCGGGTTTTTACCGGCGGCGCTGTTAAGCGCGCCGCTCGTCATTTTGATCGTCGCGCTCGCGCTCGCCGAACTCAACCACCTCCCGTACGCGGTGGCGGGCGGCACCGTGCTGTTCGTCGCCCTGTCGTTCCTGGCGCTGCAGCCCAAGCGCGGCCAGGTTGTGAACACGGTACGCGCGATGGATATTTCTTTGTTGCTGACGCTGGCGCTGATCCTGCTGCTATCGTCGTTCACCGGCAGTCTGCCGGCCATCAAGACGTTCGCCAGCGCCGCGGTGGCCAGCAATTTCACGCTGCCGGTGCTGGTCATCGTTGGCTACCTGACGGGGCTCATCATCGGGTCGTCCACCACGATGGTTGCCGCCGTGTTTCCGGTCATGGCGCCATTGCTGGCCGGTTCGGAACATATCTATCCGCTCGCGGCCGCGACCTACGCGGCCCAGTACGCCGGGTACATTGCCAGCCCATCGCATCCGTGCTGCCACTACGTGGCCGCCTACTTCCGCAAGCCGTACCTGCAGCTGTGGGTACGCATTTCCGGCGTCGCCATCGCCGCCGCCGCGGCCGTCATTGTGGTCGCCTGGTGGCGAGGGTGAAGGAGCACACGCTCCGTTGACTATTTCCGGCACGCATGGTAGCGTGCCGTTTCGTTCGTTGCGTCGTTGGTCGAATTTTTTTCGTGGAGGTACTTTGCGTTCACCGAATGTTCATTCCGATCAGGAAGCATTTCTGCGGTATCTGGCGCACTTGATGGAGTTGCGTGCCGCCGGCCAGCTGTGGCCAGCTGTGGTTTTCGAAGCCATGGTCAAGGTCATGGCGCACTGTTCCTGGGAGCCTATCCCGACTCGCCTGCACGACTGCAAGCTGCAATTCCTCTACTGCCTGCGGTCGGCTGATGATGCGGCCTACCCGCCGGACCCGGTCAAAGGCCGGCCCTGGTACTTCGGGGGAAGCTACAACCGAGGCGAACCGGTCAGCCAAGGCTTGTGCCGCGTCGAGGCCCATGATTTCAAGGGCCGTGGCAGGCTGGTGAGCCGGCAGTTCGTGGGCTGCGTCAACTGGCACCGGGAGCTGCGGGGGCCGGACGTGGGGCTGGTTTTCCTCTGCTGCTACGAGGGCGAGACGCCCCCGGACGCCCAGTGGTTCGACTGGGACCAGCCGCCCAAGCACATGATCGAGGGCCATCGGATCCTTGTGGAACGGGTCATTCAGGCGATCCGCGATGAGGAAAAGACCCCATGGTTTCTTGAAGACCCGCGCTGAAGGGCGCGGCAGCATAAAAATCGGGCGCTTGCCGCGTGCAGGCGCCCTTCTTTTTTATTTCCGACCTCCAGAATACCCACCCAGCCCTTTCCGGGAAAGAGCTGGGTGGGATGAATGGAAGATGGGTACGAAAATAACCCGCACCATGGTGCCACTTGCTAGCGAACGCGTCCTTGGACACCACTGGCCGTGGGAGTAGCTGCGGAGCGCGCGGGGCGAATAGCCCCACCCCGTTGTCGGCGCAGCGCTCCGCCGTGAGTACCGAAGCACCATTGGTGCTGGGGTTGACAAGGAAATACACCGCACCGTTAGCGGTGCGGTTACTTAAGTTTCCTATTCCATCTCTATCGTGGCGGGGGGTTTTGGGGTTTCGTCGAAAAAGACGCGGGTGACGCCCGGTATCTGGGTCAGGGCTTCGGTCAGCGCCTTGCGCGCGGCCGACGGCAGCTCCACACTCTCGGCGGTCATGAAATCCACGGTGCGCACCGCCCGCACGACGACCGGGTAGCCGTACTCGCGTTCGTCGCCTTTGACGCCGACCGTCGTTGCGCCGCACAGCGCAACGACGAACTGCGAGATGCCGTCCAGCACCCCCATCTCGCGCAGCACCGCTTCGGCCACTGCGTCGGCTTTGCGCACCAGGGAAAGGCGTTCGGCCGTGACCGGAATGCCGAACACGCGCACCAGCATCCCCGGCCCGGGGAATGGCATCCGTTCGCAGACGGCCGGCGGGAGCTTGAG
This sequence comes from bacterium, assembly GCA_030648715.1. Classification (GTDB taxonomy): domain Bacteria; phylum Patescibacteriota; class Patescibacteriia; order Buchananbacterales; family GWA2-38-13; genus VMFR01. The sequence goes on along the minus strand of JAUSGZ010000035.1, from coordinate 17,977 downwards.
GTTCCTCGCCAAGTCGCGAACCTCGTGCTTGAAGAGATGCCGCAGCGGGTGCAGCTGTTGCAGAGTCAGGGGCAAGCCGACGTTGTGGTGCGACTTGATGAGCGACGCGCCGCCCAGCTGTCCAGCTTCGATCAAATCGGTTGCCAGCGTTCCCTGCAGGAAGTGGGTCGCGCGGTGCTGTTCGCCGAAGCGTTCGATGGTCTGGCCGTAGATGGCCTTGAAGACGCGCCGTTTGGCCTCCGCATCGGTGGTCGGGCCGAGCGCCGTCAGCAGTTCGTCCCGGACGTCCAACCGGTGGTAGTTCTGCACCCCGGCGGCGGTTGCGGTTTGCGCGATGCGCTCGAGTTCGCCGGTGCGGAATTGCCCGCCGTCAATGGTGAGCGCGACCATGCGTTCCCCGAGGACCGGGGAAAGCAGCGCGGCGATGACCGTGGAATCCACGCCGCCGGAAAAACCGTGCACCACGCGCGCATTTTTTGGCAGTTCGGCAACGATCTCTTTCCGCAGTGCGGCGATGAGATCCTCGGGACGCCAGTCCACCTTGCAGTTGCAGATGTCCGCGGCGAAGTTCTGCAGCAGGCGTTTGCCGTGCGTGGTGATGGTCACCTCGGGGTGGAACTGCACGGCAAAGATAGGCAAGGTTTCCGATTCCATCGCCAGGATGGGGCAGTCGTCGGAAACCGCGGTGACGGTGAATCCCGGCGGGACTTTGGCGACCGAATCACCGTGGCTGCACAGCACGGGACCATCAGGCACGCTGGCAAATAGCCGGCTGTGTTTCGCGATCACCCGGGCTTCCCGCGGGCCGTACTCCTTGCGGCTGATATCCTTGGACAGCGCGCCGCCTTGCCACGTTGCCAGGTACTGCATGCCCAGGCACACGCCGAGCACCGGCACTTCGCCGAGGTAGGTTTTCGGAGGAACGGGTGCGCCCGCGTCGCCGACGCACGCCGCGCCGCCCGACCAGATGATGCCCCTCGGTTTGTACTGCGATAGCAATTTTTCCGCCTTGGCGGGAGAGAGCAGCGCGCTGCGGTAGCCCAGCTCGCGCAGGGTGCGCACGATCACGTGCGAGTACTGCGAGCCCAGATCAATGATGATGAGCTGCGGCAGGTCCACGGCGGCCGAGGTGCGGCGGGGCATAGGTGGGAAAAATCCCATTGTAGCCGAGAGGGATTGACTTCGTCAAAAAAATTCACACCAAGGCAACCCGCCTCCGGCCCGCGAATACAATCCTATGGATACTGATAGTGGTCAGGCGCGAAAGCCGCCTCCGGCTGGTTTGTGGCTTTTTAGCATTCGCCAGTTGGCCTGCGGTGGGTTAATTTCCCACTCGCCTTCCCGCCTCTGGCGGGACCCCGCCGTTGGCGGTGGCGCTAACCTCATGTAGTTGTAGGACCTTGTCACCCTTCGGGTGATCCCCCGGAGGGGGACTGCGGCGGCGGGAAATTAAAAAAAGAAGCCGCGGGGTACCGAGGCTTCTCAAGGGGCGGGGGCCACGCCGTTGGCATGGGTGATGATGCCGGTGGCGATTGCCAGCGCGGCGAAGAGCACGATATGGATGAACAGGTTCCAGCCCCAGGAAACCGGGCGGCGGTAGTGGTCGTAGTGCACCCAGTTGTGGAAGGCCAGATGCCGCTGCAGGAGCGGTTTGCCCGTGATCATCGCGATGCCGTCGATAAGGTCGGGCGCGATGGAGGCAACCACACAGCCGAGCGTCAGCCAGTAGGGCATCAGGGGTACCATCCAGGGCAGAATAACTGCCAGCATGCCGGTGAACATGCCGTCCGGCAGCGCGATTGCGAAAAACTCCCGGACTTCGGGCGAGCCCCACTTGACGCGCAAGGCGCCAATACCAGGGTCCTTATGGGGGAGCCAATCCGCGAGGTAGTGGGAGCCGAAGCTGACGGCAATTGCGATGAGCGGCCGTTCAGGCCAGACGTTAGCGCAGAGCACGCCAGCGCTGCCGTGAATGAACCAGTGCAAGCGGTCCTCCTCTGCCGGGAACCGGCGGTTAAGTTGTCAAAGGGGAAAAAAGTGCGAGCAGACAGAACGCGAGAGTGACCAGTTGGGTGGACATGCCAGAAATGAAGGTGACCGGAAATCGTTTCGGTTTGAAGTGGTTGTTCTTATGCCAGGTATTATAGACCCGGAGCCAGCGGTTGTCCGTCAGTCGGTACAGCCCGAACAGCAGATCAGGGAGCACTCCACCGATGGCGCCGGCCGTCAGGGAAATCCACGTGGTCGGAGCCATGCGGATGGCTAGTCCAATGGTGAGCAGCGTGGCCAATACCAGGTCGAACATCGCTACCGCCACGAAGCGGCGAAAGACCGGATTTTTCAGTACGCCATCTTTGGCCGTGCCGTCAACGATAGGCGGGTCGTAGTGCGGAACTCTGTCCAGCAGGAAGTGGGACGCCATGCCCGCGGCAAATGCCCCCAGTGGGTTGGGGATGAATGCGCCCACAACCACGCCCGCGGCGGCATGCACGGTGAGGAACATGAAAGAAATTCAAAAATCAAAATGCAAAAGGCAAAACTACGCCGTCGGAGACTTGAACAGTTTTCTTTTGGTGAAGGCGAACCAGCACATTTTGGCGAGCAGCACGCCATGCGACCAGCGGCGGATGTTGGTCTTCCCGTAGGTGCGCTCGCGGTACTGCACCGGCACTTCGGTGATCTTCAGGCCTAATCTCGCGGCGCCAAACAGCAGGTCAAAATCCCCGAACGGGTCGAAATCGCCGAACTCATGCCGGTTTGCGACGATCCGTTCATAATCCTTCTTGAATAGCACTTTGGTGCCGCAGAGCGTGTCGGTCAAACGCTGGCGCAGCAGGAGGCTGAAGATCCTGCCGAAGCACCAGTTGGCGATGCGGTTGGCAAATTGCATCGCGCCGTGCTCCATTTTCAGCACCATGCGGGTGCCGTTGGCAAATTGTCCTTGGCCGGACGCCAGGACCTCGTAGAACTTGGACAAGTCCTCCGGCGGGACGGTCAGGTCGCCGTCCAGGATCATCAGAATGTCGCCCTGCGCTGCGGCAAATGCCGTTCGAACCTTCTCTCCTTTTGACGGGTCACCGTCGACTTTGATGAATTTCCAGTGCAGGGAACCACGGTAGTCGCGGACGGCCTGTTCGATCTTGCTGCGCGTGTGGTCGCGCGATCCGCCCTCAATAAAGATGACTTCTGTCGAATGTCCGAGCAAGGGTACGCGCGCCATTGCGGCGTCGATATTGCCCTCCTCGTTGCGGCAGGGAATGACAACACTGACCGCGTATCCGGAAGTTGGCGCCGCCGCTTGCTGGTTGCGGGCTTCCAGCCGCCTGCGAATTTCGTCGCTCAGCGAGCTGGCCGTCCGCGTCCGTTGCACCAGCTTTCTTTCGATTGCCAGTGCAATTTCCCGCTGCGCCTGGAAATAAGTTTTGCCGTCGAGGATGGTGCGCCCGCGTTCGTTGAGCTCGCGATAGCGGTCGGCAGATTCCAGCTGGTCTACGCGTTCATCAACCCCGACGATATGGTTGCCATGGGTGATGGTGTCCAGCCAGAACATCACGCGTTCCAGCAGCGGGGCGTCCGGATGGTCAATGAAATAGCGGCATTGGCTGTGGCCGACGCGATGCGCGATGGTCACTATGGCGGGAGGTACGCCGAGCGCCGCCAGGCCGTGCTCGCTTGCGGTTGCGGATGCGTCGTAGGTGCCCTGGCCTTCCGTGGCAACGCGTTCGCGTTCCATCCGTTTGTACCAATCGTGCAGCAGAGAGGCTTTCACGAGCGCGTCTCGGTCGGCGGCCGAAAGTTGCAGCAGCTCGGCCAGAATATCGGCCGCTGCCGCTTCGGTGAGGCAGTGGTCGGCGACGTTCGACCAGTCGCCGGTGAGTTTTCCGTGCTCGCGGAGGATAGCCAGCTCATCAGGAAAACCACTGCCGAATCTCTCCAGATAGGCACGATTGCGATCGTCAATAGTCGCGGGAACCCCCATAGGAAAGAGGATCAGCCGGTGCGTATGAGCGCGGCGGCAAGTTTTGTGGAGGAGAGGGGTGAATAGCTGGGGATCAACCGAATCTTTGCGCCAACTACTTTGGCCAGCTTCCTTTTTTCCGCCATTGCCGAATCGCCGGGGGTGGGCGAGTAGTAGGTCGGCCGTACCAAACGCAACAACTGTGCGTGGTCGATCCGACCCTGCAGCGGTTCGCGCAGGATCACCACGTAATCGACACAGCCCAACGCCGCCAGCGTGCGGGCGCGCAAGACCTCCGGAACGATCGGCCGATTTTTTCCCTTCAGTTTTTTGACGGTGGCGTCGCTGCCGAGTCCGACGATGAGGATGTCGCCGAGAAGTTTGGCGCGACTCAACGCGTAGACATGGCCGATGTGGATGATATCAAAACAGCCGGATTTAAAAATGATCTTCTTCCCGCGGCGGCGAGCAAGTTGTGCCAGCCGCGTGATGGTCGAATAATTGACCACCTTGTTATCTGTTGGGAGCGCCATGGGGAAGAGTGAAAAAATAGCTGGGGTGGGATTCGCCACCGCCTTCATTATAATTTGAAAAATTTGAAGCGGCGGGAAACCCACGACCAGTACCCTATCGGATTAGGAGTACGTTTTATTTGCCCCCCACCTTTTCTTTAGCTGGGGTGGTTTATCCTCCATCCAGTTTTTATTACCAGGGGTGGGATTCGAACCCACGACCCACGCCTTATGAAGGCGCTGCTCTACCGCTGAGCTACCCTGGCATATAAAACTGGATGGAGGATAATTAGGATAGGGATTCGCCCCAGTACCAGAGTCCCGCATTCGCGGGGCACGGTACGGGGCGCCCTGCATCGTGCTTCGCTCTGGTGCAGGGCGAACCCACGACCCACGCCTTATGAAGGCGCTGCTCTACCACTGAGCTACCCAGCCGTATAATTCGCAGGGCGGGGCGTTCTGCCCCGCCCTGGTTTGCGTGTTTGGTTGCGGGGGCGGGATTTGAACCCGCGACCTCCGGGTTATGGGCCCGGCGAGCTGCCAGACTGCTCTACCCCGCGACAATCCCTTTGTATCCTAGCCGATGTGCGTTCCCGGCGGCAAGCGTTCCTCTCGTCCCACGGCAGATGGTGCCGCGGGAGAGAATCGAACTCTCATGAGGTTGCCCTCGCGGGATTTTGAGTCCCGTGCGTCTGCCTATTCCGCCACCGCGGCTTCACCTGCCGTGGAACCCTCCATTCGGCGTCCCTTGGTTTGGGAGTGGGTAAATTGTGCAACGCTTTTCGCTCTTTGTCAAGCGCACATTGTCGTGCTTTCGTTGCCGCCCCGAAAATTTGCTATACTGACGCCGGGTTATGGCAAAAGTGTTGAGCATCGTCAACCAGAAAGGCGGGGTAGGGAAGACCACCAGCGCCGTCAGCCTGGGCGCGTACCTCGCGCACGCGGGCAAGTTCGTGCTGCTCATCGACCTGGACCCGCAGGCCAACGCCACCTCGGGTGTCGGCGTCAACCACCAGGAGCTGTCGCAGAGCATCTACCACGTACTGACCGGGCAGGCCAATCTCCGGCAGGTCATCGTGCCCACGCCGCACGAAGGCTACCGCGTCGCGCCGGCGTCCGCCGAATTGTCCGGCGCGCGGGTGGAGCTGGTCGCGCTGCCCGACCGCGAGTACAAGCTGCAGCAGGCGCTGTTGGAGGTCAAATCGGATTACGACGTGGTCATTATTGATTGTCCGCCGTCGCTGGACCTGCTGACGGTCAACGGACTGGTGGCGTCCGACGCGCTGCTCATTCCCATCCAGTCGGAGTACTACGCGCTGGAAGGGCTGGGCCAGCTGTTGCAGACCGTCGGCCTGGTGCGCGAGCGGTTAAAGCCCGACTTGGCGGTGCTGGGCGGGGTGGTGACCATGTTTGACTCGCGCAACCGCTTGTCGCAGCAGGTGCTGGACGAGCTCAAGCAGCATTTCCCGTACCCGATATTCCAGTCCATCGTGCCGCGCAATGTGCGGCTGTCGGAATCGCCCAGCTACGGACAGACCATCCTGCAGTACGATCCGGCGTCAAAAGGCGCGCGGGCCTACGAACAGCTGGCCGAAGAGGTGCTGCGCGCTCTCAATATTTAAGGTAAACTATCTGGGTATGGCACACCGAGGACTCGGGCGCGGTTTGAGTTCGCTCATCCCCAAGCGGGTCAGTCCCGCCGTGGTGCCGCCGACCTCGCCGGTGGCAGTTCCGCCGGCCGACCAGGTCCACCATGTCCCGCCCGAGCATATCGCGCCCAATCCGCACCAGCCGCGCCAGGACTTCGACCACGAGGGGTTGGAGGAGCTGGTCGCGTCCATCAAACAGCACGGCATCCTGCAGCCGTTGGTGGTGACGCGCGCGGGCGGCGGTTTCCAGCTCATCGCCGGCGAGCGGCGGTTGCGCGCGGCAAAAATTCTGCAACTGCCGACCGTGCCGGTCTTGGTGCGCGATGTGCAGCGCCAGCAGCAATTAGAACTGGCGTTGATCGAAAACATCCAGCGCCAGAATCTCAACTCCATTGAGGAGGCCGTGGCCTACCAGCGCTTGGTGGCGGAATTCAACCTGACGCAGGAGCAGCTGGCAGAAAGGCTCGGCAAGAGCCGACCGGCCATCGCCAACACGTTGCGGCTGTTGAACCTGCCCGAGGAGATCCAGCGGGCGGTGGTTTCCGGCAAGATCACGGCGGGCACGGCCCGCGTCATCGCCGGATTGCCGTCGGACCAGCAGGTGAAGCTGTTCCGCAAGGCGTTGCGCCAGAGCTGGACGGTGCGGGCGGTGGAGGCCGCCGCGCGGCTGGTGTCGGTCCGGCCCTACCGGCGGCGCCAGGCCGGCGACCCGCAGCTGGACGCCTACCGGGAGCAGCTGCAGCAGGCGCTCGGTACCAAGGTGCACATCAAAAAAAGCGGCCCGGGCGGCCACATTGCCGTTGATTTCTTTTCGGACGAAGAGTTGGCCGCGCTCGTTTCCCGGATCAGCCGCGGCGGCTGAACTCCGGCCCGTGGCGCAGGGTGCTGCGGATCTTGTTGCGCGCCGCCGCCGTGCGCACGAACCGCAGCCAGTCGCGACCCGGCGCTTTGCGGGATTTATCGGTGATGATCTCTACGACATCGCCATTTTTCAGTTGGGTGTTCAGTTGTTCGAGTTTGCCGTTGATCTTGGCGCCGACGCACGTGTTGCCGATGTCGCTGTGGATGTAGTAGGCGAAGTCCACCGGGGTTGCGTCTTCCGGCAGGTCGATGACGTCGCCGTTGGGGGTGAAGACGAAAATGCGGTCGCGGAACGCGTCGATCTTGAGCCGCTTGAGGAACTGGCGCGTGTCGGAAACCTCCTGCTGCCAGACGGCCAGTTCCTGGATCCACTTCATTTTTTTGGGCACCATATAGCCCTTATGGTGGAACCCCTGGACCTTGGAGATCCGCGTCCAGAAGTGCTTTCCCAGTTCCTTGTAGTGCCAGTGCGCGGCGATACCGTACTCGGCCTGTTGGTGCATTTTCGGGTCGCGGAGTTGGACCTCGACGATCTTGCCGCCGTCGGCAAAGACCGTGGTGTGCAGCGACCGGTAGTTATTGGGTTTGGGCTGGGCGATGTAGTCTTTGATGCGCCCGGGCAGCGGTGTGAAGCGGGTGTGGATGGCGCCCATGGCCTTGTAGCAGTCGTCGGCCGACGGCACCACGACGCGGATGGCCACCAGGTCGTAGACGAGGTTGAGATTCTTGTTGTACTGGGGCTGCAGCAGTTTGCGGTACAGCGAGTAGTAGTGCTTGGCGCGGCCGTGGATGTCCAGCACTTTGATCTTATTGGCCGCGAGCACCTTTTTTAATTCACCGATGGTGGAAGAGATCTCCTGGACCCGCACCTCGTACTGGGGCAGGATGTGCGTTTTGAACCACGTCCATTCCTCGGGGTAGGCGATGGGGAAGGCGAGGTCCTCCAGCATGCCCTTGAAGCGGCCCATACCCAGGCGGTTGGCGATGGGGGCGTAGATCTCCAACACTTCCAGCGCGATCCGACGCTGCTTTTCCGGCGGGAGCGCGCTGATGGTGCGCAAGTTGTGCAGCCGGTCGGCCATTTTGATCAGCACGACCCGCACGTCCTGCGCCATGGAGATGAACATCTTGCGCAGGTTCTCGGCGTAGCGCTCGATGCCGCGGTACTTGATCTTCCCCAGTTTGGTGATGCCGGCGACCAGGCCGCCGACTTCCGGCCCGAAACGTTTTTCTATCTCCACCAGGTTGAACATCGTGTCCTCGGGAACGTCGTGGAGCAGTCCCGCGACGATCGTCGCCTGGTCCAGCCGCATTTCCGCCAAGGTGATGGCCGTTTGCAGCGGGTGCTGCACGTACGGCTCGCCCGAGCGCCGCTGCTGTCCTTTGTGCGCTTCCGTCGCGAACTCAAAGGCCTTTTTTAGCACGTCAATATCGACCTTCAGATCATTCGTTTTGACGGTCTTTGCCAGATCGTCGAAGGTGAGCTGCGGCGGTTGGTTCTTACCCTCGGTTTGTGGCATAATTACTGTTGAAAAGCGGAGGGGAAATCACGGCGTGGGGATATCTCCACCGGCCCTCCGCGGCCGGCGTGCGCCTTCATTGTAGGCACGCACGGTACTGTCGTCAACCGCGCCATGCCGTCCCTCTCAAATTTGCTCAAATTTTTGTTCCTCAAGCCCGAGCTCATTTTTTTGGGCGTCGTGCTGGTGGTGCTGGTCGTTGTCTTTACCTGGGTGCGCGGCAAAACGAAAATGTCCAAAACTCCGACGCTGGCGCAGTACTCGCGCGACCTGACCGCCCTGGCGGCGCAGGGCCGGCTTGACCCGGTCATCGGGCGCGAGCACGAGATCGAACGCGTCATCCAGGTGCTGTCGCGCCGCAGCAAGAACAACCCCGTGCTGGTCGGAAAATCCGGCGTCGGGAAGACCGCCATCGCCGAAGGCCTGGCCGAAGCCATCGTTGCCAAACGCGTGCCGCAGCTGCTCTACGGCAAGCGCGTGCTGTCGCTGGATCTGGCGAATATCGTCGCCGGCACCAAGTATCGCGGCGAATTCGAGCAGCGGCTGAAACGCATCGCCGATGAGATCATCGCGTCGCAGCGGGAGATCATCCTGTTCATTGACGAGATCCATACACTGGCGGAAGCGGGGGAGGCGACCGGCGCCATTGGCGCCGACGACATCCTCAAGCCCGCCCTGGCGCGGGGCGACCTGCAGGTGGTCGGCGCCACCACGCGCGATGAGTATTTGAAATTCATCAAAAAAGACGCGACGCTGGACCGCCGGCTGCATCCCATTCTGGTGGATGAGCCGTCGGCGGCGCAGACTTTGGAGATCCTGCGGGGCATCAAGGCGCGCTACGAGCGCCACCATGGCGTGACGTTGACGGAAGCCGCCTTGCGTGCAGCCGTCGACCTGGCAGCCAAGCGCATCCCCGAAAAATCGTTCCCCGACAAGGCCATTGACCTTATTGATGAAGCCGCGTCGCGCGTCGGCTTGCGCAAGGTGGCGGCCGGCAAGGAGGGTATCGTTCCCACGGTGAATGCGAGGGACGTGCAGGAAGTGCTGGCCGAGATGAAGCGGGAAGAAATTTAATCCTCCGCTCCGGCGGAGGTTTTTCTATAGAGAGCTGATATGTCGGAGCCCAATATCCTCCTGCGAGTGAAATTGCAGACCAGCATCTTGGTCGTTGCGTCGTTAATGGTGACCGTGTCGGCGCTGGCGATGTCGTTCGCGCTGGGGATGATGGCGGTGGTAGCCGGCTACGAGGCGTTCGGCGGGCGGGTGCGGATGGCGGTGGCGTCATGCTCGGATGCTGCCAGCTGTACCGCCAGCCAGCTGGTTACGGTGAATGATTTTGACCGTTTGGCGGTGCCGCCCCCGGACCCAATCCAGGATCTGTCTATTCTGCATCAGTACCGTCGCGGTCAAGCCGTGGCGTGCATTGTACCGAAATTTCCGGCAGCGGAAGAATTTTGCCAGCCGCATGAGAACTGTTTGAGGACGCCGCTGTTCCTACGAGTGGTCGAGCAGGCAGACGTTCTCGCGGCGCTCAAGCAACTCTACCCGGAGGCATTTGGCGGCGTCAGCGCCAATCAGTGGCATACCATGACCGGCGACCCGGCACAGCGGGTCTATTACCAATGTGCGGTGTACCGTACGAAGCGGGCGCCCGACAAGTATGGCTTTGATTACTTCCGCGGCGATACCTTCTATGCCTACGGCGATATTGAGGTGCTGCCGTACGATGAGGTGCGCTATCTGCATACGGCGTTGTCCGGGAAAATCGGTTTCACCGCGCCCCTCTATTACTACCCGGATGCCCTGAATACACCTCAACAACTCGCATCGCGTGCGTGGACCGACCCCAGTTTTCCCATATTTTCCGAACAGCTGTGGACCTACGACATTCGCACCGAAGAAGAATTGCACTCGCTGATCAGCTATGACCTGCGAGGCGATTTCAACCGTTTGATCGCTGTCGTGCCCATACATCCTGCTGTCGATGACTGGTGCGCCGGGTTCGCGGCGCAAGGCATCGCGTGTCCGACGCAGGTGATCTACGCCAGTCAGGATTTCGGCCCATGGCATTTTTCCGTATTCGTGAACGCGTTTCCCGAGCTGGCGGCCGCGCTGTCGACCGACCCGGAGTCGCCGGACAACCCCCAGAACCTGTTTGGTGTCGGCGGCAAGTACATTGAAGCCAGCATCTGGCAGGGAGCATTGGATAATTTCTACCGCTTTTCATTGTTTTCGCGCAGCGGCATCTTCACCTATGAGCAGGTCAAGCAGGCCTACGACCAGCTGAAAGCCACGTTTGTCAGGGGAAGTCAGCTGGTGTATGTGCCAACCGCAGGATGGTTTGGTAACCCCGATCAGTTGACGGAAGCCAAAAAATGGAAGGATATTGCGGAATTTCCCATCGATTTCGGAGACAGCGAATGCGTGGACATACCCTACGAAGCGTATACCATAGGCACGGCGTACGGGACCGTTCGTATTTTGACCCCCGCGACCTACGAGGAGCTCCACCAAACGAACGGGTTAAGCTGGCAGGACTTCCTGGTATTCGAACAAGCACCGTTCGACGTCGAAACGCCGGTCGCGGGTACCATGACGGGAACGTGCCAGTCCACCCACGCCAGCCACCTGGCGCTTCGGGCGGCGCGCCGCAATACGCCCAATGCCTTTGTGAAAGACTTGACGGCACTCCGGGCCAAGGATGGGCAGCTCGTCAAGATGACCGTCCGCGAAGACGGCTACGATGTCGCTTCTGCCAGCCTCGCGGAAGCGCAGGCATGGTGGAATGCCCACCAGCCGCGCCTCAAGCCCCCGCAACCCACGAACCAGACATACCGGGGGTTTGATCGTGTGCGGGAAATGACCGATGCGCCGACCTCGCGCTTCAGCCGTTTCGGCGGCAAGGCGTCCAATTTGGCGAAACTGTACGCTTTCCTACCCAGTTCTCAGCAGGTCGAAGCGTTTGGCGTTCCGTTCAGTTACTTCTACGACTTCATGCGGACCAGTACGATCGTTGATACCTCATCATTCCCAAGCCAGTGCCGCTACGCAGGGGTTACGTACAATGACTTCATCCAGCGCGTACTCGGCAGCCCGACCTTTATGAGCAGCTCCGCCGTGCGGGCCAAGTGCCTGAATGCGTTCTACGAGTATGGCCGCAAGTACGGTACCATCGATCCCACGCTGGCGCTGGCGCTGAAAGTGCGCGTTGCGACCCTCTGGAATGCCAGTCTGACCACCGGGAAAACCAAAGATACGGGCGTTAACGTGCAGGTCCGATTCCGCTCGTCGTCGAATATGGAGGATGGGTTGGAGTTCAATGGGGCCGGGCTGTACGAGTCCACGACCGTCTGCCTGCCCGACCAGGTGGACGCGGATACGGTGGCCACCTGCGACCCCGCCGAGGACCATGAGGAAACCATCGAGCGGGCGCTACGCAAGGTGTGGATGTCCAGCTTCCTGCCGCGTGCCTGGGAGGAGCGCGGCTACTACCAGCTGCCGCAGGATCGCTCGGCAATGGCGCTCTTGGTCAGTACCGGCATCCCTGATGAACTGGCCAATGGCGTGGCGTTCACTGGTGATCCGATGAAGGTACAGCCCCTCCCGATGGTACCGGGGCAACCCTTCAATAAGTATTATGTCGTCAATGCGCAGTGGGGAGAGGTCAGCGTGGTCGACCCGCCCGCCGGGACGGTGGCCGAAACGACGCGTCTCGAATATGATTCTGGCCGGCAGAGCGCGGTGGCGCGTTTGGTGCGGCGCTCCTCGTTGACGGGGCCCGACGACCCCAACGACACCATCCTCAACTCGAGTAATGCGCAGAATTTCTACAACACGTTGCAGATGATCGATGGACAGTTCCCGGTGGCGCTGGGGCCATATAAGCCGGAGCAAGTGATATTTGACCTTGAGTTCAAGTACGTGGGGTCAGCGTGGTGGAATCAACAGCTGATCATCAAGCAGGTTCGGCCGTTCCTGATCGGGGAAGCGGTCCGCTACGAAGGCCCATCGCTGCCGCCCGCGGCCCCCACGGGGCTAACCGCCAGCGAGGTCAAGCCAGACCGGGTGACGTTGCAGTGGCAGGCGAGCGGCAGCGCGGACGCGCTCGCGGTCGTGGATCGGCGCGACAACGGGGTGGGTGACTTCCGCCCGTACCAGACGCTGACCGTCGACCATACCACGTTCACGGACGTGCAGGTGCTGGCCGGCGGCTCCTACGAATACCGGGTGCGGCTGGAAGACAGTTTCGGGTCTTCGGCGCCTTCGGCCGCCATCACGGCGGCGGTACCGCTGCCGACGTTCCGCCGCGGCGACGCCGATGCCAAGGGCAGCGTGGAGCTCACCGATGTGGTCTATCTGTTGACCGACCTCTTTCTGACGGGGCCAGAGCCGCCCTGCGACGACGCCGCCGACGCCAACGACGACGGGGCGCTGGATATCGGCGATCCCATCCGTAACTTGCTGTACTTATTCAGCGTCACCGTGACGGAGCCACCCCTACCCGGTCCCACCACCCCTGGCCCTGACCCCACGGCCGACCCTCTGGGGTGCGCCCAGTACCCCTAGCCGAGGTGGCCAAGCGCTAAATATTGTAAATTAACGAAAAATAACATGCCACGTCCATTTTTGGCCACGCAGACTGCCACCCGAACCGGAACGACTGTCGCCGCAGCCGCGGTGCTTGCGGTAACCGCAGTGGCCCTGTCGTTTGCTGGCGGCATGATGGCGGTGGCGGGCGGGCTAGCGGTAGCGCCGAAGCGGGTCGTGCGTATCGCGGCTGTGGGCGGCGGGGCAGCGCCGGTCTTTGGCTCAACCTTATGGCAGTTTTCCTTTGAAGATTATACCGGATTTGATGACCCCGTTTCACTCGCGGACATTGCGCCCCTGGTCCTTGGCGTGCCGTCGGGTCTGGAGGTCGTCGGCGACCAGATCGGTACGTTCGTTGATGAACCCAAAAACCTCCTGCTGCTCTCCAGCCAGGGCAAGCGGTTCGCACGCGCCAACGAGGTCGCCATCGCAAATAGTCAGACCGGGACACCCGTGGATTGGGATGGCGATGGACAGAATGAAATAGTGAATATCGAGCGCGGTACCCTCCTACTCACTGAGAGGGATGGTGACGTCATCATTTCGTATAAGTTTGCAACCGACTTTTCAGTCCTTTATTCTTCACCGGCGGTGACCGACCTGAACGGCGATGGCCGGAAGGATTTTGTGGTAACCGGGGTCTACAAGGCTACTCTCGATGGCAAAGTGGTTGATATTGAAAGCGTGTTTGCCGTCAGCGGCCTGCCCGCTGCGAATCAGAAAGGTACTTTGTTGTGGCGGTATGACCTGGACCATCACCACGATAGTTGGGTGAGCGGGGACGAATGTATCTCACGCCCGATGACGCCACAGCTCGATGGCGACCGGTTCCCTGACGTCGTTTTCATGGGCTGTGATTGCGTCGAGGACCAGGAGGTTTTGCGGGACGGTATGCTGAACGTCAACGATCCGCAGATCGTGGATTTTCCGCTCACCGAGGGCATTGGCGCGGACGACCAGATCGCTGTCGGAGAAGGGGGTATCATTTACGCCGGGCAGCGCAAACTCTGCGGCACTGCCGTATTTCGTCTCGGCCACGATGGCAGCCTGCGCTGGCGTCAATTTTTGAGCGACAAGTATAACACATCACAACACGTGGGTTTTGATCAGCTGGCAACCGCCGACTTTGGTTACGGCTCGGCCGATCTGGAGATCATTGCGACGCCCTACTATCGGGTTGCCTTTGAAGATCATCTCAAACCCACCGCGCTGGATAGTCAGGTGGCTTTGCTCCGCCCAATAGGAGAAATTCTCTGGCAACAAAATACGTACAACGTGAATTTGACGCATCAAGGCAGGAGCTATCTTCATGTGGGTGCCGTCGGCAACATGATCGTGAATACGGGGGAGGATACCCCAGAGTACGTCGCTTGCTACGGTGATGCCGCAGCCGGATTTGCAGTGAAACTCGGACTCTTTGATGCTCGCGGTCAAGAGCTCTGGTCGCAGGGCGTTAATAATTGTACTTTTGCACCCCTTTCCGTGGCTGATCTGACGGGGGACGGGAAACTTGAGATCGTGATGAGCGATGGGTCCCGTATTGATGTTCGCGATGGGCGTTCGGGAACAACGCTGTGGTCCTACCCGGTGCCGGATGGGTATGCTGTCTGGCAGGGCGGATCCATTGCGGACATCGACGGCTCTGGAACGCCGGAAAGTGTTTTTTTGGGCAGCTGGGATATCTGTAATGGCGTTCGAGGTATCTGCGATCCGAGAATGGCCATCGCACTGACCTTCCCCCAGAGTGCGGTCGGACGGTACGTTGCCCCCTGGCCAATGCACCGTCACGACCTGCATCGCACCGCATGGTACGAATACCGCGATCCATCTGCCTTTCCCGCGCCGCCGAAAGTAGAACCGCAGTTCCGCCGCGGCGACGCCAACGTTGATGGGGCAGTGGATATCTCGGACCCCATCTTTATCCTTGGTAGTCTGCTTCCGGGCGGGGCCCAGCCCAGCTGCCTGGACGCCGCCGACGCCGATGACAACAGCCAGATTCAAACCCAGGATGCGATCGCTGCATTGAATTATATGTTTGCTGGCGGACCCGAGATACCATCACCCGGCCCTACCACCCCCGGCCCCGACCCGACCGCAGACCCGTTAGGGTGTGCGCAGTACCCCTAGCCGAGGTGGCCAAGCGCTAAAATTGTTAATTAACGAAAAATAACATGCCACGTCCATTTTTGGCCACGCAGACTGCCACCCGAACCGGAACGACGGTCGCCGCTGCCGCCGTGCTTGCGGTAACCGCAGTGGCCCTGTCGTTTGCTGGCGGCATGATGGCGGTCGCCGGATTCGTCGGTCCGCAGCGGCAAAATATATTTCGTATCGCGGCTGTTCCGGCGGGTCCGGCAGAGCGCGATACGCAGCGTATCGGCGATGTGCGCGCTATTCAGGCAGTCATGGAAATCTATTTTGCCGACAAGAATTCTTACCCCTTTGCCCATTGGGGGGATGGGGAGATCGGCAATCCGCCGAACGGTTATGGTTGCTTCGGCCGCCTCGGATGGGAGTTTGATACCGAGTGCATGGAGCCCGTCCTTCTGGCGGTTGCCCCGCGGGACCCCAGTGGCTCCGCGGCCGCGCCGAATAACGATCGTTCTTGCCAGACTGCCGATCTTCCCTGTAATTATGCGTACCGGCAGGGCGACAGCGCGTTGGGCCAGGGCAATCCCCGGAAGTATGAGATTCATTTCCGTTTAGAGGCCGGCTCCGGCGACCTGCTCGCGGGATTGAACTGCGCTTCCGAGCTTGGCGTCGGGCCGACTTGCTCCCATCTTCCGTGTCAAGATGCTGACCGCGATGGCTACGGGTCTCCCGGGAGCAGGGGATGCAGTCTTGGCGACGCAACAGATTGTAATGATGCGGACTGGAGGATGCATCCGAATAATCTCGAGTGGTGTGATCTGAAAGATAATGATTGCGATGGCGCGGTTGATGAACCGGACCAGCGATGCGATGTGGCGGGTGCGAGCGATCTTGATGCGTGCTCCGATGATACGTATACATGCACCGGCCTAAATGCCGGCGTGTGTACAGACGTGGATACGGATGCCGATGACGATGGGTACAGCGCATGCAGCGAGAGCTGCACTACCTCGTGGCAGCGGTGCGATTGTAATGACACTGATCGCGGGGTGCATGTCGAGGCGGTAGAACTTTGTGACACCATTGATAATAATTGCGATGGCACGGTTGACGAAGGCTGTGTTACCTTCCGCCGCGGCGATGCCAACCGGAGCGGCGGCCTCGACATCAGCGACGCCATCTTTACCCTCAAGGTGCTGTTCGTCGATCCTAACCTCAAGTTCCTGTGCGACGACGCCGCCGACAGCAACGACGATGGAAGACTGGATATCGCCGACGCCAAGAACACTCTGGGGTATCTATTCACGGGCGAGGGAAATATCACCTTGCCCGGTCCCACCACCCCCGGCCCCGACCCGACCGCCGATACACTAGGTTGTGCGCAATACCCCTAGCACAGGATTGGCATTCTTTGGTATAATGAATTTTAGCGATTAAACCCATACTTTATGACCCAACGCTCCCTCATTGCCGTCGGCCTGACGGTGGCCAGCGCCACGCTCGTCATGGCGGTTGGCGCGTCCCTCGTGGTGGCCGCGACCAATACGAACACGAATACCACCAATACGAATACGAACACGAATACGAATACGTCGGTGAAGTTCATCCGCCGCGACGTGGATGGGGACGGGGTGCTGGGGGGGCCGACGAACCGGCAGGAGGCGCTGCAGGAAATTGAAAGGATGGGCCGCGCGTTGTCGCAGCTGCGGCCGGTGGCAGCGCCGCCGTCCATCACCTTGAGCTGCGCCGATGCCGCTGACTTCAACGACAACGGCGTGCGTGACGTGAATGATGTGACGGCGTATATCAATTGGGCGTTCGGCAGCGGCCCCGGCCCTGCTGCTCCGGCGACTGCTCTCGGTACCGACTCAACTGCTGACAGTTTGCCGCCGTGCGTCGCTCCCACGCCAACACCCACGCCGTCACTGTCACCGTCACCGTCACCGAGCTAGCGTAACTGTAGATTCAAAACCGGCCCTTCGGGGCCGGTTTTTGGTATCACGGACAATACTATGCCGCCTTGGCGCGCGTCGGGCACTCCTTGTTGCCGCAGCGAGGAGCTTCCTTGCCGGCGATCATCAGGTCCTTGCAGGTCGTGCAGCGCTCGCCGGTCGGCTCGGTGTTGTAGGCGTTCTTGCAGTCCGGGTACGCGTTGCAGGCGTAGAACACGCCGCGCCGCGACCGCTTGGCAACGATGACGCCCTTGCCGCACTTCGGGCACGCGCCGTACTCCTTGGACGGGGTTTTTTTGATGTATTTGCAGTCCGGGTAGCCCGAGCAGCCGACGAACGGTCCAAATCTACCCACGCGATTTGTCAGCGGCTTACCGCACTGGGGGCACTTCTCGTCCAACAACTGGAGCGGCTGGGCCTTGCCTTCTTTGTCCAGCGGCGCCTTATTGGTGCATTCCGGGAACCCGCTGCAGGCCAAAAATCTTCCGAAGCGGCCGATCTTGATGACCATCGGCTTGCCGCACTTCATACAGACCGCGCCCGATGCGGTTTCCGTCAGCTCTTTTTTGGACAGCTCCTGGGTCTTTACTTCCAGCTGTTTGGCGAACGGGCCGTAGAATTCCTTGATGGTCTGCTGCCAGCCGTGTTTGCCTTCGGCGATGGCGTCCAGGTCGTCTTCAATGGTAGCCGTGAACTGGTAGTCCACGATGTTGGGGAAGTGCTTGACCAGCAGATCCGAGACCAGCTCGCCGATGTCGGTCGGCTTCAGCCGTTTTTCCACCTTCTCCACGTAACCGCGGTTGATGACCGTGGCGATGGTGGGTGCATAGGTGGAGGGCCGGCCGAT
>JAUSGZ010000028.1 GCA_030648715.1 bacterium | reverse complement strand
CTCCTGACTTTCCCCCTGCTTTTCCTCCTGTTTCGCGCGCGCTGGCGCAACCCCGATGTCGGCGCGAGCCTGGCGGCCGCGGCGGCAATCGCGCTGCCGCTCCTGATGACGTTCGCGGGCGGCGACCACCAATTCGGCTACCGTTTCGGTTTTGATTATTTGCCGCTGCTGATGTTCGCGCTGATCGCGTCGCTCCCGCAGCTTGGCAGATCTGGACGCGCACTCATCATCGTTGGCGCGCTCGCCAACGCCTTCCTGACGGTACCGGCGCTCCTGCACTGGCCAATGCCGGGCGGCTGAAGCGCACTTGACAGAAAAATGGGTGCAACGGCCGCGGCCGCCGGCGCAAAAAATCCGTTGTGGATAACGCCGGCGACCCTTTCGTGAAACACGATAAAACCGCGGTTTCGGACGCGCCCAACGCGTCTTTCTTTTTTTCTTGTCGCCAATTTTGCAGGCGTGCTATACTCACCAACGCGCGACAAAATAAACACCAACCTGGACCCCCTCGAAACCGCCACTCGCCGCGTGGCACTGACCTGGTCGAAGGAGGCCCGCCAGGTTCTTGGACACTTTTAAAAGACAGGGAGTTTCCCTGCAGCGCCGGATGCTGAAAGGAGACTCTCTGTTTTCTTAACACTCTCCGTATGACCCCGAAGCGCTCCGTGTCCGACGCCGTGGACACGAGTACCCCGTCGATGACGGGGGTAGCCGCCGCGACGGAACCGTCGCCGCTCCGCTACCACCCCGACGGGATGAAATTCCCCCGCTACTTCACCAAAGCGGGCGTGGATCCGTACGCCGTGGTGCACTACGACCGCCGGTCCAGCGTCATCCGCGAGACCGACGGACGCGAGGTCTTCCGCATGGATGACGTGGAGGTGCCCAGCTCCTGGAGCCAAGTGGCAACCGACATTTTGGCGCAGAAGTATTTCCGCAAGACCGGGGTACCGCAATTGGACGAAAACGGCGAAACCAAGCGAAATTCTGATGGTTCCGTGGCGTTAGGGCCGGAACGGTCGGTCAAACAGGTGGTCCACCGACTGGCGGGCTGCTGGCGGTACTGGGGCGAGCGTTACGGGTACTTTGCCACCGCCGAGGACGCCCAGGCCTTCTACGATGAGGTGGTCTTCATGCTGCTGACCCAGCGAGCGGCCCCCAACTCCCCGCAGTGGTTCAACACCGGGCTGCACTGGGCCTACCAGATCAACAGCAAAGCGCAGGGGCACTCGTACCTCGACCCGGACACCGGCACGATGACGCGCGCCGTCTCGGCCTACGAGCACCCGCAGCCGCACGCCTGCTTCATCCAAGCCGTCAACGACGACCTAGTCAACGAGGGCGGCATCATGGACCTGTGGGTCCGCGAAGCGCGGCTGTTCAAGTACGGCTCGGGCACCGGCACCAACTTCTCCTCCCTGCGCGGCAGCGGCGAGCGGCTGTCGGGCGGCGGCAAGTCGTCGGGGCTGAAGTCGTGGCTCAAGATCGGCGACGCCGCGGCGGCCGGCATCAAGTCGGGCGGCACGACGCGCCGCGCGGCCAAGATGGTCATCCTGGACATCGACCACCCCGACGTGGAATGGTTCATCAATTGGAAAGCGCGGGAGGAAAAGAAAGTGGCCGCGATGGTCGCCGCCGGCTACGACTCGGCCTACGAGGGCGAAGCCTACCAGACCGTCTCGGGCCAGAACTCCAACAACTCCGTCCGGCTGCCCAACAACTTCGTCAAGGCGGTCCTCAATGACCAGCCCTGGGAGTTGAAAGGCAGGATCGACCCGTCGGCCAACCGCACCATCAAGGCCCGCGAGCTGTGGGACCAGATCGCCAACGCCGCCTGGGCGTGCGCCGACCCGGGCGTGCAGTTCGACACCACCATCAACGAATGGGGCACCTGCCCGCAATCGGGCAAAATTCGCGCCACCAACCCCTGCTCGGAGTACGTCTTCCTGGACAACACCGCCTGCAACCTGGCGTCCATCAACCTGGCGCTCTTCTTCGACACCCAGACCAAAACCTTTGACATACCCGGCTTCACCTATGCCACGCGGCTTTGGACCACCATTCTGGAAATTTCGGTCCTGATGTCCGCCTCCCCCAGCCGCGAGATCGCCGACGGCACCTACAACTACCGGACTTTGGGGCTGGGCTACGCCAACCTGGGCGCCGTCCTGATGACGTCGGGTATCCCCTACGACAGCCCGGAAGCGCTGGGCTTCGCCGGCGCCGTCACCGCGCTGATGACCGGCGTTTCCTACCGAACGTCGGCGGAAATGGCGAAGTTCCTCGGCACCTTCCCTGAATTCACGAAGAACCGCGGTGACATGCTGCGGGTCATCCGCAACCACCGCCGCGCCGCCTACAACGCCAAAGCGGAGGAATATGAAGGGCTGACCGTCACCCCGATGGGCATTGAACCAACCTACGCCCCCGCCCACCTCCTGACGGCCGCGCGCAAAGCGTGGGATGAAGCACTGTCCTGGGGCGAACAGCACGGCTACCGCAACGCCCAGACCACGCTGCTGGCGCCGACGGGCACCATCGGCCTGCTGATGGACTGCTCCACCACCGGCGTGGAACCGGACTTCGCGCTGGTCAAATTCAAAAAACTGGCCGGCGGCGGCTACTTCAAGATCGTCAACGAAGCGGTGCCCGTGGCGATTTCCGCGCTGGGCTACACGGAGAGCCAGATGAACGACATCACCGCGTACCTGCGCGGCCGCGGCACGCTCAACGGCGCGCCGCACGTCAACCCACAGACGCTCAACGCCAAAGGGCTGACGGACGCCGAAATCGCCAAAGTGGAAACGGCGCTCAAGGCCGCCTTCGCGCTGGAGTTCGTCTTCACGGCCACCACGCTGTCGGACGCGACGCTCCAACGCCTGGGCTTCACGCCGGCCGAATACGGCGCGCCGGGCTTCAACCTGCTGTCCCGGCTGGGCTTCACGCCCGAGCAGCTCCAGGAAGCCAACGAGTACGTCTGCGGCACGATGACCATTGAGAACGCCCCGCACCTGAAGGCCGAACACGAAGCCGTCTTTGACTGCGCCAACAAGTGCGGCGCGAACGGCAAGCGCTACATCCACTTCATGGGCCACGTGCGGATGCTGGCGGCGGTGCAGCCGTTCCTGTCGGGCTCCATTTCCAAGACCATCAACATGCCGAACGAAGCGACCGTCGCCGAAGTGGAGCAGGTCTATATGGAATCTTGGCGGCTGTGCCTCAAGTGCCTGTCCATCTACCGCGACGGCTGCAAGCTGTCCCAACCGCTGGCCACCTCCGCCAAGGGCACGGGCAAAAAGTCCGAGGCCAAGGCCGAGACGGCGGCTGCTCCCGCGCCAGTCGTACCCGCCGTGAGCGCTCCCGCTGCCGCCCTCGTTGCCGCTCCGGTCGCAACGGTCGCCGAACTGCCCAAATCGTCTGGCCGCCGGGTCTTCCTGCATGGGGAAAAGCGCGAGCTGCCCTACAAGCGCGGCGGTATCACGGTGGAAGCCGAGATCACCGGCCACAAGGTCTTCCTGCGCACTGGCGAATACCCCGACGGGTCCCTGGGCGAGATCTTCATTGACATGTACAAGGAGGGCGCGGCCTACCGCAGCATCATGAACAGCTTCGCCGTGGCCGTGTCCACCGCGCTGAAGTACGGCGTGCCGCTGGAAAAACTCATCAATAAATTCACCTTCACGCGCTTTGAGCCGTCCGGCCCGACCTCGCACCCCAACGTCAAATTCTGCACGTCGGTGCTGGACTTCATCTTCCGCGTGCTGGCCATGGAGTACCTGGGCCGCACCGACCTGGTGCAGGTGCCGCCGACGGGCGTGCAGAAGAACCGCGCCGCGCAGCTGGCCGCCTTGGCCGTCCACCAGCAAACGATGGAGCTGCCGAACACGCCGACGACGACCGCCACGGCAGCGGCCGTGAGCAACGACCCGGGATCGGCCGCCAGTATGGATGTGAAGGTCGACACCAGCCAGGTCAATTCGTTCCTGGGCCAGATGATGGGCGACGCGCCGCTGTGCGATACCTGCGGCCACGTCATGATCCGGAACGCCTCCTGCTACAAGTGCCTCAACTGCGGCAGCACGAGCGGGTGTAGTTAAGTGCTCCGTACCCAGTGCTCAGTGCCCAGTACTTGAGCAGGAACCATTTCCTTTTTGCCGAGCGGGCGCCGAGGGGCGGGACGGTTTCCGCCCCTCTTTTAAATTGCATATTTGCATTGACAGCTGCGAAAAAAAGTGATAGTTTACCCCCTGGTACGGTAGTTCCTTGTTGACGTCGGCATCGCGCCGATGCGGAAACTTCCAATAGCCCTTTAGGAAAGGCGTGACGATGAACTGGTTAGAACACGCGACCATTTGGAGTTTTATCGTCTTCATCATCTCATTGCCCACAATGGCGGTGATGGCGATGTGCGGGCCACACATCTGCTTGAAAATCACCTTTCTCGTCTTCCTCATCGCGGCCTCCCTCACTGTTGCCGGCCTTGTCCTCCGCGACCGCTTCGGCAGCAAAACTCTCGCCGATTAGCCACGTCGGCAGCTCCTTGCGCCACCCTCCCCGGGGTGGTTTCTTTTTGCGCTTGCAGAGTATTTCATCCCCGTGCTACCGTGGCCCACTGGCGGTAGCACGTTGCTTTCGCCCGCATCCCGACGCTTCGGGACAGCCCTTTCAGAAAGGACTTTGTTCGCGATGAACTCGGACACCATCCTCAAGCCCTGCTTGGCAGTCTACGTCATCTCCGGCATCGTGCTGGCGGTACTGGGCATCACCCAGGAGGCGGGCAAAACCGGCTTCGCCGGCGGCATCACCCATCTGGTAATGTTCGTCGTGCTGGTCGGAGCCCTGATCCATTCCGAATTCAAGGAACGCCGCAACAAGCTGCGGCCCTACTGACCGTCGATGCCAACTTCGGCACCTTCTTCCGCTGACGCCACCCTTTCCCCAGGGTGGCTTCTTTTTAATCTCCTGCCTCCGCAACAATTTCGCATTTCAGTAAGAATTAACCCGCCGACAGCCCGTTCGAAGAAACCCCAGCACCAATTTTGCGTGGTTGACAACGGCGGAGCGCTTCGCCAGTAAAGGGTTGTGGCTATTCGCCACACGCGCTCCGCGTCAACTGAAAACACCCGGAGGTACCCATAAGCTCGTTGCGACGGGCACGGCAAAATTGATGCGGGGTTATTCCCAGCTCGCCATTCACCTTCGCCCGCCTGGGGCGGACTCGGGATCTGGCGGCTGGAAATAAAAAGAACCCCGGCATGGAAATGCACGGGGTCCTAAAAAATGAACGGGGTGGTTCGGCGCTCGGCCGGTCAGTCGCTCGGCGGCGGCGCGGCGTCGGGGTGCGGTCCCCGCTCCGGCTCGCCGGGCCCGGATGTGAAGCTGTCTTCACTGACCGGCAGCTCGGTACTGATACTGGATTCGACCGACGGAAGACTGGCCGCCAGGCGATCCTCATTGGTGATGACGACCGCGCGGTCGCCGCGGGCGGAATCCTGCCAGCGCTTCCAGACGAGCTCGGCGTGGCCGATCTTGGTGCCTTTGAGCACCAGCCAACGCGGGCCGCTGGGGCAGACGGGGTTGAAGATGCGCTCGACCTCATGGCGGCCGGCGGGGAAAAGACCGCCGGGAAGCGAGATGGCCTTCTTCTTGTCGCCCTCGCCTTGCTCGACGACCTGCAACACGGGCAGGTCAACCTTCGAGGTAATGAACATAGCGGAACCTCCTAGCAGTTGTGGTAGATGGTAGTTTTGGCGCTGCCGGCTACTGGCGCAGCGCTTCGACGTCCTGCTGCTCATGCAGCCGGTAGGCCAGCCCGACGTGGTCCAATGTCCGGCACAGGCTGCGCAGCGCCACGCCCATGCCGATACCGCCACTGACGCCGCCGAACCGGCCGCCGCCCAGCAGATGCGGCTCCAAGACGATCACCGGCTCGCCGACCCCGTACGCACGAATACACGTGTAGCGGCTACGCACATCGGACAGGATCATGTCGGGCCGCGCCAAACCGGTACAGCCGTCAGCGGCCACGTAGTGAGAGAGCGCATGCTCGTCTATGGGACCAAAGCCCTTGGGCCGCGGACCGTCGTAAAACTTGGCGTGGAACTCGACCACACCGTCACTCATCAATTGCCACTCCGCCCACGGGTCCAGCCCCTGCGAGTAAACGTTGCCCCAGTCCCAGATCAGGCCTAACGTACGGCGGCGAACGCACTCCCACAGCCGCCCCGCAAGAGCCATGCAGGTTGCGCCGCGGTTGCCTACCAGATTGGCTTCCACCTCCAGTAGGGGCAGGATGCGCCTGGCCATGAAAATACCGACGATCGGCGCCAACCGCTCGGCGGCCTGCTCGACGTACTGGGACGAGTCCGTGCCCCGCGGGTGGTAGAACGAGAACAGGCGCACCGCTTTCACGCGGAGCTCCTCGGCGATGGCAGCGGTCGGAAGGACGACCTCGTCCAGGTAGCGCTGCGGCTCGTAGTAGGGCACGTCGGTACCGTCGGGAACATCCAACAGCTTGACCTTGCCAATGCCCGATCCCATACAGTGGGCGGCAAAGCCGTACGCGCGCTGGGCGGAAATCACGATGGCAAGCTGCGCATTGGTGAGCTTGCCGACGTTCACGATGTCGGGCTTGTCCTGCGTGCCGAAGTTGAACCACCGCGGCGCCCACCAGGACAGGCCCAAGGCCTGGCCAACCATCAGCTGGTCTTCGACGGACGCGATGACCTGCGTGCCGTCGGCCGGCCGCGTGCGCGTGCATTCATCCAAGAATGCCGCCAGCCGGACTTCACAGGTTTTGTTCCGCATTGCGGATACCTCCTTGTCAAAGGCCTGAAGAACCGTGGAAACGAACCAAAGGACGAAAGCGTACCGTACAAAAAAATCGGTAAAATGTCAACGTACACCACAAAACAAGTACTCGCGCCTTGTCTTGAAAAATATCTCTACCTATGCGAGGATGTACCACACTACTCCGCCCCTTCTCCACTCCCATCGCCCTTTTGCAACCTTTGACCCAGGGAACGCCTTTCTGCGGGGGTTTCACGTTCCTTGGGTCTTTTCTTTTTGTCCGCTTCGCCCTTGGCGTGATTTTAAGAAATAGGTACCAACCCGCCTTCAGTCCATTCGAAGAAACCCCAGCACCAATTTTGCGAGATAGATTAGGTACCAACCCGCCTTCAGTCCACGAACTGGGTAATGAGTATTTTCATGTTGGTACGGCGCGGTCTACCGCCTGCGGCTCGTTCAAACAATAACCAAATTCTCCGTCCGACTTTCGGCGGGTTAACCTCACACTCGCCTCGCTGCGGTCGTAAACTCCCTTGCTGTGGCGGCGTGAGGTTAAAAAATAGGCCTGCCCCTGGAAAGGAAGCAGGCCCGGCGCAGAGGGGAGAATTAACCCATTTCCCCTTAGCATCCGCACTATCGTCGTACCGTTCTCAGGCTACGACGAAGGTGCACTAATGATGATAGATGGCGGTGTACCTGAAGTCAAACCCGAGGTTGACGGATAATTGCAGGCATGTTGCAATACCAGCGCGTACTGGGCACGGAGCACGGTGCACTGAGCACAACACATGCGTATCTACACGAAAACCGGCGATAACGGTACTACGGGGATGTTCGGTGCCGGCCGCATTCCCAAGTACCACCCCCGCGTTGCCGCCAACGGCGACGTGGATGAGCTCAACGCCTGGCTGGGACTGTGTCGGGTGCGCGTGCAAGACTCCGCTGCGGCGCCGCTCGCCGCGCTGCTAGCCCGCATCCAAAACACGCTGTTTTCCGTCGGGGCGCAGATCACGACGCCGCAGCAATCCGCCGCCTACGCCAATATCCCGAAAGTGGTAGCTGCCGACATCACGTGGCTGGAAGCCGCCATTGACCGGCTCACCGCGGACCTGCCGGAGCTGACCCAGTTCATCCTGCCGGGCGGGAGCCTCGCTGCATCCATGCTGCACGTCGCGCGTACCGTGTGTCGCCGCGCCGAACGGTCGGTGGCCGCGGCCCGCGCCGCCGATATTCCGCTGGACCCGCTGGTGCTGCAATACCTCAACCGGATGTCCGACCTGCTGTTCACGATGGCGCGCTGGGCGAATCGTGGGGAAAACACGCAAGAAATACCCTGGAAAAAAGGCAAACCATAATCCACGCTCCATTTGCTGAACACACAGTAGGGGAACCGTTATGAGCGCGCGAAGCGGTTTCGCGCTTTCATCCATCGGCTCCTTACAGAAAGGGACAACATGGTTCCACCCCACTTGGACGACGCCCAGCAATGGTTTGTCGCCCATTTCCGCCGCGACCCAAATGTCGCCAACCTACGTCTGCGGGACGGGAGTCTTCCCAACCCGCCGCTCACCCAAGAGGAGGTCCGAGCGTGGAATACCCACGCCAAGAGCTGCCGGCTGTGCGAATCCATGGTGGAATGCCACCACTTCAGTATTAGCCGTTCCGCGAATCGCCGCAAAAAGTTTGCGACCGCCCCGCCGCCCCGCGAGCCGTCGTGGGAAGACATGGTGGAATAACTTCCGCCACGCCGCCGACGCACATTCAGACCCCACCGGGGGTCTTTTTTTGACAAAATGCGGCCATAAAACTACACTGCCTCTTGCCCTTTACAAAATTTCGCCCGGGGGAGCAATTTAAAACTGCCAACCAAGATACCTGCTCGCCCCGGGCGTTTCATCCGACCTTTCATTACCCGAATTTGGCCCGGGGAGCAGTGCCTTTAGTTGCTTTTGGTGTCCTGCTCTTTCGGGCCTTTTTATTTCCCTTACCTCCAGAGCTTGGAGATGGAAAAAAGGGAAATAACCCCGCACGCGGGATAACATCACCCCATCAACCCCAGCACCAATGGCGCACGTGGGGTCACGGCGAACCGCTGCGCCAGCAACGGTGAGGGGCTATTCTCCCCGCGCGGTTCGCGCGTGCTCGGGCCAGCACGCGCAGTACACACGGCGGTACCAACAGAGTGCGGCGCCATTGGTGCGGGGTCATTTCCGTACCCCTCCATTTTTCCCGCCCAGCTCTTTCTCGGAAAGGGCTGGGCGGGTATTCTGGAGGTCGGAAATGAAAAAACCGCCCCACGGCGGTTCCAATTCCCTTGATACTAAATACTAGATACTGGCTACTCCGATTTCGGCTGCTGCTGCGTGCTGCAGTGAATCGTCCCAAACCCCCACACCAAGTCCACACAGTCCACGCCAATCACTCGCCGAGTTGGGAAATAACGCTGCAGAATTGCCATCGCATCGGCATCCTGGGGAGCTTGGAACGTCGGCATCAGCACCACGGTATTGCCAATGTAAAAATTCGCGTAGCTGGCGGGTAGCCGGGTTTTTTTGTAGATGACGGGAGCGGGCACGGGCAGCGGCACGATGGTCAGCAGTTTGCCATCCTGGTCGCGCATTCTTTGCAAATCGCGGTAATTCCGCTGCAGAATGGCGTAGTCTTCATCGGCCGAATCATCAATGAGCGGGCAGACCACCGTGGTCGGGTTTACGAACCGTGCCAGGTCATCAATGTGGCCGTCGGTATCGTCGCCGGCAATCCCCTCCTTCAGCCACAGGATATTAGTGACGCCCAGGTGCTCGCGCAAGTACCCCTCTATCTGGTCGCGGTTCAACTGCGGGTTTCTGTTCTCGTTCAATAAACACGACTCGGTGGTGAGCAAGGTGCCCTTGCCGTTCACCTCAATGGAGCCACCCTCCAATATCATTTGCGGCTGTACCAGCGGCAGCGACAGCAGCGAAGAGATCTTTTCCGGCACAGCGTCGTCCAAATTCGTTGGCCCCCACTTTTTGCCGTTGCCGTTGTAGCCCCAGTCCAAAATGGTCAATCCCTCGGGACCGTGGACGAATATCGGGCCGTGGTCGCGCGACCACGACGCGTTGGTTTCTATCTGGAAAAACTCCACCTGCCGTAGCGGGACGTTGCCGTCTTGCAGCAGCTCGCGCACCTCGCGCTCCATTTCCCCGTCGCGCACGCACAAAAAGACGCGCTCGCTTTGCGTGAGCGCCTTGACTATCTGCACGTAGGTGTTCGGAATGGGCGCGAACTTGCTCGGCCAGTGCTTGCGGTTGTGCGGCCAGGCAAGCCACGTGCCGTCGTGCGGCTCCCATTCCGCGGGCATTCGGTAGGTCATGACATCTGATTATCTTACGTATTGATTGTCATTCCGGCCCCTGAGCCGGAATCCAGAAACGGCGTAGTTGACTGGATTCCCGCTTTCGCGGGAATGACAAATTGGGGCAAAATTGAATTTTGAGATAGGCTCTAATAACCTTAACCCTCTACCTTCATCCGCCGGGCTGCCAGGAACGGCCAATCCTCGCGCATCTGGTCAATGACCTCTAAATCGCAGGGTACCAGCACGTCTTCTTCCTTCTCGGTGCCGGCCTGCGCCAGCACCCGCCCGTAGGGGTCGGTAACAAACGACGTGCCCCAGAACCGCAGCCGGTGCTCCAGCCCGACACGGTTGCAAGCGGCCACAAACACCGTGTTGGCGATGGCATGCGCCCGCTGGATGACCTGCCAGGCCTCATGCTCGGCTTCGTTGATGCCGGATTTTGCCTTCAGCTGGTACCCGATGGCCGTGGGATAGATGATGATCTGTGCGCCCTTCGCGGCGGCAATCCTCGCGCCTTCGGGGAACCACTGGTCCCAGCAGATAAGCGTGGCAATCTTTGCAAAGCGGGTTTTGAACACGCACACGCCCAAATTCCCCGGCGTGAAGTAGTACGCTTCCCCGTAGTAATTCTTTGGGTCGTCGGGGATGTGCATCTTGCGGTAGGTGCCGCGCAATTTACCGTCGGCGTCCAGCACCACGGCGGTGTTATAGCACTTGCCGCGCTCCCCTTTCTCAAATACTGAAGTAGTCAGCACCACTTTATTGCGGCGGGCAATGTCCTGCAACGCGCGCACCGACGGCCCGGGTATGGGCTCCGCCAACCCGAAGAACTTCTTGTCCTTGGTCTGACAGAAGTATGGGGTCAAAAACAACTCCGGCAGCGCGATGATTTGCGCGCCGCGGTGCGCCAGCGACTGCACGCGTGATTCCGCCCGCGCCAGATTGGCGGCGATGGACGCCGCGCTTTTCATCTGCACTAACCCAAGGGTCACACGTTGGGACATAAAGGCAAAATCACGAGTATCCGTCATCCCCGACCCTGATCGGGGATCCAGTAACTGGATTCCCGCTGCGGCGCGGGAATGACAATGGGGACAGTCAGGCAATAAACAACTTCGCGAAATTGTACCGCTTGCGCTTCTTCCAATTTCCCATCTGGTAGCCGTAGGCGGCGATGACCGGCAGCGCCAGCGTCGCTTCCGCGTACACCATCTGCTCATGCACAGTGGACACCTTGCCCCACGACGAGGCCTCTTTCAGCGTGGACGACGAGCACGCGCCGTCACGGACGTCGGCGACCGTTACCTGCACGGCGTACTTGTGTACCGGCACTTCTTTGCCCAGCACTTCGGCACACACCACCGTGTCCTGGGCGAAGTTCTTGGGCACCCCGCCCCCTATCATCAGCAGCCCGGAGTCCTGGCTGTTCATCTTCACTTCCGTCAGCTCGCGGAAATCGGCGACCGAATCAATGCTGACGTGAACATCCGGGTGTTTCGCCTGATGCATCACCAATCCGAACCCCGCTGACGAGTCGGAGAACGCCGGACAGAAAATCGGCACGTTGTGCTCAAAGGCCGTCTGGACCAGCGAATTTTTCTTTTTGGCGTGCTTGACACACCACTCGCCCATCTTGGCGATGAACTCGCGCGACGAGTATGGCCGCGGCTGCAGTCCGTCGGCGATCTTTCTAATAGTCTGGTCGCACGCCTGCAACTCTTCTTCATCAATGAAGGTGTCGTAGATGCGGTCAATGTACAGCGAGCGCAGCATCCCATCGTCAATGAAAGGCGTGCCCTGGTAGTGTTTGAACCCCAGTGCCTCGAAAAAGTCCATATCCACGATGGAAGCCCCCGTGGCAACAATCGCGTCAATCATATTGTTCTTCACCATATCCACGTACGCCTGCATGCAGCCACCCGCCGACGTGGAGCCGGCCAACGTCAGC
>JAUSGZ010000017.1 GCA_030648715.1 bacterium | reverse complement strand
GTCCTGGAAACCCGCCGGCCGGCCCGGTTGGAGAGGAACCATTGCTATGAAACGGATTTCGGCTGGTGGGGGACGTTCACGTTGGTCGGCGCCATCGCCGAAACGGCAGCCAACTACGCCGAGCGCAGCTCGATGGAGTGCGGCACCGTCCGCTGCCCACCCGGCTACATTGCCGAGCAGCACAAAAGTAAGTGTGGAGACTTTTTCACCCCGGGCATCCGCTGCCGCTGGTACTGCACGCCCGACCAGTCCGACCTCTACCTGACGGACGCCGAGGGCAACAAGTGGTACGACTACAAGGCGCGCGAGGATGCCAGCGACCGGCCGACCAAAAAACACTTGATGTTCTGTCCGACGTGCGGCAATACCGGGCTGGTGCTGTGGGACCCTGAGGACCCGACGACCATCTTCGGCTTCAGCAGCGAAGAACAGCGGCGGGTGCCAACCTATTGGCAGCGTGCCTGCCATGAGATAGTTCAGGTGGTGGATGACGATGGCGCACAGCGCGGCTGGCAGGAGCGCCTGGAAACCGTGCAGGATTTTCTGTCCGCCGATTACCAGGTGCCAACCCTCAACTACAAAGTATCCGACCTGGCCGCACCATTCGGCGTTATC
This sequence comes from bacterium, assembly GCA_030648715.1. Lineage (GTDB taxonomy): Bacteria > Patescibacteriota > Patescibacteriia > Buchananbacterales > GWA2-38-13 > VMFR01. The sequence goes on along the minus strand of JAUSGZ010000017.1, from coordinate 72,406 downwards.
GGGCGCAACTTCGTCGGCGATCCGACTAAGTGGCAGTTGGTGTCCGACCGCGTGCCAGCCGCGAATTTCAGCCACCCGTTCGAATACCCGGGCGACCAGGCGGGACAAGTCTACTTCGACCACTTCCACGAGCAGTGGCTCGCCGCGGCGGGTCGTTTACCCAACGACTCGGTGGAGGTGGCGTCGTTCCATGCGGGTCGTGAACGGCTGAAACGCCTGTTTGCGACCAGCTATGGCGACTGGCGCTGGAACGGGAGCGCGTATGAGACCTACACGGTGCCAAACAACTACTGCGCGGGCGGCCCGAGGTCGGGCGACAGCTGCGCGCCGGGATCCAACGATTGCGTGGATTCCACTTCGGTGTGTGTGAAGAGCGGCGGGTACTGCGCGTACTACCCGACCGGCGAACCTGATTCAGCCGAGGCGGCCGTCAACATTCCCTGCTCCACTGATGCCACCTGTGCCAACAATCCCAAGATCTTCTGTGCGACCGGCCGCTGTGGTTCTTTCGGCGACGGCAACGACCTGAACGATACGGAAACGCCCTGCCGCACCAATGCCGACTGTCCAGGCGGGGGGAGCGAAACATGCGACCTTACCGGTTTCATTTACGGGCGGTGCGATGACGCCAGCCCGACGTACCCCTTGCGCGGCGTGGCTTGCACCAGCGACGCGATGTGCAATACCAAGTCCGACGGCACGGGGGTCGGCACTTGCGTGGGAGAGGACCCCGATGGCCAGGCCCCGGCCAACGGCACCTATGGTTTTTGCTCTGCCGGCGTGAACGTGTTGAAGGCGTGTGGTGCTGCCGGCGGGGCGACGTGCTGGGATGCGGCGGCCCACCAGGCCAGCTGCGTCGGCCAATGCTCGGCGGAGTCGGCCAAAAATCCGGGCGCCTGCATGACGGACACCGAATGCCGGGTGTCGGGCAGCTGCCAGGCAACAACGGTCTGGCTGCCGCCGGCCGACCGCTGCCGCGACAATATCCGCCCCTCGCGGTTCACGGAAGAGCCGCTCACCGACCCGGACGGCGGGGGTGACTGGTGCGGCGTGTCGCCCGAGGTCTTCAACGTCAAGATCGAGAACGCCGAGTCGCCCATCTTCTTCGGGGTCGGCCAGACCAATATTACGTTGAGTTTCAACGTCAAGGTGGACAACGACCAGCTCCCGCTACGGCTGCTGCGCGTGCGTTGGGATATGGAGAACCGTGATAAGGCGGTGACCGACAACGATTGGCGTTCGGGGTTGCGCGATAAGTCCGACCCGACCGACCCGTTCCAGTTCACACATACCTATAAGTACGAACAGAACACCTGCGACAAGGGAGCGCTCGCCGGCGGCGCGCCGGACGGGTATTGCGATTTCCAGGTCGGTATCACGGTGCGCGACAACTGGTGCTGGTGTTCCAACGCGAATTTCGCCGGCGTGAATACCACCAACCTTGCTTGTAATAATTGTCCGGATGACCTGACGCCAGCCGTCGCCGATGACGTGAACGGCGCGTGGGTGGAGGCCCGGTCGGCTCGCGTGCGCATCTGCGACTCGGCGCGGCCGGAATTGTGCGGACGGTAAGGTATGCCAGACGCTGCTTCCCTACAAACTTCAGCACCGCCGCCGCAACCGCGCTCGGGCAGGACCGTTCAAGGTCAGGCAGCGGGGGAGATTGACGTTCCGGTGATCGAAATCGCTGTGTCAGCTCCGGAGCAGCGGTACGCGGAAGAGCTTACCGCGATGCGCCAGCGCGACCGCCAACGCGCGACCCGGTTCCAGGGACAGGTCGCCGACGCGCGAGAGGGGCATACGAGCGTGGCAGCGCCGGGTGTGGCCGATGCTCCCACGGCGGGAAATGCTCTCGCTGGTGAGCCGGCAGGACAGGGCGGTCAAGCCGGACCGCAGAAAAAGTATCCATCCCCAGGCGAGCACGTGGGGAAAGTCGCGATGCCTCCCGGCGCGCTGAAAGACCGATCAAACTTCGAAAAGGAATGGCGCGACTCAGACGAATATGCCGCATTCATGAAGGACCAAATAAAGGGCAAAGAAGATAGAATGAAAAATGAGTATGACCGTTTTCGTTCCGTAGATCCGTACTCCCCAAAAACCCCAACCGGGGCGGGCAGTCAGGCGATTGCGCCGACGCAATCAGCGGCAGTGGGTTCACCGCGGGGGGCCGAAGCGGAAAAGTCGGCTCCTGGCGATGAGCGTGCAGCCGAGACTGCCCAGGAGAATGAGCAGGAGCGAGCACAGGCGCTGGCCCAAGAAGTAGAGTTGCGGCGCGCGCAGGCCGCAAGCCTGCGGGAGTTGCGTCGCATGGGGGGTAAGGGGGGCCGCTTGTCGAAAGATAATAAGCAAAAAGTGGCGGCCCAAGGACGCTCGGTCGCCGGGTTCATCAGCGAGGAGGCACAGAATTCCGACTGGCCGTACTTGCTGGTGCTGGCACTTTCCATCATCAACGACCTGGTGGATATCTTCGACGTCAACCTCGGGTTGGGCCTTGACCAGTTGTTCGACTTCGCGTGTCTTGCGCTGATGCTGGGGGCGCGGCTGTTCATCAAACAGCATGAGATCGGCTGGATGGCGTGGGTGGCGAGCAAGCTCTTTACGATGCTGGTGGAGTGGATACCGGTCGTCGGCATCATCCCGACCTGGACCATCTCCGCGCTGTACGTGTTGTCGTATGCCCGGCGCCAGCGGAAAAAGCGCCAGCGCCAGGGGGCGATGATGGAGATGGAGTACGCCGCGATGACGGAAGAAGAAGCCCTGGCATCCGAGGAGGCAGAAGAAGAGTACCGCGTTGCCGTGTAATAAATTGCAATCCATGCGCTTGCGCCGACTGACAACGCTCTGGACCGCAACGAGCCGCCGCTGGTGGCCCGCCCTCTTCGTGTTCGCTTTGCTGTTCGCGCACCCTGCTTCGGCGCAAGGGTTCGTCCGCAATTTGTCGGGGTACGTCTACCTTATCCTCAGCTACGTGCTGCAGGCGGTCGCCGCTCTGGTCGGGCAGCTGACCGTGATGATCACGGGGCTGCTGACATCGGTCATCGTCTACAACGATTTCATCAATTTTGAAGCGGTCAACCTGGGGTGGGTGCTGGTGCGCGACATCAGCAATATGTTCTTCGTGGTGGTGCTGCTGCTGATCGCCGTTGCCACCATCCTGCGGCTGGAGTCGTACAACCTCAAGCGCCTGCTGCCCAAGCTCCTGCTGATGGCGATCTTCGTCAACTTCAGCAAGGTTATCTCCGGTTTGCTCATTGATGCCGCCCAGGTGGTAACGCTGACGTTCGCGAATGCCATCGTGCAGGTGACCGCCGGCAACATCTACGCCAAGTTCGGGCTCGCCGAGTTGTTCGCGGTCAGCCAGGACGCGTTCCTGCCGGGGTCCGGCGAGGAGAATATCGCCTTGTTCTACCTCTTCCTGTCGCTGCTGCTCGCAACCGTCATGCTCATCATCGCGTTTTCCGTCATCCTGGCGTACCTCGTGGTGTTTGCGTTGCGTATCGTTGCGCTGTGGATACTGATCATCCTTTCGCCGCTCGCCTACGTGCTGTCGGCCTTCCCGCAGGGGGAGCGCTACAGCCGCGAGTGGTGGCAGACCTTCTCCAAGTACGTGACCGTCGGGCCCATCCTGATGTTCTTCTTCTGGCTGGCGATCGCGACCTCGGAACAGGCCTTCACGACCACGCTGGATACCACGCGTGCGCCAACCACCGCCTTGAGCGAAGGGGGCGTCGCCCAATTGGAACCGTCATTGCGGGTGGGTATCGGCAAGGCCGGAGAGAAAGAGAACGTGTTGAAGTTTTTGGTGATGACCTGCCTGATGCTGGGCGGGCTGGTGGCCGCCCAGAAGGCCGGCGTTGCCGGTTCGCAGTTCGCCGGCTCGGTCATGGGCAGTTTGCGGTCGTACGGCCAGCGCATGGCCCGCGCCGGCATCCGTGCGGGTACCTCGCCGTTGCGCGGCGCCGGTTGGCTGGCGCGGGAAGGCACCTACGGCGCGGGCCGCTTGACCGACCGATGGCTCGGTCGGCGCGTGCAAGACAAGCGGTGGTATTCAACGATTGCGGGATTATTAAGCCCGACCGTTCGCCGGCAAGGCACGGCGCGTTCGCGACAGATGGCGGAGCAGCAGTCGTTCGGTAAATCCGTTGGCGACATGGCCGACTTTCTCAACAGCGTGACCAAACCACGCCTGCGTTGGCAGCGGGTCAAGATCGCGGGCGTAACCGTCGGAGCTATTCCTCGGCTGGAAGGTGAAAAAACCAAGGAAGGTGACAAGGCATTCCGTTCGCTCGTCAGCAAGGAAATGTCCGAACTGAATAACCTGACGGAAACGGAAAAAGCCAGCGAATTTGACCTTGCCATCAAGAACAAAAACCAGGTGCGCTCGTTCGCGGCCGCCCTGGCGCTGAACAAGGGCAACCACACCGACGACTACATGGGCTACATGGCGCAGCGGTACCCCGATGAGTACGGAGACCAAGAACACTCACAAACCAGTTTCCGCGAACATTTGATGAAGCGCATCGGCGGCACTTTCGGCAAACGGTCTGCGGGCGACCTGGGCGTGTTGCTGAAGGACCAATCAGAGGAGAGCGCGCTCCTGCGCGGATTTGGCTACGGGTTCACGCGCCCCGTACTTGACAGCAAAGGACGCCCCACCGGCGACGTGGAGAACGTGCTGGTGTCCGAAGACAGCGCCCGGGAAGAACTTGAAGTGGAGTACAAAAAGCATCCGACCATCGACAATAATCCACGGATCCAAGCGAATGTCTTGCGGAAACTCGAGGAGAAGTTCGGCGAAGAGTTCGGTACGATCATCGGCCGCGGAAAAATGGAAAATTTTGTTGCCAAGACCGAAGGCAAGGCCTTTTTCAAATTCCATCCCACCGCGCAGCCGTTCGAGGACGTGCTGTCGGGCGGAAAGGTCGTCCATTCTCGCATGGGCCGGATGGACCGTTTGGGTAAGATCGCGTCGGCGAAATTCGATACCGTATTCTTCGGTCGCGTGGTGGCGCAACGAGGACACGGCCTGCAGCCGCGCGCCGCGGAGTTCGCCGGCTTCCGTTTTGACCAAAAAACCGGTTCCATGGCGCTGGATATTAGGTCGGTCTACGACCAATTCAAGGCGAAGGGCCACCATGGGGTAGCCAACCTTTTTGGACAAAAGAATATTTCTCCGGAACAAGCCGTAGCGGTTGAAAGAATTATGAATAAAGCCGGGGTTCGGAACTACGATGGCACCCCTGGGATTGAATTAGATAAGTATGCAGAGGAAGCGTTTACAAAATCAGGAAAGACCTACGAGCCTACAAGTTATGCCGCCGCTCGTGCGGGGCCGCTTTCGCCCGAGTTGGAAACCTACGTCAATAGCCGAACCGGCCCAGAATGGGAGACGTATTTACAGCATGGGACACCCGGGGCTTTGGATATCAATGGAAGACCAGCGGCGTCGCAACATGAGGAGATTCCCGAAGAATGGCGGCTGCATGGTGGGTACGCCCCGAAGGGCGGACGCCCGTTGATGGAGACCTACAGCCCCGAGGTCCAGGCCGCTTCGCAGGAAGCGTACCAGCAGCTGCTGGCTGCCGGAATGTCGGAGTCCGAGGCCAATGAAGCGTATGGGCGCCTGCACCAGGAAGAAATACGCGCCGGGACGTTGTATGCTACGTCGGCAATTATCCGCCATGAGCAGGTGGAGGAAAAACGGAGCGAGAGCCTGGATGCGATGCGGGGTGTTGCCTCCATCGAGCGGCGGCCAGCCGAGGGCTACGCCGAAGGCCCATTGGCGGAATATGGACGAAAGGCGGTGGCCGGTATCGGTGTGAACTTCGAGTCCGCCGAAGCCGGTCAGCGGTATGGCGTCGTTCCGGGAATGACTGCCGTCAACTACGATGAGTCAACCGCAGAGCGTAAGGCGAACAAAGATATCGTCGCCAAGAATTTGGCGGAGGATTACGGGAAAGAGTTGGTCGGCAAAGGAGCCGCGTTCCGACAGGAGGTTGCCCAAGGGTTGGGCAAGCAGCCCGACGCCGTCACGGATGAGGAATTGCGCGACGGTTACGCCGCGAAATACCAAACATTGAAACCGGCGGACGCGGACAAACAATATGCCGACCGCGTGGTCGGGCAATGGGCGGCGGCTGAGTTCAAGGAGGGCAACGCCGCTGGGCGCGTTGAGGAGGTTCGCGATGCTTCGGGCGCGGTGGCGGGCTACCACTATAGGGATGCGGCGGTGCTGGGCGCCCAGCAGGGTGAGGCGCTGCGGCAGATGTCCCAGGACAAGGATGTTTCCTCGCTGGCGGCTGGAGAGGTCAGTGCCCAGCAGCGCCAGGCCGAATTCAAAAAGCGGCTGGATTCCGCTTCCACACTGTCCTTGCATAACAACGCCGCGTTCGGCAGTCGTTTCACCGCCCGTCGCCACGAGTACGGCCATACTCTTGCTAATCAGCTGAACGACGAGCAGCGTCAGACGTTCCGGGGCACGTTGTCCGAGGAGCAGCAGCAATTGTTCGACCAGGAAACGCCGGAAGAATATCTGGCGCACGCGTTGGGCGTGAACGATAACGCCCACACGTTGTCCGAACAGACGCGGAATTTCCTTGATGAGCTGGAAGTGACGGACAAGACCGGAAAGGTTGCCAAGGGTGCGCGCTACCGCGGCCGCAAACTCAAGCCGGACGAACCGCTTGCCCCGCAGGAGAAGGCAGAGCGCGCCATCACCAACGAAGAGATCGAAGAAATTCACCGTCAGCGGCAGCAAAAGCCTGATGTGCAGATCGGGAAAATTTTGACGGACGCAGCGGGCCAGCAAGGTTCGCGCGCCCAGGAGGTTACCCGGGCCGAAGCGCAGGTACAGCAAGCGAACGCCTCCCTTACCGCGGAACAGCAAAAGCTTACCCAGCTGGAAGGCCAGCGCGGGGAATTGTTGCGGGAAACGGATGCGCATATCGCCAAGGGCCAGGCGGCACGCCAGCGGGCGGAGCAGGCAAAAGCGCGCGGCGACAAATTGGGTTTTGCTGCGAATGACCGCGAAGCCATGACGGAGCGCGATTTGGCGCGCGATTCCCAGGCGAAGGTGCAGCCGCAGTTGAATGTCCTCAATACGCAGGTCGCGACCCAGCGGGGCGTGGTAGACCAGCGCCAGCAGGCCCTGACGCAGGCCGAAGCCCTGCGCCAGCAGGCAGCCGCGAGCGCGGGGCCCAGCAGCCAAGCGTTCGCAGCGACATTGCAAAGATCCCTTGACCAACTGTCGGACGCGGAGCTGGACGGGATCGCAGAAAAAGTCCTGGCCGAGGTCAGTCCCCAGTGGGGGGCGGCAACCGAGGAGTCGAGATCGGCGTTGGAGGGAGAGCGCGGTGAGTTGGCAGCGTTAGAAGGCGACCGCAGCAAGCTGAAGTCCTTGACGTTGGTGCGCCAGCAGGCTGCCCGGTATGCCGAGGCGCGTGACGTGAGCGCGGCGCAGGAAGCGTATAACCGCAGCGCGGGGCAGTTGGGTGCGGCCGATCAACGCGTCAACGAACAGGAGCAGGTGGTGCAGACCCAGGAGGAAAATGTCGAGCATGCCCGCATCGAGCTGCAGAACGCTAAGGTGGAGCTGCCCGAAGCGGCGGCGGCAGCGGGGCAAGAGAGATCGGCTTTGCAGGCGATACAAACCCAGTTGACGGCGTTGATGGGAAATCGCGATGTCTTGACTCGCGAACGCGACCAACATCTCACCAACCAGAACGCCGCCAGCCAGCGTTTGAACGCCGCGAGGGCGAGTGGCAACGCTTTGGCCGAACAGCAGGCGCTTGAGGAAGCGACCCGTGAGCAGGCGTTGGCAGCTGCTGCAGAGGGAAAGATCGCCGCACCATTGGCGCAGCTGAACCAGCAGATCGAGACGCAGAGCTCGGCCAAGGCCGCGCAGGAGACGCGTGTTGCGGCAGCCGTTCAACGCGACGAGACGGCGCGCCAGGACGTCGGGGTCAAACGTCAGGCGTACGACGCCGAGTACCTTCGCCTGCAGGAGTCCAAGCGTACGCTAATGCAGCATCGTTCTGACCAGCAGGCGTTGGGCGAAGCCGTGCAGATCAACCAGGCGGCGGTGCGGCAGGCAGGTGTTGGCCTGACGCCCCAGGAGATCGCCGCAGCTCGCCAGCAAGCCGACCAGTCCGCTCAGCAGCTGGCGCAGCTTGATCAGACCATTGGCGCCAAGCGTCGCGACGTGGCGGGCAAGGAGGCGGCGCTGGACAACGCGCGGCAGGCGGACCAGTCGTTCCCCGAGCTCATGACGACGTTGCAGGAGCGCGTCAGTCAAACCCAGCAGCGCCGCGAGGCGGCAAAGCCCGAGAATGTAGCGGCGCGCGCGCAGCAGGAGCTGTCGGAAAGCCGCGGCAAATTGACGGAATTGGAACAGAATCGCGATGAGCTTGCCCGTCGCGCCCAGGTGCATAACCGCTTGAGGAAGCGGGCCGCAGACCAAGGCAGCCAGGAAGAAGCCGGGAGGCAGGAACGCCTGGCCCAGGCCGCGGAACGGGATCTGCGTACCGCGCAACAGCGCATCGCAAAACAGCAGCAGGAGGTACAGGCCAAGGAGCGCGCGGTGCAGGCGTTGCAACCTAAGCCCGTACCGGTCAGCAAGGGCCAGCAGTCGCTGACTGCCGTGGAAGAGAAGTTTTTGACGGCGCGCCAGGGAAACCGTGAGGAGGTGGCGGGTGCCAAGCAGGAGATCGGCGCCAAGGAACAGATCGTGCGGGCTAGCCAGCAGGAATTGGGAAATCGCGTCAAGGTGCGCGACCAGCGGCAGCTTGAGCTCGCGGAATTGAACGCGCAGGCCCGCCGGGCAGTCGAAGAGGGGAACTACCAGGCCCAGGAGGAGGCCCAAACGTTGGCCCGTGCCAAGCAGCAGGAGGTTACCGCCGCCACCGATGCCGTTACTGAACAGCAGGACGTCGTCGCCAGGGACTCCCAGGCGCTGGAAGGCGCGCAAGCCGATTACCGGCGCCGGGTTGAGGAATCCGTGCAGTCTCTGGAAACGTTCGCTGCCGCTGTTCGGGACGCGGCTGGCACATTGAGTAAGGATGAACTGGCCCAGCAACTTAGCCATGCCCAGTCCGAATTGGAAGCGAATAACAAGGAGGCGGAAGAAAAGGCGACCCAAGGGGATGCGGCGGGCGCTCGGGCGGCGCACGACCGCGCGCAGCGAGCGCAGATCATTCGCGACCAGCTGGATTACACCGTGAAGCGTCGCCGTCTCGGTCTAGCCCCCAAAGTCAAGGGTAGCGGCTTGAAAGATGCGGACCAGGAGCTCAATGTCGCAAAAGTGAAGCGTGATTTCAACTATGCCGAGCTCGCCGAGAAGCGGACAGGGTTGGTCAAGCAGCATCAAGCCGCGGAGAAAGACCTGCGGAAGCAGCAAGAGCGGCAGGCCCAGGCCGCGCCGGGTACGGAACGCAAGCGCGCTGATGATGCGGTGAAGGCCGCCCAAGACCGTTTCAATACGGTGGGTGGCCAGATCAAGGGTGTCGATAAGGAGATCGGCGAGTGGGATGATTTGGTGCTGAAGAACGCTGCCGATGTGAGCGATCTCGTGCTCGCGCAAGAAGAGTTGGTGATCGCTCAGCGTCGTTTGCAAGAAGCGAAAACGATCGGGGAGCAGGAAATCCCAGCCATGAGCAAAGAGTACGAGAAGTTGGACAAGCGTCGTATTGCGGCAGGGGCTGCGCTGCAGCAGCAGGGGGCGGCTGCCCAGAAGGCCCGGTCAACGGGTAATGTTGCCGCCCTGCGCAAGGCGCAGCAGGCGATCGCTCAACGAACCGAAGAGATGGGGCAGATCGAACAAAGAATGGGAGAAATTCAGGATTTCTCCGCGGGTCTGGTCGGGTTGGTTGAACAGGTGGAGGCCACCGCCACTGCGGCGGAAGAAAATGTTGGTCGTGCGGCCGAAGCCGCGGCTGAGGGCATTGAGCCGCCCTCGGTACGGGCTGTTCCGCCGCCAAAGATTTCTGCCAAAACAGCTGCCGGGCCGGCGCAACCCCCCACAGGAACTGCAGGACTAGGTTCCGCGCCGTCTGCGCTGCATTCGCCATCTCAACATGAGATTGCCGCCATGTCCCAGGATGAATTTGCGGAGTATCTGACCCAAAATCGTTTAGAGGTAACTGGCGCGGATGTCTACAATCTATTGACGCGAAAGGCGGAACTGCGCCACTTGCAAGAGTCTGATATCGCCAAAGAGATGGCTTCAACTCCCGGGTTGCTTGAATCATTGAAGGAGTTCGGTAAAAAACAAACTAACAATTGGAATGAAGTAGGGAGTGGGAAGACCCAAGTTGAGAATGTCCGCGCTATCGGAGCAGAGTCGGATTGGCTGAATTACCAGGTTGGCAAAGGCAAAGAATCAACGGGAGAAACCCACAAAGGTTATTTGACGTTCAAAGACACGCTGCGGGATCTTACGCCGGAACGCTTGAATCAATTTATGGCGGCTTTGGCGAAGGCAGGCTATAACGGCCAAGTGAAAGTTGCTCCAACCGGGCAACGGGCGAAATATAGATTTGATAACGTGGTGATGCACGGCGCGACCCCTGAGGATGTCCAGAAGGCAGCCGCGGTTGCCCGAAATCTTTTCGGTAACCAGCTTTCGGCGGTTGGCCGCGGTATTGATCGCGGGGGTACATCACATACCGATAACTTGGCCAAGGAAGTGGAGGCAAGGCGTGCGGCTCGTAAGTCCACATCGCCTCGAGCGTCCCAACCCGTCCAAGAGCCATCCCCAGTAGCTGCACATCCGTCTTCCCCCGCGCCCGTACAACCAGCGGATTCACCGACGCCTCCGGCTGCGACCGTGACGTCCCAAAAGATAGCAGCGCACGCCGCAGAACAAGTTGAGCGGCAGGCGGAGGTGGTAAAAGCGTTTCCGACTGCCGACCTCGCCACCCTGAACAAGATGCTCAAGACCATGAGCGAAGCGCTGGCGCAGGTTTCTGGCAGCGTACAGTCGCTTGCGACAACGTTATCCGAACAGGAGGAAAAGGCTGGCATGACCGATAAAGACGCAAGCAAGAAATTTGATGTTTTGGGCAAGAATTTGCGTGATGGTGTGGCGCGTATCGGCGAGGCGCAGGTATCTGCCGAAGCCGGGGCTGGGGTGACAAGGGAACAAGCCGACGAGCTTGCAGACCTTCTTTTCCAGATCAATAAGTCTTTGCAGGAGATGGCGCAGAGCAAGGAAGGGTCAACCGGCGTACCAGAAATCCCTGCAATTTCTCCAGAATCCTTATCCGGCGAACCGCCGAAAGGCCGACCAACCATTTAAGCAGTATGGCCGAACATCTGACATATCACTTTCTCGCGACCCGGAAACCCGACCTTGACCAGGGTTTGACCGAGGAAGAGTTCGCATTTGTTGATGTGCATTGGTTGAAGCAGCCCAGGGCGTTCGAACGGCTCTATGCCACTGCGCTCTATCTGGATGAAGCGCATGAATGGGGATTGGCGCTGCAACTGGCGCGACGGCTGCAGGGGCTGCTTTCTTCCAGCTCGGACCGAACGCTTCTGGATGCTACCGATGAAGAACGACTCCAGCAGATCATCGCCATTTTGAAGGTTGTCGGAGTTGCCTTACTGCGGATTCGCGATGTTGAGGGGGTATTCCAAGCCAGCACCGTCATGGCCTTGCGAGCGGGCTTGAATCTGGCCGCTGGGCTGCAAGCAGCGCTCATCAGTTATGGCGAACCCGAATTGGCGGTGAACGCAAGCAACACCATTTTACGGGTTATCGGGTTGAATTTGGAAACGATCGGAGAAACGCCGCTCACCGTGCCGGAGAACCCGGAGCGTTTAGACCCGACGGTGCAGAATTGGCTGCGGGCCTACAACGGTTCGTTCCCCCTGAACCAGGAACGCGGACCGGTGGAACGCGCCCATTTTTTGCAGCGGGATGCCAACGTCAAGCGGCTGAACAACGCCGACCGTGAAATTCTCACCAAACTGCTGGAGACCTACGACCTGTTGCGCTTCCCGCACAAGGCGCCCATCGTGGAAGAGCGCACCGTCCAGGAACCGGTGGTGGAACGGGTTGGCGGTAAAGCGATCACGGATTTCGCCTCCGCAGCGGTGACTGCCCCCGCGTTGGGGCATATCGTCGCTGCCTACCGCGGCGGCGATGCCGACCAGCGGGCGGTCACTGAGGCCGTGTCTGGCATCCGCGCCAAGGCCGGTAATGACCAGAAAAAATTGGCCGCCGAGTTCTTCGCGGCGGTGCAGTCGCGGAACGTGCCTCGCACGGTCGCGACGATGCGCTTGTTGGCGGAGAACGACCAGCTGGAGCGGTTACTCGCCAATGACCAGGCGTTGCAGCAGCACCTGCGGTCGGTGTGGCCATCGTTGTACGGCCAAGCGGCGGCGGACACGCTCGTGCGGCAGCCGTTGAGTAGACAGTCGGTGCAGTTGTTTATACAATATGTGCTACAGGAGCGTTTGGATGTGCCCGAGCATGATGCCGCGCGCGTCGGTGCGCAGCTATCCAATATTTTTAAGCAGCGCGGGCGGCATCAGTATGAAAAATTGGCGTACTTTGATGTCCGGGAAAAGACCTTCAAGTGGTTGCCGTGAACCTGTTACCCATGCCAGAGGCTGTGTACAATCCGTTTACCGGCAGCGAGGAGGTACTCTTTAAGGACGCCGATGGGCAGCTGAAGGTGTTGCGCGGCGGTATCGTGGAGCCGTGGCGTAGCGCCGTACCGACGGCCGTGCCGTTACTTCCTGCGTCCGTGCCTGCGGCGCTTCCCTCCCAATCGTCCCCCGTGGAATCGTTCGTTGAACAAGTCATCAAGGAGTTGGCGTTGCCGTTGCCCGACCCGGTACTCCAAAAACGTCTGCGTACCCATATCTTGGCGCGGTTCAAGGATGTGCGGGATGCCATTGAAACCCGCGAGGCAATGGCGCGGCCACTGAAGGTCGGCGGGCTCGGGTTCACGGCCGAGCAGGCCGAAACGTCGTCCGTGGTCATCGAAAGACACTACCGCCGTTTCAGCGAAGCCAGCCGCCGGCAGCAGGACCAAGCCGTCGCCCAGCTGCAGGCCAACGTCAGCGAGGTTGCGCCGCTAACGCCTTCCGCACCCGTACCTGCCGCGCCGATCGCGCCGCCGCGGCGCATGTCCCTGCAGCCGTTACCGCCCGCCGCTCTTCCTCCGACGGTGCCGCCACTCCCGCCAGTCCGTCCCCCGACGCGTCCTCCGTTGATGAGCCGCCCCTCCGCCGCTGTTTCGCCGGTCCCGTCGGCGGTACCGCTGGAGCCGCCATCATTACCGGTGCCGACGAGGTTCCCGCAACCAGTGCCCGCTGTTCCACCTCTCGCGCCGCCAGCAATGCTGCCGCCCGTAGCTCGAGCAACGGAACCGTTCACGCCGTCCCCAGAGCCCATGGCAGAGGAAGTGCCGGCAGTACGGTACCGGCCGCAGCTGGTTGGCCCCCTGGAAGAGATCGGCCAGATGACTCTGCAAGACTTTCGCCGTTTGGATGCCGACCCGCGCCGCGCGACGGATCGTTTACGCGAAAAGATCGTCCTGCTTGAACAGCAATCCTTTGCTCACAAAGCGGCCGCCATCGCCGCCTGGCGGTCCTGCGAAGTATTCAACCTTTACACGGCGACCGCTGGTCGCGCGATGGCGGAGAAGCGGCCGATCAGTGAAATGCTGGGCTCAAATGCAACCCCCGGAACGTCGATCCTGAGCGTGGCCGAGTTCGAGGCGATTGCTGATTTTAATCGGACGTTGAGGTTTTAATCGTTAACAATTAACCTTTGACAATTGACATTTGACCTGAACAATCGAATCACGGTCAATGGTTAAGGGTCAAATGTTAAATGTTCCATTATGCAGCAGTTCGTGGTTCCGCAATTCCTCGATGTGGAAGACAAGGTGATCGGCCCCATCACGGTGCGCCAGTTCATTATTTTACTGGTGTCCGGCGGGATGGTGTTCCTGGCGTACAAGATCTCCGACTTCACCCTGTTCCTGTTCTGGCTGCTGGTGATCGCGGTGTTGACGATCGTGTTCGCGTTCATCAAGATCAACGGCCGTCCGGTCCATTATTTCATCCTCAATTTTATCCAAACCATGAAGCGGCCGCGCCTCACGCTCTGGGACAAGCGGCTGACGCCGGCCGAGCTCCAGCTGGCCATGAAGGAGATCACGACCAAACCCATCGTTCCGCCCCGCCACAAGCCCCTGGTGGGGAGCTCGCGGCTCGTGGAGCTATCCTTGATCGTGGATACCGGTGGCGTCTACGAGGGCGAAACCGCCCAGGATTGAGTTGAACTTCGCTATGGCTAAATTGAAAAAAACCGCAACCGCAAAGGGCGCCGCTTCCACCGGAGTGCCGGCGCGTTCGGCGGCAAAAACTCCGTCAACGCAGCGGCATCTGCCGATCACCGAGATCAAAGAGGACTGCGCGGTGCTCAAAGACGGTACCCTGCGGGCGGTGCTGCTGGTATCCAGCATCAATTTTTCCCTCAAGTCGGAGGAGGAGCAAAACGCGATCATCGCGGCGTACGTGAATTTCCTGAATGCCATCGATTTTCCGCTCCAGATCCTGATCCAGTCGCGTAAGCTCAACATCAGCGGCTACTTGACGCGCCTGGAACAGAAAGAAAAGGAGCAGACCAATGAACTGCTGAAACTCCAGATTGCCGAGTACCGCAACTACGTCACCGAACTGGTGGAGCTGGGCGAGATCATGACCAAGCGCTTCTACGTTGTGGTGCCGCACAATCCCCTGTCCGACAAGCAGAAGGGGTGGTTTAGGCGCCTGCTGGAGGTCTTTAAGGCGGCGGGGTCGGTGCGGCTGTCGCGCGAACGGTTCCTGCAGCGGCGGCGCGACTTGATGCAGCGGGTCGATCATGTCGTGGCGTCGCTCGGCAGCATCGGGTTGAAGGCGGCGCTCTTGGACACCCAGGGGCTGATTGAGCTGTACTACAACACCTACAACCCCGGCGCATCCGAGCGGCAGAAGCTCGCCGATCTTAACCAACTGCAGGTCGAGCCCTAGCGCATGTGCTCAGTACTCAGTACACCGTGCTCAGTATAGTTACGACGGTGACGATACGCACGGAGCACTGGGTACAGAGCACCGGGTACTAGCCCCAAACATCAATGTTCAAACCACAGCAAATCGAGCGCGAGGAAAAACAGGCGGGGAAGCCCGTGACCCCGACACTGTCGGCCGAGGAGCGCAAGCGGCTGGAGCAGCGGCAGATCACCGAGGAGAAGGTCATCCTCGAGGAAGAGCGCGTCTACCGCGAAGGCCTCATTTCCATCCGGGACCTGATCGCGCCGGCGGCTTTCCAGGTCAAGCCGTCCTTCCTGATGCTGGGAGACCTGTTCGTGCGGACGCTGTTCGTCATCGGCTACCCCAGGTACATCACGGTCGGATGGTTCGCGCCCATCATCAACCTCAACCTGCCGCTCGATATCTCAATGTATTTCTACCCCGTGCGGTCGGATGTCATTCTCAAGCAGCTGAAGAAGCGGGTCGGTAACCTTGAGGCGCAGATCCTCGCCGACCGCGAGAAAGGCGCTCCCCGCGACCCCATCCGCGAGACGGCATTGCGCGACATCGAGCAGCTGCGGGATGACTTGACCCAGGGGATCGAGCATTTCTTCCAATTTGGGCTGTACGTGACGCTCTACGCCGAGGACCGAAAGATTTTGGAGCGACTGACCGACGACGTGGAGGCGTTGTTCGGCAGCAAGCTGGTGTACTCGCGCAAGGTACTCTATCAGGCCGAGCAGGGGTTCACCTCGACGATGCCGTTGGGTGAGGATATGCTGATGATCGCATTCAACATGAACTCGTCGCCCATCGCCAGCTCATTCCCGTTCATTTCGTCGGAGCTGACCTCGGATGATGGCGTCCTGTATGGCATCAACCGCCACAACAACAGCCTGATCCTGTTCGACCGTTTTAGCCTGCAGAACGCGAACATGGTGGTGTTCGCCACCTCCGGCGCCGGCAAGAGTTACACCATCAAACTGGAGGTTCTGCGGTCCCTGATGCTGGGCACCGACGTCATCATTATCGACCCCGAGCGCGAGTACCAGCATCTGTGCGACGCGGTCGGCGGCACCTACATCAATATTTCTTTGTCCTCGGAGAGCAAGCTCAATCCGTTCGACCTCCCGCGGCCCGTCGGCGACCAGCGCGCCGGCGACATCATCCGCGGCGCGGTCATCACGCTCAAGGGGCTGCTGCGCATCATGCTGGGCAAGCCTATCGGTGATTCGGGTAAGCTCGGTTTCTCTCCGCAGGAAGACTCGCTCATCGACCGCGCGCTGCTGGAAACCTACGCCAAGAAAGACATCACGGCCAACTCCGACCTCGCCACGGTGGAAGCACCGATCATGCAGGATTTCCAAGAGGTGCTGGAAGGTATGGAGGGGTCGGGCGACCTGGTCATTCGGCTGCAGAAGTACACGCAGGGAACGTTCTCCGGTTTGTTCAACAGCCCCACCAACATCGACGTGCACAACCAGCTGGTGGTCTTTTCCGTTCGGGACCTCGAAGACGAGCTGCGGCCGATCGCGATTTACACCATCATCAATTACATCTGGAACGTCGTGCGCTCCGAGCTGAAGCGCCGCATCATGGTCATCGATGAAGCCTGGTGGCTGATGCAATATGAGGACTCGGCAAAGTTCATCTATGCCCTCGTGAAGCGCTGCCGCAAGTACTACCTGGGGGTGACCACCATCACCCAGGACGTCAATGATTTCCTGCTTTCGCCGTATGGGTCGGCGATCGTCACCAACAGTTCCATCCAGGTGCTGATGCGCCAGTCATCCGCATCCATCGACCTCATCGCCAAAACATTCGTTCTGACCGACGGCGAAAAGTACCTGCTGCTGGAGTGCGGCGTCGGGGAGGGGATCTTTTTCGCCGGTGACAAGCACGCGGCCATCAAGGTCGTCGCTTCGTACGCCGAAGACCAGCTCATCACGTCGGACCCGCGGCAGCTGCTGGAGATCGAGCAGGCCAAAAAGGACTTCGCGCAGTCGATGGAAGACCAGACCGGCGCTCCCAAGGAGCGGAAAACAGCCGCTCATCAACGTGAAAACGTATGACCAAACGGACAAAAATAATCGTTATTCTCGTATTGGCGCTCGTGGTGGTGCTTGCGCTGGTGCTCATCGCGCGTGCTCCGCGTCCGGCGCGTCCATTGGGCCCCGAGCAGGTGTCACCCTTGCCTGGGGCCGGTACGACGCTGCCGCCCGTTGGGGGAACCGTGACCCAACCCGTGGAGCCGCCGGTGACCAAAGAGCCAAAAACCCAGGCCACGCTCGAGGCGCTGGCCAAGACCTTCGCGGAGCGTTTCGGCAGTTTTTCCACGCACGGCGGGAGCACGAATTTGCAGCAGCTCCAACCGCTGATGACCGAGCAATTCGCCGTTACCGCGCGTTCGGCCCAGCAGCAGGTACTTCTGGGCGACGGCTTCTACGGCGTTACGACCAAAGTATTGTCGGCCGAGATCGTTGCTCTGAACAGCGAGGAAACGGAGGCGCAGGTCGTGGTGCAGACGCAGCGCTCCGAAACCCGGACCGGTGGGGGACGGCAGCAGTTTTACCAGAAATTGACGGTGACCCTGGTAAAGAATACCGCAGGTTGGCGCGTCGACGGGGCCTCATGGCAGTGAGCCTGACGTTTTGCCCCTGAACGTTGGCCGAAATTCGGGAAGAAAAATTTGTGTTGCAATCGAGGTGGGCCGCCAAGGTCCGTGCGCGTATTCTGGAAACGCTGTTCCCATCCCATTGCGTCGGGTGCGCGGAGCGGGGCAGCTGGCTGTGCGCCGCCTGTTTGTCAGGCCTGCGGCAGTGTGGGAGCGGGTTTTGTCCCGGCTGTTTGCGGCCGTCCACGGATGGCCGTCCGTGCCTTACGTGCGTTGCTGCCTGCCCCCTGACCCAGCTGTTTGCCGCTTGTCCGTATCGGCAGAACCCCCTGGCGAGGGCTGTGGAGTCGTTGAAGTACACCGGGGTGCAAGCCTTAGCAGATCCGTTGGCGGAACTGCTCATTGCACATCTTGAACACTTTCGTTATGCCGGGGCATGGTCAAAAGCATTTGACGCGGTCATTCCCGTACCCCTGCACCGGCGTCGACTCCTGGCGCGCGGCTACCAGCAGGCGGCCTTGCTCGCCGTCCCCGTGGCGCAACATTTCAGCTGGCCTTTGCGTGAGGATGTCCTGTTCCGCGTGCGGGCGACCCGGCCGCAGGTCGGACTTCCGCAGCGAACGCGGCTGAAAAACGTCAGGGGAGCGTTCTCGGTCAGCGGTATGGCGCCGCGCCGAGTCCTGCTGGTGGACGACGTGGTGACCACCGCCAGCACGATGCGCGCCTGCGCCCAAGCGTTGCGGGATGCGGGGTCCCACGAGGTGGTTGCCCTGGCCCTGGCGCACGGCTAAGGCTGGACAGGAGGCGACATTTCTGGTATGATGACACGGTCGGTTAAAAAAAATTATTGACCGATGTCGTGCCTTGACGGAGTACGCCTGTGGAGAGGTGGCTGAGCGGTCGAAAGCGGCGCCGTGCTAAGGCGTTGGGGATGAAAGTCCCTCGTGGGTTCGAATCCCACCCTCTCCGATTTTAATTTTCCTTTTCTATGCTGGTGACGGTCACATTCCAGGATGTTGCCGAGAATGCGAAAGATGGTTTTCGCGCCTATCTGGATCAGAAGCAAGCCCGGCTTGAGAAACTGCTTTCGCACTACCCGACCGACAGCGTCAGTCTGCAGGTGCACGCCGTCTACTTCCGCCATCACAACGCTTTTGAGGTCACGCTGCAGCTGGGAGTGCCGTCATGGGATGAAGGGTATGCGCAGGCGACCAGCCACGCGCTGCATAAAGCACTCGATCTGTCGGTGGATAAATTGGAGGGCCAAGTCACGCGATTTTTGGACCGCAAGAATTCGGTGGCGCGCTAGGGAGGGTCGCATCCTTGCCCGATCGGAGGGGTGCCAGAGTGGACGAACGGGACGGTCTTGTCCCCCTACGGGGGATCACCCGAAGGGTGAAAAACCACCATCTAGTTTTGGTGGGTTGGCAGAGTGGACGAATGCGCTGGTCTTGTCCGCCTCCATAGGTAAGGATTTTAGAACGGAGGGGTGCCTGAGCGGTTGAAAGGGCTGGTCTTGAAAACCAGTAGACCAGGAATGGTCTCGCGAGTTCGAATCTCGCCCCCTCCGTTCTAAAATAAATATTACGGCGGATCCGCCGCAGGCGGAAAAACTGCTGAACCAGCAAGGGTACTGTGGGTACCCACCCTACGGGTGGTTTCCCGAAGGCAGAGAATCTCACCCCCACCGCCACGGCCAGATGTCCAACTTTGAACCAACACATGGCAACTATCAAATGGAATAACAGTTTAAGGTTGATTTTATCTGATGTCGATGAAACAGTTGCAGATCTATATACTGCCGCCACTCCTGAAATATGTAGAGAGTTGGAAAAGATTTTGGAACAAGGGACTGTAGTATTTTTTATTACGGGACAGAGCATTAAAAGTGTTCAATGGCGCATTACTGACCATGTTAAATCAAAGTTAAGAAAGAAAGTATTAGTTGGTCATTGCAGTGGAGCTGAAGTTTGGGGGTTTGATGAATCGGGTTATGTAAACGCCAAGCCTTTTTACAGCCTGTATGAAAACGCTTTAACTGAGAATCAAAAAAAGAGATGGCGAGATATAGTAAATCAAATAATAAAGGAATTTAAGTTACAGGTTTACCCAGCAACGCCGCTAACAGAGTTTAAATCTAAGGTTGGGAATAATCCGTTAGCGATCATGCTGGAAGACAGGGGCCCACAAATAACTTTAGAGGTGATAAATGGTTACGATTTAACGCCAGAGCAAGAAAAGGCATTGGAAATCAGCGTTCCGAATACTCACGGCAATTTGGATTTGAGAGTTCCCATTGTTGAGCGAATTGATCAGCTATTGCAAGAAAATAATTTACCAATTTCTCCGAGGTTAGCAGGAGTATTTGCTATCGATTTGGCTATTAAAGGGGTATCAAAAACTACAGCTATTAAATATATTTTAGGTAACGAAGAAGTTTTGAGAGCCGTTGGTTTAGCAAAAGAAAGGCTAAAGCCAGATAATATAGAAGTTTGGGGAGATAAATTTTCAGTTATAAGAGGCGGGACTGATAGGCACATGAGCGAAGCGCTGCCCGAAAAAGTTCGTTCTATTACTTTTCGAGAAGAAAATCCTGCAGAATTTTTGGAGGGTTACAATACTGTGGTTTGGGGCGGTCAGAAACATTTACATGAAGGCTTGTTAGAATTTCTAATAAGTAGATGAAGGCACTTCAAATCACTCTGGATGCTCTTTGTATATAGCTCTCAATTTTGGTATTGTTTTATTAAGATCGTTGAATTTTAAAGAGATTTTCGGTTCAAAGTTCCGGACATCTTCCCCGCCCTGCATGCCGAGCCGCAGCCGGAAGAAATAGTGTAAGAATTTTCGTGTATGGCAGAACCGATAACTTCACCAGGCTTGCCTCCCGGCATCGGTCGGGTGATTGTCCAGTGGCAATGCGACGATGGAACCCAACAGCCGCGCAGCCATCGCTGGTATGTGATCGCCGGTGTCGTTGCCGTCCTGCTGATCGCCTACGGAGTATGGATGGGGGATTTCCTTTTTTCCGGGTTACTGGTACTGTTCGGCTTAACCTATGGGCTGATGCGCCGCCAGCCGTCCAAGACCATGAGCTTTGCCATCACCGACAACGGGGTGGCCGCGGGCCGGACCTTTTATTCCTACCAGGAACTGAAACGCTTTTGGATCATCTATCAGCCGCCCGAGGTGAAGAATTTGTACCTGGAGTTTCGAAACCCGTTCAAACCGTACCTCCCTCTGCCACTGGGCTCGCAGAATCCGGTGACGGCACGGCACGCGCTCTTGGATTATTTGTCGGAGGACTTGCGGCGGGAGGATGAGCCGGTCCTGGATCAGATCTCGCGATTATTGAAATTATAGGAGGCACGACCGTTGTCTCCCCTTTGCGCCCGTACCTGCCTGCCGGCAGGGCTCAGCGGCCCAGAGCGTCCCGCCGTTGGCGGGAAGGCCGCAGGCTTGCCCCACACCTTTTTCCCGTGTACTCTCATATTGTCTTTTTACCTTTGCGCCCGTAGCTCAGCTGGACAGAGCGCAAGGTTGCGGACCTTGAGGCCGCAGGTTCGAGCCCTGCCGGGCGCAAAGGTAAAAAGATATACCTCTCATCCATACCAAAAAGGTGTGGGGTGAAAGCCCTGCCGGGCGCAAAGGGGAGACAACGGTCGAGCGCGGTTCGCCTATGAGCGAGCCGTTTTTTTAATTGCTTCTGGTATACTGACGGACGTATGAGAGCAGCCGATGTCGGAATGACGCCGGGGATGGCGTTGGGGCATCTGAGTCGGGTCGGCAGCGCCACCGCCGCGCGGCTCAGTCGTTTGGGTCTTCGCACGGTCCACGACCTCCTGCGCCATTATCCGTTCCGGTACGATGATTTCGGGACGATATTGCCCATTGGTCGTTTGGCAGCGGGCACGGTAGCCACCGTGCGAGGCCGTATCGAGCTGATCGAGAATCGGCGCAGCCCGCGGCGACGTCTCATGCTCACCGAAGCAGTTATCGTTGACGCCACCGGTTCGATTCTGGCGGTGTGGTTCAATCAGCCCTATTTAGTTCGTCAGTTTCGCCCCGGTGATGACGTGTATCTGGCGGGACAGGCGAGCTACGAATTCCGCCAGCTGCAGCTCGTGAATCCGAGCATTGAACTCTATCGTCAGCTCACCTTGCACACGGCGCGTTTGGTACCGGTGTACCCCGCTACCGAGGGGGTCACCCAGCGGCAGATCCGCGCGCTGGTGCAGCAGGCGCTGCCGGCGGCAAGCCTGGTGCCCGATGGTTTGCCGCCGGCGCTCCGTCAGCGTTTGCAGCTGGCGACGCGGGGGTGGGCGATTCAGCAGGTGCATTTTCCCCAACATCGCCAGGCGCTGGAGTCAGCGCTGCGGCGTTTGAAATTCGACGAATTTTTCGTTCTGCAGCTGGCATTGCAACAGGCGCGCTGGCAGATGTCCCAGATCGCTGCTCATGCCGTGCCATTCCAGCGCGACGCGACGACGCGGCTGGTGCAATCGTTCCCATTCACGCTGACCCAAGACCAGCGAGCAGCGGCGTGGAAAATTTTGCAGGACCTCCAGCGATCGGTGCCGATGCATCGGTTGCTCGAAGGCGATGTCGGCGCCGGCAAGACGGTGGTGGTTGCCATTGCCGCGTTGAACGTCGCCCTGTCCGGCGGGCAAACCGCGGTGATGGCGCCGACCGAGATCTTGGCCGTCCAGCATTTTCAAACATTTTGTCGGATGTTTGCCGACTTTCCCGTTGCCGTCGGTTTGTTCACGCGTACGCAGCGGTTCGTCCAGGCGCGTGACGCCACCGCGCCGCAGCCCGGCCGATTCAAAAAAGCAGAAATTCTTGCCATGCTTGGCCGCGGAGAGCTCGACCTTGTGGTCGGTACGCACGCGTTGTTGCAGGAGTCGGTGCGCTGGCAACAACTGACGCTTGCCGCGGTTGACGAGCAGCACCGGTTCGGCGTCCAGCAGCGCCAGCTTCTGGTCGCGGCGGGGAGCGGCGCCAGTCCTCATTTCCTGTCGTTGACGGCAACACCGATCCCGCGATCGCTTGCGCTGGTGCTGTACGGCGACCTCGCGATCAGCGCCATTCGTCAGCGGCCGCGCGAACGCAAGACCGTGGTGACCCAGCTGGTTTCGGCGGCTGCACGGCAGCGATTATACCAGTTCATTCGCGACCAGGTCGCAGTTGGGCGGCAGGCGTTCGTGGTTTGTCCGCTGATCGATCCGTCGGATCGGTTCGGGGTCAAGGCGGTCACTGCCGAGCTGGCGGAACTGCAGCAGCGCGTTTTTCCCGACCTTCGCGTCGGCGTCCTCCATGGCAAACTTTCGGCGGAAAAAAAGACCACCACCATGGCGGATTTTTTGGCGAATCGGACGTCGGTGCTGGTGACGACCACGGTCGTGGAAGTGGGCGTGGATGTACCCAATGCCACCATCATCGTGATCGAAGGGGCCGAGCGGTTCGGGCTGAGTCAACTGCACCAATTGCGCGGAAGGGTCGGCCGTTCGGGCCACCAATCGTACTGTTTTCTCTGCGCCGACGCGACCAGCCCCGAAGTTCTCGAGCGGCTCGCCGCATTCTTGCAGGCGAAAGATGGCTTTGCACTGGCGGAATTGGATCTGAAATTTCGCGGGCCGGGGCAGTTGCTGGGGACGCTGCAGTCCGGTTTTTCCCACTTGCGCCTGGCGACGTTAGCCGATCTGGAGGTGGCCGAGATCGCGAAGCATGAGGCGGCCGCACTCCTTCACCAAGACCCTGAGCTTGCCCAGCACGCGGTCCTGCGCAAGCAGGTCGCGGACTTACAAGCCCTTGTCCATTTGGAGTGAGCGCGGGGGGATTCAGCCGTCCCACAGCTCGCGCACTGCGGTTTGTATGCTGTCGATCGGGAGCGCTGCGGGCGGCAACTGGGCCGAATCTCCCGGACGGGGGCACAGAACGGACGTAAAGCCGAGTTTCGTCGATTCCTGCAGTCGCGCATCCAACCGTGCGATCGGCCGGATCTCGCCGCTGAGTCCCAGTTCGCCGCACGCGGCGGTATGGGGGTCGATCGTTCGTTTGCGTTGTGCGGAGATGATGGCCAGTGCGACTGCCAGGTCGGCGGCCGGGTCGTTGACGCGCAGGCCCCCGGCGATCTTTACGTGGATGTCGCTTTTCGCGAGCCGGATGCCGGCCCGCTGGTCAAGTACCGTGGCGATGAGGTTGAGGCGGTTGAAGTCGTAGCCCACCGCCTTGCGTTGCGGGTAGCCGAACCGCGTCCATGACACGAGCGCCTGGATCTCGGCCAAAAATACGCGGGTGCCGATCACGACCGGGGCGACGACGGCGCCCGGCTGCTGGGTAACCCGTCCGGCCAAGAACATCGCCGAGGGGTTCGTTACCTCTTGCAGGCCGCCGCCCTTCATTTCAAAAACGCCCAGCTCATTGGCGGCGCCGAATCGGTTCTTGACCGTCCGGAGCAGACGGTAGTGCTGGGTGCCGTCGCCTTCAAGTCCAATGACCGTATCCACGAGGTGTTCGAGCGTTTTTGGCCCGGCGACGTCGCCGCTTTTCGTGATATGGCCGATGAGCAGGACCGCGGTCGCCGAGGTTTTCGCCGCCTCTATGAGTACTGCGGTCGCAGCGCGGATCTGGCCGACGCTCCCGGGTTCACCGGCGTTCCGGTCGGCACGGACCGTCTGAACGGAATCTACGATCGCCAGCGGCGGACGATGCGCGGTGATGGTGGCGGCGATGGTTTCCGCGGACGTCGCGCCGAGGTAGGAAATCCCCGCCGCCGTCACGCCCAAGCGGGTGATGCGGTCCTTGATCTGGCTCGCGGATTCTTCGCCGGATACGTACAGCACCGTTTTGCCGGAGTGGCGGGCGATCCGGTCGGCCACCTGGAGCACGAGCGTCGATTTGCCGATGCCGGGTTCGCCGGTCAGCAGCGTGACGGACCCTTGGCTTAAACCTCCACCGACCACGCGATCGAATTCATCCATGCCGCTGGGCAGCCGTTTGACGTTGTCGCCGAGGACGTCGGCAAAACTGATGACCTGGCCGGACGGTGGGCGGGTCGGCGCGGGCGCGCTGACCGCAACGGGAGTACTCGCGATGGTTCCCCATCCTCCGCACTCCGCGCAGCGCCCGAGCCACTTCGGGAACTGGGCGTCGCATTTGGCGCAGACGTACACGGCTTTGGCCTTGGGCATAAAAAAATCCACCTCCCGCAACGAGAATCTGGAATTCGGGGCGTGCTCCCGCGCGACTGGCTACTTCAGCTGGAGCCGGTAGACGTTGCCGTCCTGTTTGGCGGTGTAATAGAGGGAGCGTCCGTCACCGGAGACCAGCAGCTGACCCATCGTGTGCGGCTGGTTGGGGGTTGCTACCAGCGAGGTGGCGCCGCTCGCCAGATCGACCCGATAGACGCTGTCCACCCCGGTATCCATTTCATTCGGGAAAAGCCCGGCACCGCTGGGGAGCTCATTGGGGACCGCGCAATAGGCGACCGACGGGCTACTGAACGTGCATTTGTGCGCCCAGGTCTGTAAACCCACCGACAAGCGGTTGGTACCGACGCTTGCGGGGGTGGCATCGGAGAGCCATAATTCCGGCCGGTTACCGGAGCGGTTGCTGTAGACCGAGTAGAGGAGTTGATTCCCGCTTGGGGTCCATTCGGCTTCAAACCCCCAGCCTGGCACTTGTGCCGAAGGAAAACGCTCGTCGTTCTGTCCGATGAAGAATACCTCCTGCCGCTGCGCGCCGCTATTTTCGACCTGTATGGCAACCATCTGACCGTTGGGTGACCAGGAGGGGATGACGGAGTCGGCATTGTCGCCGAGTGCCACAATGGGGCGTGTTCTGCTGCCGCTGGCATCCGTGACGACCAGCCAGCGGTTCTCGGCGTCCAAGCCGATGCTTTTGGCGATCAATTGGTCGCCGCCCGGGGCGAAATCAAAGGCTTCCCAGTGCTTGGGCAGGGTGGTTTGCCGCTCCGTTGAAAAGTCGTACACGATATTCGCGCCATCCGGATATTCCAGCACCGCCCGCTGGCGGTCATCCGACCAGGTGATGCGCTCGACGTTATGGAACACCCGGTCATCCAGCGTTTCCACGGTGCCGCGGGGCGTCAACCGGTAGAAGCGCCCATCCGCGGGGTTGTAGTACAGTACGCTGACCCCGTCGCGGTCCAAGGTCAGCTGTTGGGCGTCGGCATCAACCACGCGTTGGGTGACGGTGGTGCCGCCGCTGGCCACCGATGCTGCCGGGCTGGGCCTGGCCGCGGGGGAAACGTTCGGGCTTGGCGAGGGGCGGCCGGTGGGGAGCTGACCGCCGCTCCCGAGCGGGCCCTGTTGGTCGCCGTAGATCGCGCTGCCGCTGCCGCCCGCCTGTTCGTTACCGCCGAGATCGGAAAAACCGCCGCCGAAAAAGACCGCATAGAGCAGTACCCCCAGCATGATGGTGACCAGGACAAAGGTGAAGATGAGCAAGGCGCGTTGCAGGCGGACCATACAGTTAGGCGAGCGTAATGACGCCGCCGCGCGCGCGGATCGTCAGGCGCGGGGGACGCCGATTCCGCAACAGCCGATCGGCCGTCGGCGTTTCCACCAGGTCTTGGATGGTGCGCCGAACTGCGCGCGCGCCCTGGTCGGGTGAAAAACTGACCTGGGCAATGGCGCGGCAAACGGCCGGGCCCCAGCGCAGCTGCGTGCCCTGTTCTTTCAGCCGCGCCGCCAGTTCCTGGAGCTGGCGATGGGCGATCTGCGCGACCGTCGGCAGCGAAAGGGGTTTGAAAATGATCGTTTGATCGATACGATTGAGCAGCTCCGGGGGAAACTCCTGCGCGACCGTGGCTAACACCGCCTGCTGTACCGCGGCGAAGCGCTCATCGTGCTCGGCCTCGCGGTCGTCAAAACCGATCGCGGCCTGCTGCAGGAATTCTTCCGTGCCAAGGTTGGCCGTCATGATGACCACGGCGTTGCGGAAGCTGGCGGTTTTTCCCGTTGCGTCGGTGAGGACCCCGTCTTCCAGGATCTGTAGCAGCAGGGTCAGTACCTGGGGATGGGCTTTCTCCACTTCGTCGAAGAGCACGACGCTGTGCGGACGTTTGCGTACCAGGTCGGTGAGCTGTGCGCTGTCACGGTAGCCCACGTAGCCGGCGGGCGCTCCGATCAGCCTCGAGACGGTGAAGGGTTCGGCGAATTCGGACATATCCAGCCGCACGAGCGCATCCACACCCCCAAAGACGGTATCGGCCAGCACCCGCGCCAATTCGGTTTTTCCGACGCCGGATGGGCCGAGAAAGAGGAAGGAACCCAGGGGACGGCGGACGTTGGCAACGCCGGTCTTGGCGCGCCGGATGACTTGGGCGACCTTGCGGAGCGCCTCGGTTTGGCCGGCAATTCGCTCTCCCAGCTGCCGTTCCAGGCGGCGTAATTGCTGCCGTTCGCCCGTGCGCAGCACCGCCAATTGCACCCCGGTCATTTTCGCGATGACCGCGTGCACGTCGGCAACGGTAACGCGCGGCAGGGCGATGGGCGGCAGCTGCGCGCGACGCTCTTTCAGCCGCGTCATCTTTGTCCGCAGGCGCGCTTCATGGTCGCGCAATTGCAGCGCATCTTCGAATCGTTCATCTGCCACCGCGCGCTGTTTGCCGGCCAGGAGCTCATCCAGCTGCTGTTCAGCCGTCCGCAACGGATCGCGGCCTCCCGCCTTGACGCTGGTGATCTTGCGGATCGCCGCGGCTTCATCCAGTACGTCGATGGATTTGTCCGGCTGGGCTTTTCCCATCACGTAACGGTCGGCCAGCTGCACCGCCGCACTGATGGCCTCATCGGTAATGGCGACCCCGTGGAAGCGCTCGTAGCTTTGGCGCAGGCCGCGCAAAATGGCGACCGTCTGGCGCTGGTCGGGCTGGCGGACGAGGATGGGCTGGAAACGGCGTTCCAGCGCGGCATCATGCTCCACGTGACGTTTGTAATCCTCCTGGGTGGTGGCACCAATGCAGCGTACCTCGCCGCGCGCCAGCGCCGGTTTCATCAGATTCGCCGCATCCATGGAACCGCTCGCCGACCCCGCGCCGACGATCGCATGCAGCTCATCGATGAAGAGGATGACGTCGGGCCGCTGGCGGATCTCGGCCAGCAAAAGCTTCAGCCGCTGCTCGAATTCGCCGCGGTAAGATGACCCGGCGACCAGCAGCCCGAGATCCAACTGCCAGATGTGCCGCCGCCGCAGCGGATCGGGCACGTCGCCCTGCACGATCTTTTTTGCCAGGCCCTCAACGATGGCGGTCTTGCCGACGCCGGGGTCGCCCAGCAGCAGGGGATTGTTCTTCGTGCGCCGGCACAGGATCTGTATCAGCCGTTCCACTTCAGCTTCGCGGCCGATCAGCGGGTCAATGCGCCGCTGCACCACATCATCAGTGAGTTCAATGGCGTAGCTGGCGAGCGGCGAGTTGCCGGGCCTGGCTGCGACGCGGGTCGTCGAAGGCATCGCCTCGTCTTCGTGGGCGCTTCCGCCCATGATATCCAGCGCTTCCGCCAGCTCGGGAAATTTCGTGGTGCTTTTGAACACGACGCCCAGCCGGTCGCGCAACTGTTCCCGCGAGACGCCTTGGACGGCCAGCAGCCGTTCCAGCCGGCCCGCCGATTGCTCCAGCAGTCCCGCGAGCAGGTGTTCGGTGCCGATGTACCGGTGCCCGAAGCGGCTGGACAGCAGCGTCGCGCGTTCAAGGCTGCGCCGCGACGTTTCGGACAGCCGCGGCAGCAAAGCGGCTTTTGGAGATTGCGTCGGCAGCGCCTGTTGGATGGTTTGGATATTGAGATTGGCCTTGGCCAGCATTTCCGCGCCGATCGAGCCCCGCTGCAAGGCGATGCCGCACAGCAAGTGCTCGGGTTCGACCGTCAGGCTCCCGCACTCGCGGCTGAGTAAAAATGCCTGGCGGAGGGCCGCACGGCCGTGGGTAGAGAATTTTTCCAGAATGTCCATACGGTGTTCACCGTTGACCCTTGACCATTGACGTTTGACTGTTGACCATTCACCGTTGACGTTCTTCGGGCGATAGTCAATTGTTAATGGTTAGATGTCAATGGTTTGTCTTACGCCATTTGGCGCAGCACCTTAATACGTTCTTGGAGCGGCGGGTGCGTGGAGAAGAGTTTCGCTACCCGATTTCCCGCACCGAACGGTGAGCTGATGTAGAGGTGCGCGGTCGCTTCGTGCGCGCCGCGCATCGGCGCAACGTTTGTGGCGCCGATCTTTTCCAACGCTCGCGCCAGCCCCTCGGGGTAGCGGGTGAGCAGGGCTCCGCTCGCATCCGCTAAGAATTCTCGTTTGCGAGACACCGCCAGCTGGATGAGTTTGCCGAGGATGGGCGCCAGGATGAGCGCGATCATACCGATGACCAGGATGATGCCGTTGCCGCCGCGGCTGTCGGAACGCCCGCGGCTGCCGCCATACCAGCGCGCACGAAAGAACAGGTCAGACAGCAGGGTGGCGAGGCCGACGAGCACGATAACCATCGTCATAAGCCGGATGTCGTAGTTGCCGATGTGGGACAACTCGTGGGCCAGCACTCCTTCCAATTCCTCGTTCTCCAATTTTTCCATCGCGCCGGTGGTAACGGCGACCGACGCGTGGTGCGGGTCGCGGCCGGTCGCAAACGCGTTGATCGCTCCGTCGTTGATGACGTAGACTCGGGGCATGGGGAGTCCAGCGGTGATGGCCAGATTTTCCACCATCCGGTAGAGGTAAGGGTTTTGCTGTTGGTCGACCAATTTGGCCCCTGCGGTTGCCAGCGCCACCTTATCCCCGGCGAAATACGAAAAGAGCGTCATCGTCAGGGAAACGATAACGGCAAACGCCAGTCCGCCGTAGCCGATGCCGGCGTATTCGCCGAACGCATACCCGGCCGTCAGGATAACGACGGTGAAGATCGCGATCAGCAGCCAGGTTTTTCGCTTATTGGCCGTGATCTGGGAATACATGCGTGGCGCGACACTTAACCTTTGACATTTACCATTTGACCTTGGGTGACGACCGCGTTAAAAGTCAACGGTCAAAGGTTAATGGTCAAATGTAAATTGTTTAAAATTTCACTTTGACCGGCTGCTCGGCCTCCGCTTCCGCGTCGAAGAATTCCTGGGACTTGAAGCCGAGGCTGGACGCCATCAAATTGTTGGGGAAGACCTGGATCTTGGTGTTGAAGTCGCGTACCTGGCTGTTGTAGAAGCGCCGCGCGGCTTGGATCTTGTTCTCGGTGTCGGAAAGTTCATCCTGTAGCTTGGCGAAGTTCTCGGACGCGCGCAATTGCGGGTAGTTCTCCGCCACCGCGAACAGCGACTTGAGCGTTTGCGACAGCATGTTCTCGGCCTGCGCTTTTTCCGCCAGGGACCCCGAGGTCATCGCCGCGGTGCGGGCCGCGGTGACCTTTTCCAGCAACTCGCGCTCGTGGGTGGCGTAGCCCTTGACCGTTTCGATCAGGTTGGGGATAAGGTCGTAGCGTCGCTTGAGCTGGACTTCAATGTCCGACCAGGCCTCTTGGACCCGGTTTTTCAGGCGGATTAAGCCGTTATAGACGGCGATCAGCCAGATGCCGACGACCAAGACGACTCCGAGGAGGACGTAGAGTACATTGAAATTCATACGTGGGTTCGTTTGTGGTATAATAATTAGACTTGAGGGATAAAAAAAGTGATCCCAACGGTTGCATTATAAAATAAAATGCCCTCCATTGTCAAAAGATTTTCCCGCTGCCGTCACACTCGTTATGGGGGGCTGATAGGTGGCGGGATGTTCGTAGTAGCAGCAGTATCTTCCGCAGCAGGATCCGGGCGGGCAATGGACTGGCGGCGCCGGACTGCCAGCGTGCGCCATTTTCCCCGGCCGAGGGGAACGGCTTCGATCTGGAGTACGGTACCCGGCAAGAGGTTATTGAAATTCAGCGGTTCCGACAGGATGAGCGTTGCCAGTTCACCGTCGCCCATGAAATATTCCGCCACCATGGTCGTTTGCGGCGTGAGCGGAAAGACTGTACGCCGTTCCGTGCCCATCGGCAGGAGATTTGCCTGTTGGGTTGCCGCCGGCGGCAACTGGTCAACGGTCACTGTCAGCGAGTCGGGGGTACGCTCAAGATACCGGCCCCAGACGGTTACCGGTGCGACGGGTGCACGTCGCGATGTGGTCAGCCAGCGCGCGCCCAGGAACAACCCAAGTACGACGAGCCCAAGGGCAATGACGAGGCCGGCAAGTGGAGCGCGATTTTTTCCCATACGGACGGTTTCAGTATAACGCTGTTCTGCATTTCCCTCCAGTGATGCGGCATCTCAGTATTTTGCAGCAAGGGTTCAGGGTACGCTCGTGGGCAGCGGCAGCGGTTGCTGCCGGCGCGATGTTCCTGCTGCCCCGCGCGGTCGGTGCCCAGCAGTATTCCTATGACGAGTGCGGCGGCGGGCAGGGGCAGTGCGCCTGCGGGAGCTACGTGGTGGGCGATGTTACCCTGGCGAGCGACCTGGGGCCGTGCGATGGGTATGAGTCCGATTACTACGCCGGCGAGGGCCACTGCAACGTGCAGTCGGATGAATATTTTTACGGTTTGCGCATCGCCGCGACCGACGATGCCACCCCCATCACCATTGATTGCCAGGGGCACCGCTTGTACACGAACCGCAATAACATCGGCAACATTCCCGGCGTCGGCATCGACGCGCGCTGGGATTACTTCCGCGGGGGCTGGTCGTGTACCGCCTGCTTTGCGGAGGCCCGGCAGTATGACACCTGCTCGCAGCCCTGCGCCAGCGGCGGTCAGGATGCCTGCAAACAGAACGTCACCATTAAAAATTGCGTCATTGAAGGATTCGACCAGGGCATCAGCTTTCAGAGTACGGTCAACTGGACGCTGCAGAACAATACCATCCGCAGCCGTTGGACCGGCAGCGTGCTGGCAACGACCGAGATCGGCATTCGCGGGAGTTTCGGCGCCAGTAACGGGACCGGCATAAAAATTTTGGAGAACGACATCCTGGAGGTGGGCCAGCAGGGTATCTACCTTGCCAACCTGCACATGCCCGACAGCGAAATTTCCGGCAACCGCGTCACCGTCTACGAGACGGCGGCCGACAGTTACACCAATGAGGCCGGTATCTATTTGAGTACGCCGCTGGGCCAGGCCGCCGCCCGGCTGCCTATCCACTCCAACTACATTGACTGTGCGACCAAAACCGTGCCGATGAGCACCGACTGCACGCTCAACGACCTGTATTTGGACAACGGCGGCGCGTTGACCCCGCGGATGGACTACATCAACGTTTACAACAACGTATTTTCAGGCCGCGGGGTGGGTATCCGTCTGGAGTCGGTCGGTCACGACATCAGTTTCCAATCGCCGGGCAACGATGTCACAAAGGACAACATTTTCACAAGCGTCGAACCGCAGGATACCGGAACGCCAGGCAGCTGCAACACCGCGAGCAACAATCTATGCGATTACGACTGCGTCACTCCATCCGTCGACCCCGATTGTTATGGGCTGCCGCGAACCGATCTCTACAACGCCGAGAATTATCGCAAGGCGTGCCTGGCGGGCGGGACGTGGACTTCTTCGAGAATTCTCCAGGAAAACACGTGTCTGGCGCCTAATACCCTCTACACGTTCGATCCGCCGTATCCGCCGGGGGATGGCACGCGCGATGCCATCGGTTTTGCGGCCGACAATCTCATTTTGGACTGCGACTGGGAGGCACAGTTTGACTTCGGCGGCAAGCTGCGGCTGAACCCGGCGGTATTGGACCTTTTTGCCACCAGCACAGTCGGCATCCACGCCACGTCCACGCGGCTTGCCAGCAACAACACGTACCAAACGCGCCGGCGCGGCACTATCGTCGGCTGCGAGCTGGAGGGGTTTGGCAACGGCATCAAGCTCGAGAACACCGAGGATTTTCTCCTGCGCTGGAATAATGTCTGGACCATCCGCGACGGCCGCTACGGCCAGTACTACAACGTGCTGTCCGACCACCTCCAGGATTGTTTCCCGGATAAGGATGGCGATGGCGTGTATTGCGAAAAAGGAGTGGATGGGGACGGCGTTTCCGATGTTGACCCCAATTACCCCGCGGGTCTGCGGCTGAACGACTACCGTCACGTCTTCGCCAATCCCGCCTATCGGCCCGGCGGCGGCGCACCCATGCCGTTCAACTGGCTGGGTGTCACCGGCAAACAGGTGCTCTACTATTTCGGGCCGACCATTGACGGTCTGGTATTTGACGGCGTTACCGACCCGTTCCTCGCCAACCTTGGCCACCTGACCATCGTTGGCGCCAAGAACATCGAAGTGCGGAATTTCGGCGGTCTGTTGGGGGGCGGCATGGCGCTCGCCAACGGCGACCCGCTGAAATTGGCGTGCGTCGGCATGAGCCTGGACAATGGGAAATGCGACACGGCCGTTGCCTCGTCCCAAAAGGTCACCAACGTTTCGGTCAGCGGCGCGCAGGTCGGGCTTTATGCGGTCAACAGCTACAACATTGCGGTCAGCAACAGCCAGTTTTCCAGCAACGGCTACGGCGTGCTGATGTTCGACACGTCCAGCACGACGCTGGGGTGTGCGACTGCCGGCTGCATCCAGCTGCTGACCAACAACGAGGGGGTGCGGGCGCAGTCGCGCGGGGTCGTCGCCAACCGGCTGCTGGTGTGGAACGCGCTTTTCTCGGCCAATACCAACGGCGGGCTCCTAGCGTACGACGTGGACCAGGTCATTACCCATCATACGACCATTGACGATACCGGGACGGGGGGCGCGACGGACGCCATCGGCCTCCTCCTCTACGGCTCGCAGTACGGCCAGTTCTACGAGAACACCATCTCCGACAGCCAGGGCGACAATGTCGCGCTCACGCGTTCGTACAGCGGCCGCGATGCCGACACGACCCACAACTTCTTTTGGCGCAATACGTTCTCGGGGAGCGTCAGCCGGTACGGCGTGTACGCGGAGGGCGGGCAATCCGGTTGGGGGAATTTTTTCGGGTGGAATGTGGGTTTTGGCTCGAGCTGCAACTATATCTCGCCCACGTCGCCGTGCTACGGGTATTCCGTCTATGATGTTCGGACCTGGCCGATCGGGCTCCAGCCGAACGAGTATAACAACACCACGACCCGGAATTTTGCGGGTGGCATGCACCTCCGCGGATACGGACTCAATGTGTTCTACAAGCTCGCCAGCGTGGAGAATGGCAAGAACGCCGCCGGCGCCACGCTCCGCGAGGGGAGCGATGGGATATGGCTGGACGGGCCATTCAACCAGTACCTCAACTACAGCGCCGTGAATAACAATACCGGGTGGGGGCTGCGCGCGGAGGATGCCGGCAGCGGCACGCAGATCGCGTTCAATTCCTTCAACGGCAACGCGCAAGGCGGGGCCGCGTTTTCCGAGGACGAGTACCTCCAGTCCGGCTACACCGATGTGGATGGCAATCAATTTTTAGACAACAATGGGCCGGGCATCCAGCTTTCCTACGCTCGGAATATGATCTTTCGCGGCAACGTTGTTCAGATCCCGGACCGGTTCGGCGGCCTGGATGTGGAGGACCCGCCGGGCATCCGTATCGGCGATTCGACGCAGATCACCTGGTTCGGCAACCGCGTGACCTCCACCGGTACCGCGCTCAAGCAGCCCTACTTCTGGGTCGGGCGTATCCCGGGCTCGCGCGTCGTCGACGGCGCAGAGGATTTTTCCGCGACCCAGTACTACAGCCACACGGTCGCGCGCACGAATGCGGCCGGCCCCAGCGGGTCCGCGACCGTCGTCACTTACCAGCTGCAGGATGGCGTGGGTCCGACGGCCACGTTCAACGATACGTCCGACACCGTCATTAATGAGAAGGAGCCGACGACGCCCAAGAACGGCGACGCGACCTTGGCGGTGGACGGTGATATCGACAACAACGGCACCGGCAAGGAGACACGCGTACTTCTCCGGTGGGTGCCCTTTTCAACCCAGGATCTTGTGCTGCCCCCCGGCTGCACCGTCCTGGACGTGAAGCTCACGGTCAACGTCACGAACAGCTCCGCGGACCGGTTTGCCATCTACGGGCTGCGGAACTACTTTATTGATGCCGAGGCGACTTGGAATAGGCCGTTTGCGTCCGGCTCGTGGAACATTCCTGGGGCGAAATCCACGTTCCAGGACCAGGACGGCATCAATTTAGCCAGCGGTACGGGCTTCGGTACGGGGGTATTGGGAAGCTACACCCATACCCTCAACGCCTACGGCCGTCAGCTGGTGCAGGAGTGGGTGTCGGGGCTGCGGCTCGCGGAAGGTTTGCTGATCGCGCCCGATAACGGCGCCGCCGACGATGATGGGTTCGCTTTCGATAAGGAGGAGAATGGCACGGCGGCGAACCGTCCGAAGCTGACGGTGACCTGCGCCCTGCACCCGCCGCTTTACTACTTCTACGGTACGAGTGAGTACGTTGACGCTGGCGTGGTGCAGACATTGAGCAACCCGGAATTCGAGAAAACCTGCCAGGGTTCGACGCTGGACTGGGGAAAACGGTGTACCGCGGCCGCCGACTGCGCCGGCATTGGCGCTACCTGTACGCCGTTGCGCACCTACCACCTCCAAGTCGCCAACAACAGCACCTTTTTTCAGTTCACCAACCTCAAGGGGGTGGCGAGCAAATTGTCGGGCGCCGACCCGCTGGAATTCAACTACGCCGGTCCGGTGAATGCGCGGAACCTTGAACTCGAAAATTGCATCGGGCCGTGCGTCCGCATCGTCGGGAGGAATACCGGATTCAGCGATGCGACCACGACGTTCGATGGCTTGGAGATCCGTAACCCGTTCGGCCATGGCGTGGAGGTTACTGACAGCAGCCAGGTCACCATCCTTGATGCGCGCATTACGCCGGGCAGCGGCACCATGGAAGGCGACAATATCAGCATGAAGAGCGTGGCCAATTTCGACCTGTCGTGCGTTGACTGCACGAGCGATCCGTTGGGCGGCGGCGGGACGGGCGGCGGCGCCTTGACCGGCCGCAACGACCTCCGCCACGGAGCCGATCCGGCCAACCGGTTCTGGGAGGTGCAGGTGGGCGGGATGACGACCGGCAATATCCAAAAGTCATCCATCGGCTCGGCGGCAGCCGACCGCGGGGCGTTCGAACAGGCGTGCCAGAACGGCCATGATTGGTGCTGCCTGGCCCAGAATGACACCCCGGATGTCTGCGACCCGGATTGCGGTTTGGATGCGGAGGGGAAGGTTGTGGACCCGGATTGTCCGGTCTGTACCAGCGCTGCCGGTAATTGCTGCCTGCCCGTCATCGATACGGTCTGCGACGCCGACTGTCCGGGCGCGGTTGACCCGGACTGCTGGAAGCCGGCGAATGCGGTCAAGAATTTTTCGTGCCCCAACCCGCCGCCGGTGGGCGATGGCTGCGATTACGACTGCTCATTTAGCGGAAATTACGACCGCGACTGCGGCCCGCGCGTGTGCAGCAATGCGACCGACGGCTGCTGCAATGCCAGCAATGACGAGCCGGACGATTGCGATGCGGACTGCACGTATGGGTCGTTCGCTGCCAGCATCGTCGACCCGGATTGCGGCGGCATCGGCAATGGCAGCGACGACGGCTGCTGGCCGGTTGCCAGCGATGGGTTCTGCGATCCCGACTGTCCGGCGGGCTTGGACCCCAACTGCGGCACCAACGGGAGCGGTGACGACGGGCCGGACGGCACGTGCAACGGCCAAAGCGACAGTATCTGCGACCCGGATTGTCTGGAGAGGGGAGTGAGCGGTTCCAACGACCCGGATTGCCGCACCGGCCTCTGCTCCTGGCGGCCGGCGTATGTTCCCGGCAATACGGTTTCCACCGACGGCGGCGCCGGCTGCAATACCGATCCCGCCACCGGCTTTGCCCGGAGTAACGGCGTGTGCGATATTGATTGCGGCCCGCTGACCGGCGGCCAGCCGGTGGACCCTGATTGCGTGGCGGTGGATTGCTGCTTCCCGGCCGTCGATAACGCTTGCGATACCGACTGCGCTGCAGGCGTGGACCCTGACTGTACGACTCCTGCGCAGTGGCCGGCCGTCGCCAGCTGCCAGCCATGGCTGGACGGGATGTGCGACTATGGATGTCCCGCCGGCCGTGACCCGGATTGTGGCGCGCTGACCATCGCCTATTCGGGCGCTGCCTGCGACCGCCGGTTGAACGGCGTCTGCGACTACAATTGCGGCTTTACCTACTCGGACGGGCTGCCCGCGGACCCGGACTGCGCGACGCTCTGTAACAATTCGGCGGACGGTTGCTGCCAGGCCAATACCGACAACCGTTGCGACCCGGATTGCAGTATTGATGCCGGCGGCCTCGCAGTGGACCCCGACTGTATCAATGGCTGCACGAATACGGCCGGAAATTGTTGCCTGGCGGCCGATGATGGGGTGTGCGACGCCGATTGTCCGGCGGTAATGGACCCGGACTGTACCAGTGACATTAACTTTTGCGGCAATCGCAGCTACCTCGGCGGCAATACGTGGCCGGCATCCTATGCGTCGCCGTATAAGGACGACTTGAACTACTTCTATGAAGAGGGAATACCAAATACCGCGGCTTCGTGCGTTGCACCCATCATTCGTTTCCATGGTGATGCGGCGGGCAACGCCGACCGGTTCGCGACCCAGGATAAACCCTTGCGGAGTTCCGACCTGGCGACGCGCGAATTGGCGCGCGGCGACGTGAAGATCACGGTCCAAATGGGCGACTACGAGGGGTCAGACCTGAAGCTTGGCCTGTGGTTTGCGACCGAGCAGGCAACCTGGAAAGACCCATCAGACATAAGTACGACGCCGCCCGGCACGGGCTGGTGGCCGTTCTGCGACGGCGAAAGCTATTGGTGTTCCGAGAGCTACTTTAGCGACAATACAAGCCAGCAGCCGTTGTCGCCAGCCGATCCGCCGCTGCCGCTGCCAAAAATGCAACCGCCTGCGGGATTGCCGCAGCCGCCACCCCCCCCGCATCCTTCGGTGGACAATGGCTATGAGTTTTGGCCGCTGACGTCGCGCATCGGCCAGACGGATCCCGTCGTAACGCGCCCCTGGCCGGCGCCCAACACTGGTTTTGATCTCAACTATTTAACCGACGTGACGTTCTACTGGGCGGCGGCCAGCAGCTGCTTCAACTATGGGGAAGGCTGTCCGGCCGGCAGCGTGACGTATGCCAACCGGCGTCTGCCAGTGTGGCTGGAAGTGAATAATTTCGAGCAGGGCAACAGCAGCTGTCCGTGGGATACCGACCCGGGCTGTTTCTCTGGGCCAGGATTGTACAATAACATCACCCTCTGCGATGCCAGTTGCCAGCCGTCCTGCACGCAGGCGTGCACCCAAGCCGACGCAGAAACCAGGAAAGAATGGACGCGCCGCCAGCGGATGATGCTGGACTTGCAAGGGCCGACGTTGCCGGCGTTGCCGGTCCCAAACTTTGGGGCACAGGGCACGTCGGATGATTTCCCTTGCGCCTATACGGTCAATCGCTACGATATTACCTGGCCGTGGGCGACCGGCGAGGTGACCTCGGGCGAGTATCAGTCGTGGACGAACAACCAAGCGCACTACGAGATTTGGTTTGGCAGTATCAGCGCCGATATAATCGCCCGTCAAGATACCAACGGCAACGCCGCGGATGGCCCGTTCGTGTGGGAGGATATCTCCGCCGCGGCGAGCGGGTTGCCGCACGAGGAGGATACATTAGCCTGCGACTGGACGGTGCGTCCGCGACTTGATGCCAACCTTGGCGTTATTACCTGTAATCAAGGAGCGAATTGTTTGACGCAGTTGTGGACCAAGCTGACCGGCACGATCTACTTCAACATCTGCGCGCTCGATGACTTTGGAAATGTCAGCAATTGCCTTTTCTCCGACCCCAAGCCGTGGGCACAGACCCAGTACGGCGATGTCTTTGCCGGACACAACCTTGAGGCGCTGACGCCGCCGCCGACGCTGAACAGCACGTTCCTCCTGACTTCGGGCGGCAGCATCAACAACTGGTCGTCCACCTGCGCATCCGGGGCCGATTTCGGCAGCGGAGCGTGCAAACTGCCATTCTACAGCAATGCCGGTTGGACCAAGTCTTTCCCCAGCTATACCAACGATTTCAGCACGCCGGCAGGCACCCTGTGGTTCTTGCAGGGGTTCAACGGGTCAAATTTTTCCAGCGTTGGCGGGGTGCTGGATAAGTTGCGCAACCGCTATGGTGCCGCCCGCGTCATCGACCTGGCAACGTACAATACCTGCGACGGTAGTGGGTCGTCGCTGCCCTCGGTGCTGGGCGGCAACATTTACTACTGGGACGGCAGTACACTCGGGGATTGCGTCACCTCGAGCGCGCTCTCATTTGCCAATAATTTTGGCAGTCAGGATGGGTCGGCGCTGTTCCTCATCAACGGCAACTTGTATATTGGTGACGGCGTTCAGTACACCGACGCGCCCGGCCCCACCAGCCTGAAGAATATCGCGTCTGCCGCGTGGCTGGTTTTGGGCGGCGTGCAGATCGACCCGAGCGTTACCCAGGTGGACAGCACACTCATTGCGTTGGGCGACTGGGCAAACCGCGCGACGGCCTGCAACGCCGCCGCTGATCCTCTGACCTGCGGCAGCATCATGACCGGCGACGATACGGCGTCACCGAAGGCATTGACGGCGCGCGGGGTATTTGTGGCGCGGCAATTCCTGCTGGAACGCGTCTATCCCGACCTGGTGAATCCCGCCGAGCGCTTCATTTACGACGGCCGAATCCTCGCAAATACTCCCTTGGGGCTGGAACAGGCCGTTCAATCGCTGCCGGTCTGGAAGTAGGCGGAAATTTTGGCTTACTCTTGACAAAATTTTGTAATTTTAGTATACTTCGGTTGGTGGATGATGACGTATGATATATATTTATTGATGGCAGTTGATACGTTACGTCCGGTACTTTGAAAATCAGTCAATTGCTATGAACTTTGGCCGCGCCATTGTGTGGTACGGCAAAAAATTTGGTGTGCCCGTGCCTGGAAAACAGGCAACAACTCTCGAAAGGAGGTCTTTCCATGGCTACACGGGTTCAGTTCGGTCTGGGCGCAGTGGGGGTGATGCTCTGCATCGCGATGTTCGTTGTTCCCGCAATTGCGGGCAATCCGCCGGAGGCGGTGGTCCGCACCTACGGCGGCGGCTCGATGGACGTCGGGATCGGCGCGGTGTCCGGTACTGGCGGTTCATTGAGCGTCATCGCGGTGTCGCGTGAGTACGGCGTAGGAGATAACCTCAGTTGTCTCCTGTCGCTCGACCCAGGCGGGGGGATGAACACCGCAGCTGCCTTCGGCAGCGAGGGGTACGAGGTACCGCAGGTCGCGTACCAAACCAGCGATGGGTTCGTTATGGCTGGAGTGTTCCAGAACCCTCCAGTGCTGGAGGTTCCCGATGTCGTTCTGATGAAGGTGAGCGACATCGGGGTGCTGCAGTGGCAGCAGACCTACGGAACTGATGGCTATGATGGTCTCTATGATGTACGGGCCACCAGCGACGGCGGCTATGTGGCAGTCGGCGATGCTAGCCAGGTTCCGGTCGAGAACGGCGCCATCAATCGTATCCTCTTACTAAAGGTGGATGCTGAAGGCAACCAGCAGTGGTTGCAGTTGCTCGGTGATGACAGTATCACCAGCGCCAGTGCCGTTTTGGAGCTGGACGGTGGAGGGTACCTCCTGCTTTCTGGTGCCAGTACCGATGGCAAGGTTGAGGTGGTCCTCATCACTACCGATTCTGGCGGCAACGTCGTCGGCCAGCGTTCGTACGGCGCTGCCGTGCACCTTTCCGGCCGTTCGATGGTCGCCGTGGACGACGGGGTCGTTATTTGCGGCGCCGCGTACGCCAACATCAGCAGGCCCTTCGACGCCTTTCTGCTGAAGGTGGATGTTGCCGGCGAGCTTGCATGGTACCAGCAGTTCGGGCTTCCCGAGTTTCACGAAGACGGGTTGCGCTTGGCGCAGGATAGCGACGGCGGGTTCATACTCGCCGGCACCACGGACGGCACCACTGCCGGCAATGTTGACGTTTACCTCGTCAAGACCGATGCCGCAGGCAAC
Organism: bacterium; assembly: GCA_030648715.1. Lineage (GTDB taxonomy): Bacteria > Patescibacteriota > Patescibacteriia > Buchananbacterales > GWA2-38-13 > VMFR01. Next base: position 31,683 of record JAUSGZ010000017.1, on the reverse strand, counting down.
CTCCAGTGGGAGGCCCACTACGGCACCGCTGGCCGCGATGTGCCTAGATACCTTGGCGTTGCCCCGGATGGCAGCTACCTCATCACAGGGTACGGGGTTGTCCAGGAGTCACCGACTCCCAACTACGACATCCTGGTCATCAGGACCGTGCCGCTGCTCGTCACGTTCATGCGCGGCGACAGCAACGTCGATGGCGAGCGCGACATTTCGGACCCCGTCTACACCCTGACGTACCTCTTCCTTGGCGGCCCGGACCTGTCCTGCCTGGACGCGGCTGACGTGAACGACGACAGTGATGTCGATATTTCCGACGCCGTCGCGACGTTGGGGCACCTTTTCCTCGGCAGTCCGTTGAAGCTGCCCCTTCCATACCCTGGCATTGGGGTCGATCCGACCGACGATGCGCTCGGGTGTGCCCGCTACCCGCCCTCTTCCCGCTGAGCGGTTCCGCCCCGCACAGCCCGCTCTCTCGCCCGGGAACCTCACGGTTACCGGGCTCTTTTTAATTACCCGCCGCCGCAGCAAGGGAGTCCGCCTAGGGCGGACGACCGCAGCGAGGCGTGCGGGAAATTAACCCGCCGCAAGTTGGCAGCAGGATGATGGAAATTGTTTTGCCAGCCGCAGGCGGTTTTTCGCGCCCAATTCTCAAGATTTCCCTAGTAGCCGTATTCGCGGGCTGGAGGCGGGTTCTTGTGCTTACGTAGGCTTATTTTTTTTGACATCTATCCACAATCCGGAACCATGGATTTTGTGGTATAATTTTTCTACTTCAGCGCTCATCAACAGGCGCTCGGTCGGGTACAGAATCGTACCTGTTGTAAGTTACAAATACTTCGAAATTACCGCTTAATTATTTAGTTTTTCATCCCCCAATGGCTCTTTTTTCCGCTGCTACCAGCTATCTGGGAGTGGACGTCGACAGTCACAGCGTGAAAATCGTTGAGCTGAAGAATGACCGCGGCCGGCCGCGGCTCTTGACGTACGGCTATTTTGACCATCCATTGGACTACCAATCCAAGGACGACAGCGAACAGGACCTGCGGATGACGGCTGGCTTGATCCGTGAAACGGTGCGCAAGGCTAAAGTGGGAAGTCGCGTGGCCATCTCCGCGCTGCCGGCATTTTCGGTGTTCTCTTCGGTCATCACGTTGCCGGAACTGTCCGCCAAGGAGCTGGCCGCGGCCGTGCGCTGGGAGGCCAAGAAGGTCATTCCGCTGCCGATCGATGAAATGAACCTGCATTGGGATATTCTGCCGACCGATGCGCCGGTCGCCGTGGCGGATGGCAAGGCCAGCGGACACACCCCCAATGACCCCGAGAAGCTGTCGTTCAACGGCATGCGGTTCTTCGGCAAGATGGTACATCGCAAGCAGGCGGGCAATACCCGAGTGCTGCTGACGGCCGCGCCGAAAGCGCTCGTGCGGCGCTACTTGACGCTGTTCCGCGAGGCCGGGTTGACGCTGCTGGCGCTGGATACCGAGTCATTCTCGCTGGTGCGCAGCTTGATCGGTTCAGACCCGGCGACGGTCATGCTGGTGGATATGGATTTCACCGTGACCAATATCATGATCGCCCAGAACGGGGTGCCGTACTTGAACCGCAGCATCAACGTCGGCGGGCTGACCATCACCCGGGGAATCGCCACGGCGCTCAACGTCTCGCTCGACCGCGCCGAGCAACTCAAATACGACATCGGCATGCAGCAGGGGACCGCGGCGGGCAGCATCCCCACGACCATCGTCCAGGCGCTGGCGCCGGTGGTCGATGAGATCCGCTACAGCCTGAACCTCTACCGCAGCCAGGGCCGGCCGCCGATCGAGCGCGTGATCCTCACCGGCGGGTCGTCGCTGCTCGCGAACCTTCCGCAATACTTGGGGAATCTGCTGCAACTCCGCGTGTTTTTGGGCGATCCGTGGGCGCGCGTCATCTGTCCCGAGGAACTGAAGCCGGCACTGGATGAGATCGGTCCGCGGTTTTCCGTCGCTATCGGTCTGGGAATGAAAGAGATTTCCTAAGCAGCATGGTTGAGATCAACCTATTACCTGACGAACTGCGCGGCCAGGAAGAGGCCGAGCGCAAGCGTTTGAGCAAAACGCCCAAGGTGGTGGAGATGCGTCTGACCAACCCCGACCGTCCAGGAGGATCAAAGCTGCAGCACGGGGGCGCCGGCATGGGCCGGCCGGTCGTCCCTCGGCCCGGGCCGTTGCCCCCGAACGAGCCACTATTGCCGCCATTACCCGCAACGCCGTTACCAAGACTGGAACGTGTGGTGGTGCCGCGTGGGGGTGCGGCAAAACCCGCCATTACCACCTTGCCGCCGCTGCCCGCCAGGCCGGCAGCGCCACCGCGAGTTTCGCCCGCCGCGCCGTCCGTGCGCCCGAGTGCGTACCATCTGAACGATCGCGAGGTCGCAAAACTGGCGGAGGCGGTGAGGCGCGAGGTGGAAGCCGCTCAGCGCAAATCCGTGAGCCGCGGGGTGGCCGTGGGGGTGTTCAAAAAACCGCGCCGCGGTTTTTGGGGCTGGTTGAGATCGTTTTTCACGCGGCCGCCCTTGCCGTTAACCCGGCCCGTGGTGGCACCCGCGGTACCGCCGGTCAGGCCGCAGCCGTTGCCGCCGCCTTTGCTGCCGCGCGTGGAGGTTAAAGTTCCCGTGCTACCGCCGGTCGTTATCCGTCCCGCGTTGCCGCGGATGCCGCGTCCGCCGAGAAAGTCGTTGTGGCAGCGCCTGCTCCAGTTGTTTGCCCGTCCTCCCAAGCCGGTAAAGCCGACGCTGCCACAGCTCAAGCCGCTCCTTCCGCCGCCTCCGCCCCCCAAGCCGACCGTCCCCGCCGTCAAGATCGTTTCACCGCGGCCGTTGTCCGTGCCGGGAAAGCAGCCGTTGCAAAAAAAGCCGCGGCGAACGTTTTGGGCATGGCTGAAGTCGCTGTTCCGCCGCAAGCCAAAACCGGTGAAATTGTCACTGCCGCCGCTGCCCAAGCTCGCGCCGTTGCCGCCCGTAAAACCCGTGCCACCCCCGCCGCCAAAGCCGATGCCGCCGGCTGCTCCCCCGGTCCCGCCTCGGCTGACGATGTTGCCGCCAACGACTGTCCCGCCGCCAGCGCCGGCAAAAACCGCGATGGCCGCTCCCAAACTTCAGCCGGTACCTGTTCCAAAGATCACGCCGCAACCGGTACCACCCAAACTTCCCCTCAAGCCTGGCAAAACAGTGGAGCGTCCGACAAAAACTTTGGCGATCAACCTGATCCCGGAAGAGTACGCCCGACACCCCGAATTGAACTTATCGCGGAAGTTCTTGCTCTACCTGTCGGCGATCGGCGTCAGCGTGTTCGTGGTCCTGACCATGAGCCAACTCATCAGCTGGTACGATTATCTCATCGGCAATGAGATCGAGCGGGAAGAACAGCGCATTAAGATCCTGGTGGAACAGATCGACCAGTACCGCGGTCTCGTCGACGAAGCCTCCGCGATCCAGCGCGATGTGAAATTGCTGGAAGATCTGCTGCAGCGGCACCGCCACTGGACCAAGGCGCTTGCCGCGCTGGAGCGCACCACCATCGACGAAGTGTACTACACCACATTCGCTTCAGGCGCGGACGGTTCGCTGGCACTCTCGGCGCACGGCCGCGACTACCGCAGCGTGGCGCGGCAGATCGTCGCGTTCCGTCAGGCCGCTGATGTCATCCAGCGGGCGGATATTTCCAGCGCGACGGCCATCACCGACGCAGTGACCAAGCAGATCCTGCAGGTGGACTTTTCCGTCGGGTTGATACTTCGCCCCGAAGTATTCTTTGAGCCCTTGGAGTTTGCCCCATGAGCATTTCGTGGCCGAAAATCCGCGTCCAGCTGTTCAAGGTATTTTCCCGCTTTTACCTTGAGCTCATTATTTTGAGCGTGGTGATCGTCTTGGTGTGCGGGTATCTGTGGTTCATCAAAGGAGGGTGGGAGGAAATTCGCACGCATCGTCGTTATAATCTGCTCCAGACCAGGACGCAGGCCGATTATTTGGACGGTCATCTGAAAGCCTTGCACACCCTGCAGGAGCGGAAAAGCCGTTTCAATTTGTCGCAGATCGAGCGATTCAAGTCGTTGCTGCCCGCCGAGCCGGACCTGCCCGGACTGCTGGTGCAGGTCGCCGAGATCGCGCGGCAGAGCGGGTTGCTGGTGAATGGCGTCCAATTCACCGAGTACGCTGCGAGCAGTGGCGGCGCGGGCGAGGCAGCTGTGCCGCCGGAAGCGCGGCCATTGTCCGATCTGCGGTCCGTACGTATCGATTTGAGCGTTTCCCGCGGCAACTACGGCAGGATCAAGCAGCTGCTGACGAACCTTGAATCCAACCTCCGGCTGATCGACGTGATCAGTATCAATTTTACCGCCAGCGACGATACGGTATTCTCCATTTCGATGCAGGCGTACTATTGGCCGCGTTAGCACCAACTATGCTCGCCCCCCGCCGAACAAGCCCCGGGAAACTCATCAGCCTTACCCTTGTGCTGGTAGTGACGATCGTGACGATCGGCTGGCTGTTGTATACCAACGTGGTGAACACCGATACCGCCGTGGTCCCGACCCAATGGCAGCAAGAGTTTGCCGATAGCGCCCAAGTGCAGTACCCGCCGCCGCCGGCATTCAATGCGGAACCGCCGGTCTTTACCAGCCGGCAGTTCACCGAGTTGCGACAGGTGGTGCCGTTGCCCGTCGAGGCCGGGCCGACCGGCCGTACCAATCCGTTCGAACCGCTGCCCTACATTGGGACCACGACCCCCACGACGCAATGAAGTTTTTTGCTCGCGTATGCCGATCGATGTAAAACTGCTGATCACCGCGCTCCAGGAACGCAATACCATCTCCGCCCAGCAGGCGGACGCCTTATTGCAGCAGGCCGGCGCCGACCCCGTCGCGCTTGAGCGGCAGATCGTGAAGGAGGGGTTGATGGATGAGGAAACGCTGACCCAGGTGAAGGCGGCGATGCTGGGTGTGCCCTATATTGACCTGACCGGCAAGGTCATTGCCCCCAACGTGCTCAATACGATCCCCGCGTCCGCGGCCGAGAACTACCAGATGATCGCCTTTGACCGCGAGGGCAACGAAGTCAAGGTCGCGATGGTCGATCCGCAGAATTTTAAAGCGATCGAGGCCGTTGATTTCCTTGCCCAGGAGAGCGGGTTTACGGCGCGCTACTTCATGATCTCGGGAACGGGCTGGCGTCAAACCTCCCGGCAGTACGGCGAACTCAGCAAGGAGGCCGAGGAGGCGCTGGCGGGCGTCAACGAACAGGTGACGGAGCTGGATACGCGCGTGACGGAAAAAGATCTGCAGGAGGTCGTGAAATCGGCGCCGGTGTCCAAGATGGTGCTCGTCATCATCCGGCACGCTATCGACGGCCGCGCTTCCGACATCCATATCGAGCCCGAGCCGCATGAAACGCGCGTCCGTTACCGCATTGACGGCATTCTGCGCACCAGCCTGCGGCTCCCGCGCTACATTCATTCGGCGATCGTCGCCCGCATCAAGGTGTTGGCGAACCTCAAGCTCGATGAGACCCGCAAACCCCAGGACGGCCGCATCCGCCTGACCATTGAAGGGCGCGAGATCGACTTCCGCGTCTCCACCTTGCCGCTGTTCGAGGGGGAAAAGGTAGTGATGCGCGTGCTGGATGTCTCGCTGAAGGTTCCGACGCTGGAGGACCTGGGGTTTTCCGCGCCGCATATTGCGATCATTTCCCGCGGTATTGCCAAGCCCAACGGGTTGCTGCTGATGACCGGCCCGACCGGTTCAGGGAAAACAACCACGCTCTACACTATCCTGACCATGCTGAATAAGGAGGGCGTGAATATTATTACCCTGGAAGACCCCGTGGAGTACTACGTGGAGGGAGTGAACCAGTCGCAGATCAATCCGGAGGTGGGCTACACGTTCGCGTCGGGATTGCGCAGCATTTTGCGCCAGGACCCGAATATCATCATGCTCGGCGAGATCCGCGACCAGGAATCGGCCGAGCTCGTGATTCACGCCAGCCTCACCGGCCACCTGGTGCTTTCGACCCTGCACACGAACGACGCTGTCGGTGCGGTTCCGCGCCTGATGGATATGGGGGTTGAGCCGTTCCTGCTCGCCTCGACGGTGAACGTCGTAATGGCGCAGCGTTTGGCGCGACGTATCTGCGGGTACTGTGCCAAGCCGGTTGAGGTGCCCGCGGCAACGGTGGCGGCGATCAAAGCGGAAATTGTGGCGATTCCCGACGAATACTGGCCCAAGGGAGTGTCGCATGAGAAGCTGTCATTCACGAAGGGAAAGGGTTGCACGCGGTGCGCGAATTCCGGGTATCAAGGCCGAGTGGCGGTCGTTGAAGCCATCGAATTCACCCCCGAACTCCAAGAGCTCATTACCTCGGGGTTTCATCCGCGCGAGGTTACTATCGCCCTGGCGAAGCAAAAGTACATCACCTTGCGTCTGGACGGCTTGCTGAAGGTGCTGTCCGGGAAAACCACGCTCGAAGAGGTGTACCGCGTGACCAAACTCTAACTGGGGATACGCTGCCTATGTCCACATCCGCGAAGAAAGTGATCCTCCTGGTCGAAGACGATGAATTCCTCGCCGAGCTCTATGCGACGAAGCTGAACTTGGAGGGGTTCGAGGTGCTGTCCGCGGCCGACGGGAAGAAAGGGCTAAAACTCGCCCAGGACAAGCAACCGGCGCTGGTGCTGCTGGATATCATTCTGCCGAAACTCGACGGCTTCGAGGTGCTCAAGGGACTCAAGGAGGGCGCGGCCACCAAGGATATCCCGGTCATTCTCCTGACGAACTTGAGCCAGAAGGACGAGGTCAAGCGCGGGCTCGACCTGGGCGCGGCCGACTACCTGATCAAGGCGCACTTCATGCCATCGGAGGTCGTCAAGAAAATTAAGGCGCTTGTACCACAATGAATACCGCAGTCCATCTTGAGGTCGGGAAGATCCTGGCTACCGCCGCCAAGCGCCAGGCTTCCGATATCCACCTGCTGGCCGGCAGTCTGCCGGTGCTGCGGCTGGATACGGGGTTGATCGAAGTGACCGATGCGTCGGTGCTGACCAAGGATTTTTTGGAGGCGCTCCGCGACGAACTGCTTGATCCCATGCAGCGGGAAACGCTGGAGCAGCACCGTTCCGTCCGGTTCATCTATCTCTATGAGGGGAAGCTGCGGGTGCGGATAACCGCGTTCTATCAGAAGGGTGGGCTGGCGTTCACCTGGCGTCTGATCTCCACGACCGTGCCCAACCTTGATCAGCTGGGGTTGCCGGCATTCATCGGGCAGCTAGTGGACCGCAAGCGCGGGCTGATCGTGGCCTGCGGGCCGTACAATTCCGGTCGCTCGACGACTGCGGCGGCGATGGTGGAGCAGATCAACCAGCGGAGGTCCGAGAACATCCTCACCGTCGAACAGCCGATCGAGTACCTGATCACGAACGCCAAGAGCATCGTGGTCCAGCGCGAGGTCGGGCGCGACGTGCCGACGTTCCGTCAGGCGCTCGAGGAATGCGGGCAGGAGGACGTAACCGTGGTGTTGGTGGGGGAAACGGATGAGCCGGGCGTGCTGCGGGCGGCCGTGGAGCTGGCGGCGTTCGGCCGGCTGGTGTATGTGACGATGAACGCGGTGACCGCCGTGCAGGCCATTGAACGGCTCGTTTCCACGTTCCCCCAGGACGTCCGCGGGCAGGCACAAGAGCAACTCGCGGAAAGCCTGGGTGCGGTCATCTGCCAGCGTTTGTTGCCGCGCATGGACGGCGGCCGGGTCGCGGCGATGGAGATCCTGACCCTGACATCAGCCACCCATTCGTTGTTGCGCGAGGGTCGGTTCCCGCAGCTGCAATCGGTGCTGCAGACGTCGCAACAGGAGGGGATGGTGAGCCTGGACCAGTCGCTGGCGGCGCTGGTCAAGGCCGGGATCGTGGCGCAGCCGCAGGCATTGGCGGAGGCGGTTGACCCCGAACACCTGAAAATGATGACGCGCGGGTACGGATAGAGAAATGCAAAATGCAAAGCGCAAAATGCAAAGCGCAAACTATCAAAGTCCCGCCGTCGGCGGGACCGATTCCTAAGATTTTCGTTTTGCATTTTACGTTTTGAGCTTACGTTGTGCCTGAATACGCCTACAAAGCCAAGACTGCCGAGAATGTGACTGTCAGCGGCCTGGTACAGGCGGCCACGGAGGATCTGGCCGCCGACAGTCTGCGGGAGCGGGGGTTGACCATCGTGTACCTGCACGAGGTATCTTCCTCCATCCTGGGGAAGTCGTTGGACGTGCTCAAGCGCGTGTCCATCCGCGACGTCGTGGTATTCTCGCGGCAGTTGGCGGTGTTGGTGTCGGCGAACGTTCCCTTGGTGCAGAGTTTGCGTATTCTTATCACGCAAACCCCGAACCGGCACCTCAAGGTCATCGTCTCCGAGGTTGCCGACGATGTGGAGGCGGGCACGAAGTTTTCCGTGGCCCTCGCGAAACACAAGCGGGTGTTCGACGCGTTCTACGTCAACATCATCCGTTCAGGCGAAACGTCGGGCAAACTCGATGAAGTACTCGAGTATCTGGCCAACCAATTGGAGAAAGATTACGACCTGACCAGCCGTATCCGGGGCGCGATGATCTATCCCGTGTTCATTTTGAGCGGCCTGGTCATTGTCGGGTTCATGATGATGACGTTCGTGGTGCCGAAGATCACCACCATCCTGCAAGAGAGCGGAGCCGAGCTGCCCATTTCCACGCGCTTGCTGATCTGGGTCAGCGATTTTCTTTCCAACTACTGGCTGCTCTTGCTCCTCGGCGGCATCGCAGGAGGGATCGGACTTTTTTTTCTCATCCGGACCAAGGAAGGGCGCCGCACGTGGGATACCGTGAAATTGCACGTCCCGATATTCGGCAAGCTGTTCCAGAAGATCGCGCTGGTGCGGTTTTCCCGCAGCCTGCACACGCTGATCGTCGGCGGCGTGAACCTGCCCCAGGCGCTGGCCATTACCGCGGATGTGGTCGGCAACGAGGTCTACCGCAAGGTCATTACCGATACCATCCGCGAGGTGGAGGATGGCAACCCCATCGCGTCGGTGTTTTTGCACTCCTCGGTCGTGCCGTTCATGGTGGCGCAGATGCTGAACGTTGGCGAGAAGACCGGACGCCTGGACCACGTGTTGGAGAAAATGACCAATTTTTATACCCGCGAGATCGATAATGTGGTGCGGAACCTCGTTTCTCTCATTGAACCGTTGGTGATCGGCATGATGGGTATTGCGGTCGGGCTGATGGTCGCCGCCGTCATCCTGCCCTTGTATCAGCTGTCCGAAAATATTTGATTTTCATTGCTGTTATCTCATTTTTTTGCTATACTGAGTCAAGCAGTACCGGGTGACTGTTGATAACTTTACGGTTTACCTAAGGACTGGAAATCGGCTATACTGAGCGTAGCCGATGTGGTACGGACAACGCTCAGCGTCTACCACGAGGCACGCGGAAACAATATTTCCGCTGTCAATTCTATAAGGAAAGGGGGTGACACAATGAAGACCAGAAAAGGTTTTACGTTAATTGAGCTGTTGGTCGTGATCGCGATCATTGGTCTGCTGTCAACCCTCGCCGTGGTGGCCCTTAACTCCGCCCGGCAGAAGGCTCGGGACTCCAAGCGCGTGTCCGACATGAAGCAGCTGCAAACGGCACTCGAGATCTACTTCAACGACAAGGGCGCCTACGCGCCGGAATCCGGCGACGGCGAGATTGGCAACCCCACCAACGGGCAAGGTTGTCTGGGCGACCTCGGCTGGGAGCTGGATACGTCCTGCGCCGCTCCGATCTACATGGGGTTGACGCCGCGCGATCCGAGCAACACCGCCTCCAACCCGGGGAGCGATAACCCCTGCGAAACGGAAGGGGCGTTGCCGTGCAACTACTCCTACGACCAGATCAACGTCGGCACCGGGACCGCCAACGGGTATGAGATCCACTTCCGCCTTGAGGCGAATACCGGTGGCCTGAACAGCGGGTTGAACTGCGCGACCGAAGCCGGCACTGGCGGGAGCTGCTCCCACTAAGTAATTGGGACTCTAGTATCGGGAGAAAAATTCCCGCTCGCAAGAGCGGGAATTTTCGTTGGGCTGCTGTGCACAGCCGGTTTTCGTCTAGGGGAGCAGTCTGTTATACTGGAGATGTTACCAATACCATGATTCGACGGACCGGATTTACGCTGATCGAGATGCTGGTGGTTATTGCCATCATCGGGTTGCTGTCGACCCTGGTGCTCATCGCGTACGGGAATGCCCGTTCCAAAGCCCGCGATGCCATTCGTTCCGGTGATGTCGCCCAGCTGCGCAAGGCGCTGGAAGTGTACTTCAACACGAGTGTTGATTTCCCTCCGACGCTGGCCGACGGCGAGATCGGCAACCCAACGAACGGCATCGGATGCCTCGGCGCCCTTGGCTGGGAAGTGGACACCACCTGCGCCAATCCGGTCTACATGGGGTTGGCTCCCCGCGATCCCGCCAGCACGTCGGATGTGCCCAACCACAACCGGCCGTGCGCGACCTTTGGCACCCCGTGCAATTATTCGTACGCGCGTTTGAGCGGCGAACGTTACGAGATCCATTTCCGACTGGAAGTCGGCGCCGGCCAGCTGGGTGTCGGATTGCTGTGCGGTACCGAAGCCGGAGTTGGCCCAAGCTGCGCACACTAATAGGGCTTTCGCGATAGGCAAAGAACGGCATATGCCGTTCTTTTGTTCGTCTGATCGTACGCGAATGTTGCGTCACTTCCGCGCGGGAAGTTCGGTGTAGCGCAGCAACCCGCGCAGTGCTTCCAGCCGTTCCCGGAGGCCGAGTTGCTCGTAGATGACCCCGCCGAAGGTGATGCGGGAAAGCTCTTGTTCGGAGTACAGATCCAGTACCGTGGTGATCGTCGCGCGTGCCTGCTGTGGCCACCCAAGACGCAGGTAGACTTCCGCCAGCGTCCGATAGTACGTCGGGTCGTGAAAATCGTAGGCGATAGCACGGGTGAGATGGTCAATAATGAACGGCCAGTAGGCATGTTCGGGTGTCTGTCCCAGGTAGTACGCGTAGCCGAGGAACCACTGTCGGTGTGCAGAGGCGGGTTCAAGTTCCGCCGCTCGTCGCGCAGCGGCAACCATGGCCCGTAAGTTGGCGCCGCGGTCGCCGTTGTGGGCGGTCACCATTTCCCAGTAGTGTTGGGCGATGGCCTCGTGCGCCGGTGCTGCTAGCGGCATTAGAGACAGGGAACGTTGCAGCAAGGAGAGGCGTTGTGCCGCGTTCGCGCCGGTCAGCACCACCGCCTGGCGGTAGGCGTTGTCGGCGATCAGCAGCACAAAAACCAGGACCAGCGTTGCGGTGGCAACACTGGCCAGACTTGCGCGAACAACCTTGGAGGTACGCACTGCTGCTCCCTCCGGTGCCTGGCTGCCGTGTAGCAGGCCGAGCAACAGCCACCACAGCAGGAGGATTGCCGGCACTTCAAAGGTCAAGTCCAGCAGTGCATGCGCGATGCCGGTCAGCGCGCTCCCGGTCCAAACCACTGTCCACGCACAAGAATCTTTTTCCTGGTTGACGCGGCACTGCTGTTGCCAGCCTCGGAGCGTACGCCAAAAAAGTTGGCCTAAGAACATGAGCAGGAAGATCGTGGCGGGCACGCCCAGCGTCGCCGCATAAAGCAAGGCGACATTATGCGGGCTGATAGTGTACAGCCATGGTTGTTTGAAGTAGTGGGGGTACCAGGCGGTGAAGTTGCCCGGACCAACGCCGTACCAGGGGTAGTCGGCGATCATCTCAAGCGTTGTTTTCCAGTAGTTCTGGCGGGTGCTGGTGGACTCGGGGATGAACCCGGCCACGCGGGAGAGCGCTGCCGGGCTGCCCTGCGGCCCAATGCCGTCCGTTTGCAGCCGCCACAGCACGCCGATGATGGCGGCACTTCCCAGTCCGGCGATCAGGAGGCTCAGCAGCGCTCGCCTGGGAACGCTCCGGTGTTGCCATGCCGATGCCGCGATCACCAGACCAATACCCGCGCCTGCGGCCAGCCATCCCGCTTGTGACGAAGTGAAGAACAGCGCCGCGGCAATGGTGCTCAAGCCGCCAATGTTCAGCCAAAAAAGGAGCGGGCGGCGGCTGGCAGCAACCAGCCCTACGGCGATGGGCAAGGTCATCGCCAGCCATCCGGCGTAGGCGTTTTTCCACAGGAACACCGACGCGATGCCAAGCTCGGGGTTGTCAAGGCCGGGGACGCGGCGCAACCCATCCACCGCAAGGACCACCCCGGTGATAACCACCGTTGCGGCCAGCCACTGTTGGCGCCGCACCGAATGGAAATGTTGCTGGCCAAGGTAAAATGCCGCGATACCGGTGAGGATGGGCAGGGCGGCCAGTAGCGAGCCATACACGTAGCTTGAGGTCGCCGTGGCAATGGCGGTCGCCAGGGCAAACAGCAGCAGGGGGGCAGGGAATGGCTGTGCCGCCGACCGTTTTTTGGCGGCCAGGCTGGAAAGCACCAGCGTGAGGACCGTGCCGGAGATCAGAAGCATTCCCCACGGTTCGCGGCTGTTCCAGCCCAAGCCTGCCGCCAGCAGCACCGCGGCCAGCGTGCCGGCGGCAACCACTTTGTCCGTGCGCAGCAGGGTCATATTAATACGCACCCTTGCCGAAAATGATCTGGGGGATGGTCCGGACCATGATCATCAGATCGAGGAGCAGAGATTGATTGTTGACGTAATAGAAATCGTATTCCAGTTTTTGTTCCAGGCTGAGATCTTTGCGTCCCAGGATCTGCCACAGCCCGGTCAGCCCCGGCTTGGCGTCGAATCGGCGCAGCTGCCATCCCTGGTAGCGCGCGGCGAGCGATTCCAGTTCCGGACGCGGGCCGACCAGGCTCATGTCGCCGCGGAGAATGTTGAGCAATTGCGGCAGCTCGTCCAGGCTGGTGCGCCGCAGAAATCGGCCCACATTGGTGATGCGGGAATCCTGCAAGCTGGAGGGTGGCGTCGCGTCGCGTTCGGTAGCGGCAACCATGGAGCGGAATTTATAGAGGATGAAACGCCGTCCGCGGTAGCCGACGCGCGGCTGCGTGAGGAGCGCGGGGCCTGAGGAATCGCGGCGGATAAAAAGCACGATCAGTCCCCAGAGCGGCAGGCTGAACATCAGCAGGAAACCGCTCAAAAGGATATCCAGGAGGCGCTTGGCGGCCCGGTACCAGAGCGCGGGTTCCGCGCGCCGCACATCCAGTGACGGGAAGCCCTCGAGTTCGGTCAGCGAGCGGGGAGCGTGGAAGCGGGGGAAGATATTTGCGGCGATGCGGAATTGGACGTTCTTGGACGGACAGGTGTAGACCATGGTCAGGATGGCGTCGTACGAGAGCGCGGGTTCCGCCACGTAGACTTGTCGGATACTATGAGCGTTGATCAGGCGCGGTACGTCGTCGGCGGTACCGAGGCATGGCAATCCGTTGATTCCACCGTCCCCGACACAGCCCACGAGGCGATAGCCGAGACGAGCGTACGGCTGAAGCTGTTGGGCAATGATGCGGGCCGGTTTCCCCGAACCGATGATCAGGACGTTGAGCGCACCCACGCCGCGGCGGGCAAGTACGCTGATGATGCGGCTGGAGATCCAGCGTCCTCCGGTCACCAGGACCACGGCCAGCAGCCAGGTCGCAAGGACGACGATGCGCGAGTAATCGAATTTCACCAGATAGGAACCCGACATCACCAGCAGCGCCCACGCGGTCACTCCCTTGACCACTTCGTAGGCCTCGACCGCGGGTGTGAGCCGGCGGGCCGGCCAGTAGAGCCCGCGGACGTAAAAGATCGCCACGAGGAGCGCGGCCGACCAGGGCAAGGCAGCCAGATATACCGCCATGGGCGGCAGTACTTCCAGCGTAGTAGCGAAGAACGTGCCGGTGCGCGCCGCATAGGCCAGCCAAAAACTCGCCTGAAGCATGAGGATGTCGCTCGCGATCAAAAGCCACATCATACCCGCTTACTCTAGCAGAAGTCCTTTCTCTTCCACTAATCGCCGATAGAGCGCTTCCGTCTTTCCGACCATGCCATCAACGGTGAACTGCTGTACCCGAACTCGGCTCTGTTGTCCGAAGGACTGGCGCAGGTGGTGGTCCTGCAGCAGGGTCGTGACCGCTGTTTGCAACGCCACCTGGTCGTCCACGGGTACCACCAGGCCGTTCACTCCGTGGCGTACGGCCTGCTCATTGCCGCCGGCGGTGGTGATGATGGGGAGTCCGGCGGCCATCGCCTCCAGCACGCCGTACGCAAGCCCCTCATAGCGCGAGGAGAGGAGGAACGCGTCGAAACCAAAGAGCAGCGCGGTCGCATCAGTTCTAAATCCGGTGAGGTGGATCTGCCGCTCTACATGGTGGCGCGTCACGAATTTTGTAGCGGCGGCAAGGAGCGGTCCTTCGCCGACCATCACCAGGTGGAAGCGCGGGAAGCGAGCGGTGAGCGGTTGCAGCGCGGAGATCAGGCCGAGGGGGTCTTTCTGGGGGGCAAAACGGGTCACGCTGCCAAAGACCAGCGCATCGGACGGCAGACCCAGGAGCGTGCGGGCCGCTGTTCGGTCGCCGTGGATTGCCGTCAGATCCGTGCCGTTGGGAATGAGGATAAGTCTTTCCGGCGGCGCGATGCGGTAGGTGAGGCCGAGCCGTCGTTCGTGGTCGGAGACGCAGATAATGGCGTCCGACCAGCGCGCCGTCCAGCGCTCTAGCCCGCGGTACAGACTCCGCAGCAGCCACTCACCGGTCGCGAGGAACGGCCAGGCATTCGGGGTGTGGACGATAACGGGAACACGCGCACGGTGTGCCGCCCAGCGGCCGATAATGCCGGCGATCGCGCCGTGGGTGTGGACGATGTGCGGACGCGTGCGGGCGATGTGGGCGCAAATTTGCAGGCCAGCTCGGAAGTTTTGGAACGGTTTGAAGACCCGATACATCGGTACCTCGACCAGCGGAATCCCGCGCGCTTGGATTGCTGCCAGCGAGTTTGTAAATTCGCGGTCGGCACGTACTCTGGAAAATATCAGCGTTGGCTGCACGGCCGGGGTTGCCTGCAACACCAGGTCGGTCACGTGCCGTCGCGTGCCCGTCAGTGTTGCCTCGACGATATGGAGGACATGGAGCGGTTGGGGGGTTCGTTGCATGGTCAGGATGCGTTTGGCGTACGGGGACGCGACCAGGCGGCGGTCAGCCACTCATACGCCGTCATCAGGCTGCCGAGGAAATCGTGTTCCCGCAATTGCCGCTTGCCCTGGCGCAGGAGCATCAGGCGTCGGAATTTTTGTAGGAATTCCGGGGGCAGTTCTGCCGTATGGACACGGACGTAATTTTCCGCCAGGCGGCAAATCTCGCGCGACATCGTCGGCAAGTCGTTGCTCATCGCGCCGGGATGCCGTACATACCGGACCAGCGGCAGGTGGAAATAGTCAAAACGGTACCGCGGCAGCAGCCGCAGCCACAGATCATAGTCTTCGCAGACGCGCAAACGTTCGTTAAAACCGCCGGCACGTTCAATACACTCGCGCGCAACCAGGAAGGCGTGAACGGGCGGATTGCGGCGGCAGAAGAGGCCGGTGAAGGAGGGTTGGGGCGCGTGGCCGAAAAATAGCCGGGTCCGGCGGCCGGTCACGATGTGGGCGTTGCAGAAGGAAATCGCCGCGCCGGCGGCCTCGACGTGCGCGAGATGCAACTCGAGGCGCTGCGGGTACACGTCGTCGTCATCATCACAGAAGGTGACGAATTCACCTTGCGCGAGCCGCAATCCGTAGTTGCGGGCCGAGGCTAAACCGCCGTTCAGTTTTGAGACGAAGCGGATACGCGGATCGTCCAGCGCGCTCACCGCCGGCCCGACCTCTTGGGTGCCGCCATCATTCACGACGATCACCTCGAAGCGCTGGTAGGTTTGACGGAGAAAACTTTGGACTGCTGCAACGGCCTGTTGCGGCCGGTTGTAGGTCGGGATAATGATGGAAATGAGCGGATTTGCCATACTACGATTTTTGTTTCCCCGATACTTCACGATAAACGGTAAGAGTCTGCTCCACCATCGCGGCAGTGGTGAAGCGCGATTCGGCCCATGCCGCAGCCCGCTGCGCGAGGAGCGACAATTCTTGGCGTTGCGCCATGGCGTACCGAAGGCACGTGGTCAGCGCTGAAGGTTGGGATGGGTCGAATAGGAGACCGCACCGACCGTGGTCAAGGATCTCCGGGATCGCGCCTGCGGTGCTGCCGGCAATCGGTACATTGCGTACCATGGCCTCCAGCAGCACCAGGCCAAAACCTTCCCAGCGCGAGGGAAGACAGAGTAGGTCGAATGCCGGTATCAAGTCGGCAGCATCCGGCCGGTACGGGATGAAATGCACCTGACCGTCGGGGAGTCTTTGCGCGTCGCGGAGAAGGTCGACGGCGAGACTGCCGGCGCCGACCATGACCAGTTGAAGTTCGGGAATTTCCGCGGCGGCGCGCAGTAGGCTGTGTGGATCTTTTTGCGGTTCAAAGCGTCCGATAAAACCCACGGTGAATCGCGGGTCATCCGGGTCCAGTCCGAGGCGGCGACGCGCCTCTGTTCGCGTGAGGATGGCGGCAGGCGCCGGTAATCCGTAGTAAATGGTTACGATTTTTTTTGGGGGGAGTCCGAGTCGGTCGACCAGGTAGCGGTGCACACATTCTGAAATGGCGATGTACCGCGCATTCCAGCGGTCCAGGAATTGCAGCTGCAGCCGCTCCCGCCGCCGGGCGTAGTGGGGTTCATTATTATGCACCGTGCTGATCACCCGGCGGCATCCGGCAAGCCCAGCGGCAAAACGCGCGGCGTAGTCCACGCCGTCAAGGTGGGTGTGGATCAATCGTTGGCGGCGCGTGCGAAAGAAAGGTAGGAGTCGCGGCAGCAGTCGCAGATTCGTCTGCCAGTGGTACGGGCCATTGACGAGCGTCGGGGCCACCGTTATCCCCGCCGCCTGCAGTTCCGAGAATTTTTTTTGCAAGTTGGGGCCGTCACGGAAAACCTGGGGAGCAAATTCAACCTGCAGGCCGCGCGACTGCTGCTCGGCCATCAATACGAAGACGTGCTGTTCCGATCCGGAGAACAGGGGGCGACCAGGGATTTCAGCAACGTTGATGACGTGAGTAACCCGCATGCAGGAAGCAGCAGCCTGGCGGTGGCGTTGTTACGCCGTCGGCGGTGCAGTCGGCTGCGTCAAGAACAGCGCTCCGAACGTATAGTCATTAGCAAACTTCTTTTTCGGCCAGTCGGTGAGGCGGAATTCCCGGCGCCGGATGGACTGTAGCTTCCACCGCCAGTCTGCGTTGGGGGAAAAGAAGGGGTGTAGGAGGTGACTGGAGCCGGAATCATGGAACCGAAGGTTCCCGCGCGGCACCAGGCCAGAGGGGGCGATGAACTGCGCGGCGACGTCATCGGGCGAACTAATGCGGGCCTGCTGCGAAGGGTTGCGGTAGTCGAAGGTAATGCTGAAATTACCCCTGGGCATCAACAACCGCCGCACCTCTTGGTTGACCGCGACCCGATCGTGCCAGGGGAGATGCTCGTAGACGCAGATCGACGTGATATGGTCGAATGGCCCGGGCACGGTGAGGTGGCGCATGTCCATCACCAGGTTGTTCAGGCGCCATCCCATGGCTGCGGCCACGCGATTGGCGTTGTCGACCAGCTCCGGTTGGAGATCCACCGTGGTCACCTCGAGTCCCTTGGACGCAAGGTAATAGGAGAACAGTGACGAGCTTCCGCCCAGGTCCAACACCCGCATACCCGGCTGCCAGTGGTTGTTGATGACCACCCAGGCGATCTCCCAATACAGAAACCAGGGAAAATGGCGGTCGTCGATGGCTTCGGGCAACGCCTGGTAGTTGAATCCGCGGTTGGCCGTTTCATAGTGCTGCCATACCGGCGGCAGCGAGAAATAGCCGTACCAGGAACTGATGTTGAGATTTTTTTTGCGGAGTTTTCGGATGAGCTCGTTGAGCTCATGGAGCACGGTTTGCGCCTCCTGACCTTGAAGGTCGGCGCGGTCCATGGTTTTGTTGAGGAGAATTTGGTAGGTCATAGGCGTGGTCAGCGGTCACGTTGTGGTAGTCATTGTAGGCGTAATGCGCTTGGCTTGGCAACCATGGGTTCAGCCGGAGATCAGGTCGAGAATGGCGGTCATAGTGTTGCTGAACGAGTAGCGCTGGCTTCCGTTTTTTGCCGCCGAGGCGAGTCGGAATCGGAGCGGTTCATCTTCCTCCAGTCGTTCTAACGCATCGCGCAAGGCGGGCACGTCATGGGGCGCGACCAGGATGCCGTTTTCGCCATCGCGGACGATCTCGGGGTTCCCGCCGCAGCGGCTGGCGATCGGCGCCAGGCCCAATGCTCCCGCTTCCAGCAGTACGTGCGAGTGCCCTTCGTAGGCGGAGTCAAGAACCAGCACGTGGGATTTTGCGAGCCGGTCCCTGGCGGCTTTTTCGTCAAGGCGTCCGGTAAAGGTCACCCGTTCGTTGACCCCCCGCGCGGTCACGATTTTTTCCAGGGCTGCGCGTTCGGGGCCGTCGCCGATAATATCGATGTTAATATTTTTTATCGCCGCGGCGGCTTCCAAGAGCGTGTCCACCCCTTTCCAGTTGGTCAGGCGTCCGCAGAATGCGACGCGCAGCGGTGTGGACGCCCCTCTTCGTTGGGGCTGCCATTGACGGTAGTCCTCGGTGGGGATGCCGTTTTGGATGACTCGGATCTTCTCAGCGGGAATACCCCAGCCGCGCACCAGGCCGCGCAGGTAGTTGCTGGGGACGATGACGGTTGCGGCACCGTTCAGGTACCACCGCCGGCGTCGTGCCAGCGTTCGCAATTTCTCCGAGGGAGGCAGCAGGGATTGGAAGGCATCGATATCGGACGCCGTGAGAGCGTAATGCCGCGCCATCTCCCAGACGATATCACCGACGATCTTGATGGTGTAGGGGCGGCGAACTATCCGCGCGGCAATGGCGGTCAGGTATTCCAGGCCGTTCACCAGGCATGCATCGTGGGCGAGCAGCTCCCGTGCGATTCGCAGAGCGGTGCGGGTGCGGAAACCAAACTGTCGGCGTGAGTGGCGATACACTCTGAACGGGAATTGCCGGTCGTCGTGACCCTCGGCAGGCGTCGCACACACCACCGTGACTTTGCTACCACGGGCAGCCAGCGTAGCGGCCAGCCGCACCATAAAGCTTGCCGGTCCGCCGATCTCCGGTGGAAAAATATCGGTGATGAGCAGCAGGGATTTCATCAGATCTCCTCAAGATGATGGAATATTTGTTGGGCGTACGTATTGAGGTCGTGGCGGCCGGAAACCAGCGCCCGCAGCGCGGCGGGTTGGTATGCGGATGCCCGCTGGAGCAGCGTTGCTAAGCTGTGCGCCAACGCCTTCGGGTCGTCCGTTGCGGTGAAGAATTCAGGATATGCGGCCAGCGTTTCGCGCGCGGCCGGATTGCTGGTAAGTATGGGGCAGCCGCAGGCCAAGGCCTCCAGGATGACCTTATCGAGGCTGCCGGTTTCGCTGACATTGAGCATCAGTTGTGCGCTCCCGTAGATGTTTGGCAGTTCCGTCTGGGGGACTGCGCCGACGAATTCGACGAGGTTCTGGAGCCCGAGCGATATTTTTTTGGCGTGCAGTTCGTGGACGTATTCGTTATCGTCCGCCGTCAGCGGGGCACCGATGATGCGCAGGTGCACCCTGTGGCTGGGAAGCAGTGCCTTCAGCTGCGCCATCGCTTCGAGCAGCAGGTCAAGACGTTTGCGGCGCGATAGGCGGCCGACCGTGATCAGGCCTTGTCGCACTTGAGTGCCGGCGGGAAGGCGGAATCGTTCCGTATCAATGCCCTGGCCGATAATGCGGACTTTCGGGGAAGCGATGCGGAACCCTTCCGGTGTCGAAGTGATAACCCTGGATACGCACTTGAGAGCCAGCCGCAGCGATGGCGTAACGGTGCCGTGCGCGTACCACAGCAGCACCGGCACGCGGAGCCGGCGGAACGCGGGGTACAGCCGGTAGGCCCACGGATGATTCATGTGGATGAAACAGGCATTCACGCGGTGGGCGCGCATGAGAGAGAAACATTGCCACAGTACGATGAGGCATCCGCCGACGCGGTAGGGAATGCCGGCTGGCCGAACATTGAGGCGCTGCACGCTGACATTGGCGGGGGCGCGGTATTCGCCGATCCGTTCGGTCAGGACGAGTACCTGTGCGCAGCGTTGCGCCAGCGCGTTTACGACCCCGGCCTGCCAGGCGAGCACCGGCGAGCATTCGTCCATTTCAAAGTTGACCACCAGCAGCCGAAGCGAGGAGGATGTCGCAGCGTCCGGAAATGCGTGCGGCTCGTTCATGCGTCGTCCGTGGAAAAAGTCGGCAGTGCTTGCGGGTCGCGGGTTGCCAAGACCAGCGGTTTTTGCGATCGTCGGCCCGGGATGCGATAGAGGTGGGGGAACGCCTGGCGGAGCGCGGTAACGGCGTCGTGGATCGGTCCGATATTCGTGTGGAGCTCGACCAGCAGATGGCGAACGCGGGTCAGCGAGGACGCGCTGGTCGGCAGTACCGCCAGTTCAGCGCCTTCGATGTCCATTTTCAGGAGGTCCACCGTACGCGGCCCCACCATTCTTTCGAGCAGGGACGGCAATGACTGTGCGGGGACCGTTGTGGCTGCGGCTGGGGTGAAACTGATACGGCTCGAGGTGCTGGCCGGCAGGTCAAGGAAGGGCACCGTGCCGTCCTCTTTCCATACGGCGACGTGGTAGGTGCGCCAGCGACGTTGCGGCTGCAGGGCGCGATTGCGCTCCAGGACGCGGAAGGTTTCCGCGCTGGCTTCGGCCGCATGCACCTCCGCCTGCGGAGCATGGCGGAAAATGTGCAGCGAGAACAAACCGATGTTCGCCCCGAGGTCGACCACCAGCGGCGAAGCTGTACCCGTCAGCAACTCGCGGGTGAATCCATATTCGTCGCTGCCGACGATCTCTTCGACGCATCCCCAGTCGCGCCAGCGGAATACCAGCGGCTGGCCGTCCCACGAAAAATCAAGGGTGCGATCAGGTCGACGACTGCCCAAGAGGAAAAAAGAGAGTGCTTTCCATGGGTGCGAGGTGAGCGCTCCGTACCGGCGGGTCAGGTACCAGGTTTGTCGGAGATGCGATAGTCCGAACATAAAGTATGGTGCGCTACTGTTTGGTTCCAGTCAGGTAATACCCCAGCGCGTAGTCGCTGCAGTCGTAACTGGGCAGCCGTTCACTGGCGTTCCAGCCGTGGCGGAGCGGACCTCGGCACAGCGCCAGCGCTTTTTGCCACCGCCGATCACTGAAGTTCCGCAATGCTCCGCCTGACGAGGATGGGTCCCAGACCAGCGGGTCGATGGACAGCGTGGGTTCCGAAATGCCGAGCGCCGTCAGTGTGTCGTGCCACCACCACGCGGTGTGGCGATGATAATCGTTTGGCGAGCCATGCACCTTGTAGAGGAATGGCACAAGGAAATAGCATCGGCCGCCCGGCTTCAGGACGCGCAGTGCCTCACGGATCGCCGTGCCATCGTCAGCGATATGCTCGAACGTATTGAAGCTGATGACGTTATCGTAGGTTCCATCGGGGATAGCGAGCGGTTGATTGAGGTCGGCCAGGTAGGTGGGCTGCATCGCGGGGTCAATGTTCACTGAATCGATCGTCCCCGAGGTTCGGAAGAGCGCGATGTAGCTATTTCGTACCCCGCCGCCGATGTCCAGGGTGCGCCCGGTCAATGGCAGCCCACGGAGCACTTCATACTCCAGTGACCGCAGCAGCGAGTGGGGCGACCAGGCGATGCGGCGCCATCGTTTCCAGGTTGGGCGTTTCGGCGCGAGCAGTGATCGCGGGAGGCGCGTGTCCGGTTTGGCCACGGTTCGCCAGAGATCTACCCATTGACGAACCAGCGCGTCCGGCGAAAAGTCGCGGAGCACGCGGGCATGGCCCGCGGCGCCGAACATTCGGCGGCGCTCGTCATCGTGCGCGAGCTCGATCACGCGGTTCGCCATGCCCTCAGTATCATCACCCGCCAACAGGTAGCCGCTTACGCCGTCTTCGATAATGTCCCGGCTCCCTGCGACGCGGCTGCTCACGATCGGCAGGCCGTGGGCGCTTGCCTCCGCCAGCACGCGTCCAAAACCTTCCGCCTCGGAGGTGAACAGAAATACCGTGGCATTCTGGTACTGTGGTCCGAGGCGGTCATGAGGAACGAATCCGTGGAAATGCACGCGTTCGTCTAGGCCAAGGTCGTGCGTCAATTGTTCCAACGCGGGTCGTTCGGGCCCGTCCCCCACAAGGTCAAACCTCGCGGTGGGAATGCGGTCGGCGATCCGGCGGGCAACGCGCAGCCAGCGGTCAAGGCGTTTTTCCGGCGCGAGCCGGCCGACGTACAGGACCTGCGGCGCTTTCGTTGGTGCGAACCTCGGTATTGGAGCTTCGGCGATCAACGCAACCGGTACGGGAATAACATGGATATTCGTGTGCCACCCACGCTCTGCCAGCTGGGCGGCAGTGAGCCGGGCGACGACCCGGATGGCATCGTACCGTTGGTAGCAGGAGCGCGATAGTTGCCACCGCAACGCGCCAGAAAGGCCGCCGCCGAGCACGTGCGCTCTTGCCGAACGGTCGAAGCAATCGTAGTGGACCTGCGCGATGACGGGGACGCGAGTTTGTCGGCGGAAGAGGAGTGCGCCGATGCCGTCTTCATGGGTGGTCTGCGTGGTGACCACGGCGATCGGATCATTCGCGTGGAGCGACCGAAGTGCACGCCGGACCACGAAGGGGATGGTCAACCAGGAGTGGTAGAGGATTGGACGGATGGCGAGGTTGTCCGCGGCCTGCCCACCGACGTTTTGATCGCGGGTCAGGAGCAGGATGGTGACCTGGCTCCCCGGCAGCAACTTGGCCAGCTGCCGTGCGTAGGTTGTCTGCCGTTCCATCGCCTCCGAGACCGCCGTGCCCGCCGCCAGGGTTTCGTCGTAGCTGATTTGTACGACGTGGATGCCAGGCGGTTCGCGGGGAGGTGTTCGTGTGCTAGGGGTGCGCATAGAACGTGCCGGGAAGCCAGCGCGGGTGCAGTTTTTTTATCTGAAGCAATGCTCCGCCGATGAGGACCAGATAGTAGGTAAGGTAGCCTATGGGGAACGCGGCCGGCAGACCGGTGGCGGTGAACAGGAACCAACCCACGGCGTACTGCGCCACCACACCGCTCAATCCGAGCACCGTAAAGGAGCGGAGCAGGTTGTGGTGGAGAATGATGGGCCAAATCCAGAGATACCCACCCAGGACCAGGAACAGCGGCAGCGTGAGGATGACCACGGCCGCTTGCGAACCGGCGAATTTTCCCGCCAGTAGCCAGTGCTGGAATAGCGGGTAGCCCGCGAGTTCGACGGCGACGATCGCTCCCGTCGCCAGCCCTGCCCAAGAGAGCAGCCGCCGAGCCAGGCGGCGGTATTCTGTCGGTTGCCCGGCGGCGAGATATTGCATGAAGTCCGGCTGGTAGACCTGGTTGGTGGCGTCGAACAGATAGTACAGCTTGTCGGTCAGCGAGCGCGCGAGCTTGTACACGCCGGTGAGTTGGTCGTTGGTCAGCAGACCGACGAAAAGAATATCGGCGGCGCGATGGCCCATTTTGACGTAGCCGAGCGTATTGCTCCAGAATAAAAATTTATAATTCCTTTTGAACTGGGTGAGCGTTGGTCCGTGCAATCTCTGGAACAACGGCAGGCGATCGCGGGCGGTCCAAAGGTAGGCCGACACCGTTAGGAACAGCGCCGTGGTAGTAAAAGCCCCGACTGCCGACCCGGTGTAGAAACCATCGAGGCTGCGATTGAAATACAACCACCCGAGCACGGTGCCCGAGAGCACGAGCGTGGTCGCAAGATTCGTCAGGCCGAGGAAATAGAAGCGGCCTTGCAGGCGGTGCATCTGGGTGAGTGGGTTGAGTAGGTAGCTGGAGGACAGGGTGAAGGCGCCCGCCGCGATCCAGCTCAGCTTGACCGGCTGTGCCGTGAACAAGCCAATAAGCCCCAGGTTGGCGATCGCCCCCAGCAGGAACGCGCAAACGGCCAGGCCGAAATAGGAGATGAAGGTAACCTGCAGGACATTTGCCCGATGCCGCAGAAGTTCGACGCCCGGCGGAGGGGGTTGGTAGTAGCGCTTGACCATCAGGTCGGTCAGCCGCGGATCCACGAACGAGAGGACGGTGGCGTTCACCCCCCAGATGACGCCCATGACCCCGTACGATGCTTCGCCCAGCCAGCGGGCGGTCATGACGCTGGCGACGAGCCCAATGACGGCGGAAAGCACGTTCGCGGCGGTCAGAAAAAAAACCGGTGACGATCTCCGCCCGGCTTGATGAGGGTGCGCGCGCCCTTGGGGCGGGGTGGCTGCGATGCCAATTTCCTCCGACATCGGGGGATGGGAAAGGTGAAAACTGTTGATAGTATAGCGTTTTTTCATCCAAAGTCAATGGAATTTATCTCCTTCGCTCCGCCCAGTTTTCTTTTTGGTTTAGGCCATATTTTACCGTTTGTTCGTGGGGCCTATACTGCTACAACATTGTTGGCACTGTGTGGTTTAAAGTGGTATAAAAGAGTAACTATTTGTATGAAAATCCTTCTTACTGGTGGGGCGGGGTTCATTGGTTCTGCAGTCGGGCGGACGTTGCTTATCCGTGGCGACCAGATCGTCATCGTCGATAATTTCAATAATTACTACGATCCAACGCTCAAGGAAGCGCGGGTCCGGCACTTTTTGTCCGAATTCAAGCCAGTCATTGTGCGCGCCGATATTGCTGATCGTGATGTTATGGGAAGGATATTCAGCGAATATCGCTTCGATCGTGTCTGTCACTTAGCCGCTCAGGCCGGCGTGCGGTATTCATTGGAGAATCCTTTCGTCTACGCGCAATCGAATGTTGTTGGTACGCTGACGCTGCTGGAGTTGGCGCGCCTGAACGGAAACGTCCCGTTTATCTACGCGTCCTCTTCATCCGTGTACGGTGCGAACGATAAGTTGCCGTTTTCGGAGGATGACCGCGTCGATCAGCCGTTGTCGCTCTATGCGGCGACCAAGCGTTCTACTGAGCTCTTGGCGCATGCTTACCATAGTATCTACGGGCTTCCAAGCACCGGTCTGCGGTTTTTCACGGTCTATGGGCCTTGGGGTCGGCCGGATATGGCGATGTTTATCTTCATACAAAAAATGCTTGCGTCTCGGCCTCTTACGCTGTTCAATCACGGTCGGATGGCCCGCGATTTTACGTATATTGATGATATCGTCGCGGGGGTGGTGGCAGCGATCGACCGTCCCTTCCCCTACGAGATCATCAATCTTGGCAATAATCGGCCGGTTGCATTGACCGACCTGGTGGCAATGCTCGAGCATGCGCTCGGCATCAAGGCAAAAATCGAACTCACTGGAATGCAACCAGGCGACGTGCGGCTGACGTTCGCCGATATCGCCAAGGCGCAACGGTTGCTTGACTGGCAACCGAGGACCGACGCCCGCGATGGCGTTCTGGCGTTCGTCTCTTGGTATCGGAAGTTTTACGGCGTCTAGTTTTTTTCTCGGTGGGTCGTTGTATCATGTTAAAAAAAATGGCTCGGTACCACGCTACCGTTCGGTGAGCTCGGCATGTATGAATCAGCAGGAACAACTCCAGCAGGCGCATTATAATAGGATTTTTCATGCCTACGAGGCTCACTACGATGATGCCTGCAGCCAGCGATACCGGGAGCGTTTTTTTTTCAAGCCCATGTTTCGCGGCGTCGCGCTCGGCAACGTGGAGGCGCTTGATGCGATGTGCGGCGGCGGTTCCGCGACGGGATACCTACTGACCCAGGGAGCGCGGGTAACTGGGTTGGATATTTCCGAGGCTGCGGTAGAGTTGTACCGTCGGCGCTGGCCCCAATGCCGTGCGATCCGTTCCTCGGTGCTGAGCTCTGGGTTTCCGAATAACGCATTCGGTTGCGTCGCCATCATTGGGGGGCTGCACCATCTCCATCCGGAGGTACCAGCTGCGCTTCAAGAAATTCATCGCATCCTCAAGCCCGGCGGTATTCTCTGTTTTGTCGAGCCGCACCAAGGGTCGCTCCCCGACCGCGTTCGCAGGCGGTGGTACCCGCGAGACCCGCTCTTTGAACGCAACGAGCGGGCGATCGATTTGGAGGCGATCAAATCGTTATTTTCCGACCGTTTCCTTTTTCGTCAAGAAAAGTACGGTGGGAGTATCGCGTACCTGTTCGTATTGAATTCTCTGGTTCTACGCATCCCTCTTGGTTTGAAACATTGGTATACACCGTTGCTGCTCGCCATTGAAGCAACCCTATCGCCGCTGTTGGGAAAACAGTTTTCTTGTTTTACTCTTTGTCAGTGGGAAAAGCGTTAAACCGCAGGACGATTATGCCGCCACTCACCATCATCATTCCGGCCTTGAATGAAGAGTCGGCGATCGCGCGCGTTATTGCCGATATCAAGGAGAAGTGCGCCGCCGTCGTTCACGAGATCATCGTCGTGGACGATGGATCTACCGATCGAACCGCCCAGGTGGCCCAGCAGGCTGGCGCGCGTGTGCTGCGCCATTATCGTAATATTGGTTACGGCGCGGCGTTGAAGACCGGCATTCGTCAGGCGCAGACAGAATACATCGTGACCATGGACGCCGACGGCCAGCACCGAGCCAGCGACGTGAACCGTCTGTGGGAGCAGGCGTCGAGTTGCGACATGGTGGTTGGCCAACGCGTCGGATTTCACAACAGCCCGCTGTGGCGTATGCCCGGGAAACGCCTGCTGCGACTAATGGCCAACTACATCACGCGGTATCACATTCCTGATTTGAATTCCGGACTGCGCGTGCTTCGTCGGACGGTAGTTCTTCAGTACCTGCATTTGTGCCCCTCAGGCTTTTCTTTTTCGACCACCATCACCGTTGCGATGTTGAGTCAGGGGCGCTCCGTGGTGTATGTGCCCATTCAGGTCGAGCGACGAGTCGGAAAGAGTACGGTGACCGTTACGACGGGACTCGATACCATCATTTTGATCCTGCGCATAGCTGCACTGTTCGAACCATTGCGGGTCTTTGTGCCCGCGAGCGTACTCATCGGCACCACCGGGGTGTTGTGGGAAATACCGATTGCGCTTGCCGGTTTAGGGGTAAGCGTCGGCTCTATGCTCGCTATCGTTACCGCGATACTACTCTTCGGCCTTGGCCTGATCTGCGATCAGATCTCACAATTGCGTCTCGAGCGGCTGCGCGAAGGCCAGGATCTCAATACCGACGTCGGCGGAAAGGCGTAATGCGGTGCGGCAGTTTTTTGCCGCCCCTTGTCCACAGTCATTTTTGCCTCTATGTGTGGAATCGTCGGAGTGCTTCGTTTCGATGGCCGACCGGTTGAGCGCGAGGTGCTGCACGGTATGAGCGCGCGGTTGGCGCATCGCGGACCCGACGGTGACGGCGTCTACCTCGACGGGCCCCTCGGCCTGGGGCATCGTCGGTTGGCCATCCTTGATTTGTCTTCGGCCGGCCGGCAACCGCTTGGGAACGAAGAGGGGAATGTGTGGGTGACTTTTAATGGAGAAATCTACAATTATCTTGAACTGCGGCGCGACCTGGAACGTCTTGGCCACCGCTTCCGTTCTTCCACCGACACGGAGGTGATCGTGCATGCCTACGAAGCGTGGGGTGTTGACTGTGTCAAGCGCTTCAACGGAATGTTCGCGTTCGGCCTGTGGGACGCGCGGCAGCAGCAGCTTTGGCTCGTCCGCGATCGGCTCGGTGTGAAGCCTTTATTCTATGCTCGACTGTCCCAGGGCCTGTATTTTGGATCAGAAATTAAAGCAATCATTGGTGAACGTGAAGTCGACCGGACACTCGATTTCGCGTCCTTGTCGTACTTCGTGTCGCTCAACTACACGCCGGCACCTCACACCCTGTTCGCCAACGTGCGTCAGGTGCTTCCGGGCCATTATCTCTTGGTCAGCGGGGGCGAGCTGCGCGATGTTGAATATTGGGACCTTGAATACCACGAGGATTCCAAAAGGTCGGAAGCCGAATATTTGGATGAATTTCGCGCCTTATTGAAAGAATCGGTCCGTCTGCGCTTAGCGAGCGACGTACCGTTCGGCGTTTTTTTGAGCGGCGGTGTTGATTCGAGCGCCGTTGCGTATTGGATGTCCCGACAATTATCGCAGCCGCTGCAATCATTCTCGGCCGGGTTCGGCGAGCGATCCTACGATGAGACGGCGTATGCGCAGGAGGTTGCCCGCGTCGTCGGGGCCGAACACCACGTGCGGATCGTGGGAGAGCACGAAGCCAATGTCTTAGCGGAAATAGTTTGGCATGCCGAAGAGCCCACTGCCGACGCTTCCATGGTCGCGGTTTGGCACCTCGCAAAGTTGGCGCGCGAACGCGTGAAAATGGTGCTCTGTGGGGATGGCGCTGACGAGACGATGGCCGGTTATGAAACGTACCAGGCGCGTTACCTTCTGCAGTGGTATCATCATGTGCCGGCTTGGATACGGCGGGGCGTTATTGCTCCGATGGTCCGTCGCCTTCCGTCCTCGGATGCAAAAGTCAGCTGGGACGATAAACTTAAGCGCTTCGTTGCGGGATCGATGTATACACCCGAAGACGCCCATGCAACGTGGCGGATGATTTTTGATCCCGAGATGCGGCAAAAGCTTTTATCCCCGATTCGTGACCGTCCAGGCGTCGGGGCGGATGCGATCGATTTGTATCGTGCAATGTTTGCCCGTACGAATGCCCGCGATCCGTTGAATCGGATGCTGTATGTGGACACCCGTTTCTACCTTCCCAATGACATGTTGGTCAAGGTTGACCGCATGACGATGGCTCATGGTCTGGAGGCGCGCACTCCCTTCCTTGACTACCGACTCGTCGAGTTCATGGCGCGGGTGCCGGCGCGCTTGAAGCTGAAAAATTTTTTCAATAAGAAATATCTTTTAAAGGCGTCCCTGGACGGCGTGTTGCCAGCCCGAATTTTGCGGCGCAAAAAGCAAGGATTCAATGTCCCTGTCGCCCATTGGGTCAAACAAGGCATGCGACCCATGGTCACCGATCTTTTGTCGACCAGCACGATCCGTCAGGTCGGTTGGTTGGATGAAGCTACGGTTCGTACTGTGCTCCAACAGCACTTTCGAGGCGTGGCTGACCACAGCCATCAGATTTGGTGCCTGTTGAGTTTGGTGCTGTGGTGGAGGCAATTCATCCATACCGGGAAGAGCTTATGAGGAACGATGCGGCACAAGTCGCGCTTCTCCATTGCCGCCGATGCGGCGGTGCGATGCGCCTGCATGAAATTACTGAACAGTCATCCGATGAGCATATTGTGACCGGCAGTCTCGTGTGCCAGAGATGCGATGAGATGTATCCGATCATCCGCGGGGTGCCACGATTTTCTGCCCAGTTGCCGGCGTTCGGGGCGGCGGGTACGATCGGTGGTTTCGGTTACCAGTGGCGCGTGTTCAACCCGCCTCTCAAGGATTCGCGGTGTGCAAGCGCGGAAATTTTTTTAGACTTCATCAAACCAGTCTCGTCAGGTTTTTTCGTCGGAAAAGTCGTTCTCGACGCCGGCTGCGGGCAAGGACGGTTTACGCGGTGGGCGCACGATTTTGGTGCGCGGATTGTTGTCGGTGTCGACCTGAGCGATTCCGTTGATGTGGCATTCGCGAATACGCGCCATCTCCCGAATGTGCTGATCGTCCAGGCGGATATCCTGTCCCTCCCGTTCTCCGAATGTTTCGATTACATATTTTCCATTGGTGTACTGCACCATACGGGCGACACGGGTCGGGCATTCTGCGCCCTGGCGGGACATCTGCGGGCTGGCGGGGCCATGAGCACGTGGGTGTACGGGAAAGAGGGCAACGGCTGGGTGATTCATTTTCTCAATCCCCTTAGGCAGAACATCACCAGCCGGCTCCCGCGCGGTGTTTTGCGCATGCTATCGGGGGTTGCTGCGGTGCCCCTGTACATGATTACCAAGGGGATATATGGGCCAGTCGGCACGCGGCGCTGGATGTCTTCGCTGAGAAAAATATTGTTTTATTTTGATTACCTTCATTTTTTTTCGCAATTCGGATTTCGCGAGCAATGGCTGATTATTTTTGACCATCTTGTGCCCGCCATTGCCGATTACGTTCCGTATCAGGTGTTCGCGCAGTGGCATGCAGCGTGCGACTTGCAGGAAGTGACCATAACCTCGCGTCATGGAAATAGCTGGCGTGGCTTTGGGAAAAAGCCTTGAGCGTAACGTAATTCTGTATGCTCCCAGAGCGAAAAAAAAAATCACCGTTAAAATTTGTTTGGGATAGTATTGGAATCCCGTTCCGTTTTTTGCTTTTTGATCAGGCGTGGCTGCCCCGCTTCGGCTGGACGACGCTTGAGGAGGAACGGCTCAACGTCGTGTTGCCGTTCGTTCGGGGAAAACTCCTCGATGTTGGTGCGGGACATAATACGTTGGTGAAGCGCTACGGGCAGGGCGTTGGCGTCGACGTTGTCGATTGGGGCGGGGGGGCGACGGTCGTGGCAGATTCCTCTCACCTGCCTTTCGACGATGCCACCTTCGACACCATCACCTTCGTGGCTTGTCTGAATCACATTCCCTATCGCGAAGCCGCACTTCGGGAGGCTCGGCGATTGATCCATCCGGATGGTCGTCTCATTATCACGATGATCGACCCGTTGCTCGGGCGGATCGGCCATGCCCTTTGGTGGTATAGTGAGGATAAACATCGGCACGGGATGCAGGAGGGAGAGGTCGGCGGGATGTGGACTAGAGATGTCGTGCGGTTGTGCAATGCCGCAAGCTTCGATCTCCAAACTCATCGCCGATTTCAATGCGGCTTGAATAATTGCTACATTTTCGTGCCACATCGATGAGATCACTGGTCAGCGGCGTCGGTATGTTGTTTGCGGCCATCAAGATGAGGTAGCTAATGCAATCTCTCGCTTTCCGGCATGGGTTTTGGACACGCTGGTTCAGGCGCTTCAATCGCTTCGACCTGTACGTAGTGTTGGGTTTTTTTGTTGTGGCGGTCGCCTGGCAGTTCGGCCGTTGGCAGGGAGCATACCCGTTCGCCTTTTTATCGGGCGATTCGGCAAATATTGCCGGTTTCGCCGCGGCACTGGATCACCCCGGAAATTTTACCGGTGATGCCATATTGAGTGATCCGGCCAATTTTCGGTTTTACCAAACCATCCACCTGCCGCTCATCCGCGCGTTGACAAAAATTACTGGCGACTATGGAACCTCGTTCATTTGGTTGCTCGGTTGGCACGTGCTGGTGCAGGCCGTTGGGTTTTACATTTTGGGACGCATACTTTTCCACCGGCGATATTGGGCTGCTTTGTACGCGATAATGACCTTGGTGCCAGTCCAATTAAACCTGGAATTTTGGGGGGCATGGTCTGACCCGCTGCCGCGATTTTCGTTCCAGGCGCTTCTCCCGTATCTTTTGGCCGCGGCGTTGCGATGGAGGTCATCGCCCATAGCTTGGCCATGGTTGATGGCGGCTGCGGGTGTGTTGGTATACGTGCATCCCGTGAGCGCTCCGGGCTGGGGATTAGCCCTTTGGCTTGGTTTCGTTTGGGGAGCCCCCGCAGCCTGGAGTTATCAAAAAAAAATGACGGTC